>PLFA01000084.1:0-17470 GCA_003136615.1 Caulobacteraceae bacterium | reverse complement strand
GCCAATTCCAGCGGGGCGGTGGGCCGCTATCTGATGTTCAACAAGGGCGGCGGCGCCCAGGCCCGGTTCGAGCACCCGCTCAACGAGTACAAGGGCGCCAATGTCACGCGCGTCATCCACGATTTTTACGATTCTGATCCGGGGCGCGGCTTCTATGGCGGCGGCGGCTTCGATGCGCGCTCCGGGGGCCCCCTCAGCTGGGGCCAGAACGTGCCCAAGGGGACGCCGACCTGGGGCCCTGAATTCAAGGAATACCTGGAATCCTACACCTATTGGATGACCTGCGCGGGCCATGGCACGTCGCTGGCGCAGGAGACCAATCGCGTCGACATCGATCCGGACCTGAAGGACGACTGGGGCGTGCCAGCGATGCGGGTCACCTACAAGGACCACCCGGACGACGTGAAGCATGCGAACTGGCAGGTCGAGCGCGCCGCCGAGATCATGGACGCGGCCGGCGCCAAGGAGATCGTCGCCGAACCCGTGGGTGAGGCCCGAGGCGGGGTGCACCTGCTCGGCACCTGCCGCATGGGCAATGACCCGGCGACCTCGGTGATCGACAAATACCACCGCACCCACGACGTGAAGAACCTCTTCATCTCCGACGGTTCGAGCATGGTGACCTCCGGCCGCGGCCAGCCGACCCTGACCATCGAGGCCCTGACCTTCCGCGCCGCGGAACACATCGCCAATTTCGCGAGGTTGGGGGAGATTTAGGAGGGGCTGAAGACGCCCCGCCCGGCCTTCGCTTGGCGGAGAGGCCGCGCCTTCTTGCTATCCCCCTGATTTTCCTTACTGTAAGGAATTGACGGATGCGGAGGCTCTCCCATGATCACAAGCCGACTGACGAGCAAGGCCCAGACGACAATTCCACAGCCCGTCAGAATGGCGTTGCGCCTCGAGGAGGGCGACGAACTCGCTTATGTTATCGAAGGCGAACGCGTCGTTTTGACCAAGGCCCAGCCGCTTCCCGCCGAGGATCCGTTTGGCGCCTTCTGGGAATGGGACAGCGCCGCGGATCGGCAAGCCTATGGACAGCTTTAGGCAAGGGGACGTCGTCCGCGTTCCCTTCCCTTACACGGATAAATCCACCCGCCAGCACCGCCCGGCGCTCGTCGTATCAGAATCCCAGGTCGGCGAAGGCAATGCCTTATTGTGGGTCGTTATGATCACGAGCGCGGAAAACCGGCGCTGGCCGCATGACTTGGACATTACCAATCTCGCCTCCGCGGGGTTGCCGGCGGCCTCCGTCATTCGACCCAGCAAGATTGCCACGATTGAAGCGCGCCACGCCGACGTCCTGGGCAGGATTGAGACCGCCATGATGACAAAGGTCGCAGACTCCATCGCCAGCATATTGGGGATTCGCCTACGAACGACGTAAGGGCGTCTTCCTTCGCCGGGGCTTCGGAGGGCATCCTGCTTCGCCCCGAGATGTGGACGCTGGTCCTGCGAAGCCCGGAGGGCGCGGCGGCATGGCGCACTCGACAGGATTCGAACCTGTGACCTCTGCCTTCGGAGGGCAGCGCTCTATCCAGCTGAGCTACGAGTGCGGATCGCCGCTGTGGAGCGGGAGGGCGGGGTTTAGCGGAAAAGGGGCGTGGGGGGCAAATGCCCAAACCCTTTTTCTGGGCGCCCTTTGAGACCGACAGTGCAAATCTCTATATCCCCCGGCATGAGCGAGACGACCCTGATCCCCCCCTCCCCCGCCGAGGATGAGTATGTGCGGGCGGTGAAGGCGGCCGAACCGCCGCCGCTGCTGAGCGCGACCGATCCTATCGCGCTGTTCTCGGAATGGCTGCGCGAGGCGACGGCGAGCGAGCCCAATGATCCCAATGCGGTGTGTCTTTCTACCGTGGATGCGGAAGGGATGCCCGATGCGCGCATGGTGCTGCTCAAGGGCGTCGATGAGCGGGGATTTGTCTTTTACACCAACACCCTGAGCGCCAAGGGACAGGAGCTGGCCGCCCACCCGCGCTGCGCCCTCACCTTCCACTGGAAATCCCTGCGCCGCTCGGTGCGGGTGCGGGGCGAGACCCACAGCGTGAGCGCCGAAGAGGCCGACGCCTATTTCGCCACCCGCGCCCGCTCCGCCCAGATCGGCGCCTGGGCTTCCGAGCAATCCGCGACGCTGGAAGACCGCCTGGCCCTGGAAAAACGGATCGCCCAGGCGGGGCTGAAATTTGGCCTGGGCAAGGTTCCCCGCCCGCCGCACTGGTCAGGCTATCGGGTCGTGCCAGCCGTTATCGAATTCTGGCGCGACCGCCCATTCCGCCTGCATGAGCGCCTGGTGTTTCACCGCGCCGAGGGCGGCTGGACGACGACGCGCCTTTACCCCTGAACCCAAAAGGCTGGACGGCGGCGTGGCTTGGCCCCAAAACCTGAGCCCAAGAAGACAGTTACATTTGGGGACGGGAGAGCGCGATGCTGGGTTTGATGCAGGACTGGCCCCTGACGGTGGACAAGATCCTCACCCACGCCGCGCAATGGCATAGCCATCGCGAGGTGGTCACCCGCTCGGTGGAGGGGCCGATCGTCCGCACGACCTGGGGGGAGATTCACGGGCGGGCCAAGCGGTTTTCCAACGCCCTGCTGGATCTCGGTATAGAGCCGGGCGACCGGGTGGCGACCTTGGCCTGGAATTCCGCGCGTCATATCGAGGCCTGGTACGGGATCATGGGCATCGGTGCGGTTTGCCACACCCTAAATCCCCGGCTGTTCACCGATCAGCTCTGCTACATCATCAATCACGCCCAGGATAAGGTGATCATCACCGACCTGACGTTCCTGCCCATGCTAGCGGAAAACCGCCATCGCATGCCCAGCGTAACGCGGATCATCGTGCTCTCAGACGAGGATCATGTGGCGAAGACTGGAGTTGGCAGCTTGCTGGCCAGCGAGAGCCTGATCGCAGGGCAAAGCGCGGACTGCGTCTGGGGCGAATTCGATGAGAACACCGCCTGCGGCCTCTGCTACACGTCTGGCACGACGGGAAACCCCAAGGGCGTGCTCTATTCGCACCGCTCCAATTTCCTGCACACCCTCTCGACCCTGCAACATGATGTCATGGGCCTGTCGGTGACCGATACGGTGCTGGCCGTGGTCCCCATGTTCCACGCCAATGCCTGGGGTCTGACTTTCTCCTGCCCCGCCGTGGGCTCGCGTCTGGTGATGCCGGGGCCGAAGATGGACGGCGCCTCGATCCTGGAGCTTCTGGAGACCGAGAAGGTGACCTTTTCCGCCGCCGTGCCGACGGTCTGGCAGATGCTGCTCGCTCATCTGAAGGCGACCGGAGAGCGCCTGACTACCCTCAAGCGCGTGGTTATCGGCGGCTCGGCGGTGCCCGAGGCCATCGTGCGGGCTTTCCACGACGACTACGGGGTGGAGGTGGTTCAGGCCTGGGGCATGACCGAGACTTCGCCGCTCGGCACCCTTTCCACACCCACGCCGGAGGTGGCCGCCCTGCCCTTCGACGATCAGGTGCCCTTCAAGCTGAAACAGGGCCGCCCGCCGCTGGGCGTCGAGCTGGCCCTCACCGATGACGCGGGGGAGGCGATAGCCCAGGACGGGGTGACGTTCGGGCGGCTGAAGATTAAGGGCCCCTTCGTGGTGGGAGAATATTTCCGGGGCGAAGGCGGGGTCATTCTCGATGAGGCCGGGTTCTTCGACACCGGCGATGTGGCGACCATCGACCCCTCCGGCTACATGCAGATCACCGACCGGGCCAAGGACGTGATCAAATCTGGCGGCGAGTGGATCAGCTCCATCGAGATCGAGAACATGGCCGCCAGCCACCCCAAGGCCCTGATGGCGGCGGTGATCGGCGTGGCGCACCCCAAATGGGATGAGCGGCCGTTATTGCTCGTAAAGCTGCGGGACGGGGAAAGCGCCACGACGGCGGAGTTCATGGCCCATCTTGAGGGGAAAATCGCCCGCTGGTGGATGCCGGACGAGGTGCTGTTCGTGGACGAGATCCCGCTGGGCGCCACCGGTAAAATCGACAAAAAACTCATCCGCACCCGCTTTGCGGGCCACGTGCTGCCAACCGCGCGGGCGGAGGCGGTTTAGGGATAAGTTTTCTCCACAGATGAACACAGATGGACACAGATGAGAGGGATGCGGAGAGCTACGCGATCCTCGGCGCGGCAATGGAAGTCCATTCCGTCTTGGGCCATGGTTTCCTAGAAGCCGTTTACCACGCCGCTCTCGCCGTCGAATTTTCGACACGCAGTATTCCTTTTGTCCGCGAGGCGCCCTTTGCCATCGATTACAAAGGCGTCGCTTTAGGCGTGGGCTATCGCGCCGACTTTCTTTGTTATGACGCGATTATCGTCGAGCTAAAGGCGCAAGCCGCCCTGACAATGAACGATCAGGGACAAGCCCTAAATTATCTGAAAGCATCGGGTCGTAGGCGAGCTCTGCTAGTCAATTTTGGCGCTTCGCGCCTTGAATATAAACGGCTCGTTCTCTAATCGACTTATCTGTGTCCATCTGTGTTCATCTGTGGAAAATCTTGTTGCGTCAGTGAGATACCGCCAACCGGTAATCGCTCCCTAGCTCAGGCGCCCCATCCACCGTGACGCGGCCGGATTTGACGAGTTCGAGGATGTGGGCGTGGAGCGAGCGGGCGGCGGCGGGCCAGAGGCCGGGGTTCACGGTGGCGTAGAGGGTCGGGACCATGGCCGTGATCTGGGTCTCGCCGGCGGCGAGGCGTTCCAGGATCTGGGCCTCCCGGGCGCGGCGATGGTCGATATAGGCGCCGATGAAGGCATCGACCTCGCGGATCGGCGGGCCGTGCGTCGGCCAGAGGGTCGAAAATCCCCGCGCGCGAACCGTCTCCAGGCTGCGCAGATAGTCTCCCATATCGCCGTCGGGCGGGGTGATGACCGTGGTGGACCAGCCCATGATGTGATCGCCGCAGAAGAGGGCGTTCTCCTCTGGCAGGGCGTAACAGATGTGATTCGAGGTGTGCCCGGGCGTCGGGATCGCCTCCAGGGTCCAGCCCTCCCCTTTAATCACCGCGCCGCCGCAGACGGACACCTCGGGGGTGAAATCATCGTAGCCGGCCTCGAGCTTCACTTCGCCCTCGATGGGCTTCGTGGCCACCGCGCAGCCCCAGACCTTCGCCCCGGTGGCCGCCGACAGGGCTCGGGCCAGGGGCGAGTGATCGGCATGGTGGTGCGTGATGAGAATATGGCTGACCCGCTCGCCCGCCGTGGCGGCGAGAATCGCATCCAGGTGATCGGGCATATCGGGGCCCGGATCGATCACCGCCACCACGCCTTGGCCGACGATATAGGTTCCCGTGCCCTTAAAGGTGAAGGGGCCGGGATTATTGGCCGTCACCCGGCGGATCAGGGGCGAAACACGATCGCAACGGCCATAGGCGATATCGATGTCGCGAACATAAGGTATCATGGGGCGATAAAGACCGCGCGGCCCTTGGGTTTCAAGGCGCCGCTCTTCGCCCGTTCTGTTTTTCCTTCACTGATCAGGAGTGACTGAAATGCGCTTTTTGGCTCTTACCGCCGCCGCCGCCGCGATCTTGACCGCGTCCGTCGCCGCCCAGGCTCAACCTGCGGGCCGCGTTCATGAAGATGCGCCGATGTCCGGCCCGCCGGCCCCGGCCCCGGCGCCCCCGGCGAAGAAGAAGGATCCGGTGATCTGCAAGCACCAGGAGGAAACCGGCTCGCGCCTCGGCGGCAAGAGCGTCTGCATGACCAAATCGCAGTGGGATGAGCAAAGGGCCGACGCCCAACGCAACATGATGGGCGCCCAGGCGACACCTCATTGATGACGAGGCCTTACTGATCTTTCCCGCGTCGGCGGATCAGACACCAAGGACCGGGCTCAGGTCATAGCCCGCCTCGGCGCCCAGGCGGGCCAGCTCCGACCGGTTTTCGGGGCGGGCCTGCCCTAGAGCCCAGGTCATGATCGAGCGGGTTCCAGAGCGGCAATAGGCGAGTGTTTTCGCCGCGCCAGCGACGCCGTCGCGGACGGCGGCCACCTGATTCGCCCCCGGCATTCCCACCACGGGCGCGGACAGATAGGCAAGGCCCGCCGCGCGCGCCGCCGCTTCAATCTCAGCGCCCGACGGTTGCCCCGGCGCCTCGCCATCGGGGCGATTATTTATGATGAGGGTGAAGCCCTCGGCCTTGGCGCGGGCCACGTCATCGATATTGATCTGGGGCGCGACCCAGAAGGCGGGCGTCACGCATCGAAATTCGGTCATGGCTGGCGTCTCTGTCCTGGTCTGGCTCAATGAACCCTGCGCGCGCGGATAGCCTGCTGGCCATCCACCTTCATAAAGAAGCTTCCAAGCACGCCCTTGGAAATGACGACCGTCGATCCTGAATGGGGAGCGTGGTCGAGACTATAATCGTCCGTCTGTTCCCACTGCGCCCCGTCATCGAGGCGAATGAGCCATTTGCCCTCCAGACTGAGGCTTGCGGATGCCACATGGGCGGTGAGCCGGTTCGCCTCTTCCGACTTTTCGCCTCGGTTGAAAATGTCGAGCGACGGCAAGGTCAGGCCAAAGGATTCGCGGCGCACGGCGCGC
Organism: Caulobacteraceae bacterium; assembly: GCA_003136615.1. Lineage (GTDB taxonomy): Bacteria > Pseudomonadota > Alphaproteobacteria > Caulobacterales > Caulobacteraceae > Acaudatibacter. The sequence continues at coordinate 10,911 of PLFA01000084.1, read as the reverse complement.
CTCTGCTCTCGATCCAGGGTCAAAAGCTCGCCGCTCGTTTCCGCCGCGGCCATGGCGGCGACGGCCTTGTCGAAACACGCCAGGCGCTCCGCGCTATCGGCGATAGCGCGACAATCGATGACCGCTTTCACCTGCCCGGCGCTCGGCGGAGGCGCTGGCGCGGCCTCCAAAGGCAAGGCCCACGCAAGCGCAATGCCCAAAACCGACGAAACGGCCACAAAGCGCGCAATGCTCGTCATCAACTCCGGCTCCTTGAGGTCAAATTTGGCTGTAATGTGCGCATCGCGGCTATCTGTGACTAGAAAGTGACAGAAGAGGGGCGAACCGAAGGGCCGGCCGCTTTACCCGTTGACCGATTCCGGGGCGGCCAACTAACTCCCTCACAACGAACGTTTTCAACGATCACACCAGACAAATTAGGCCATCTCGTCGCCTCGACGCGTCGATTGGCCTTTACGGAGGGCTCCAAGCTTTGACTAGCTCCACGATGCGCGCCAGGCTTCTGGCCTCGTCCATGATCACCGGCGTCGCGCTGAGCGCCGCGGGTATGGCCTATGCGGCCGACACGCCGGCCGCCCCCGCGGCCGACACGACCGCGGTTCAGGAAATTGTCGTCACCGGGTCGCGCATCCCGCAGAAGGGCCTGACCAGCGTCAGCCCGGTCAGCACCGTCAACAAGCAGGACATCCAGCTCAAGGGTACGGTCAACGTCGAGGACTTCCTCAACGACCTACCTCAGGTTTTCGCCGACCAAGGCCAATATGAGTCGAACGGCTCCTACGGGATCGCCACAGTCGATCTTCGTGGCCTGGGCGCCCAGCGGACTCTGGTTCTGATCGACGGCAAGCGGGTTCAACCCGGCGACCCCTTCGCCAACGAAGTGGACATCAACTTTATTCCGCCGGCCCTGATCGACCGGGTCGATGTTCTGACGGGCGGCGCCTCGGCAGTGTATGGTTCCGACGCCATCGCTGGCGTCGTGAACTTCATCATGAAAAAGGACTTTACGGGCCTCGAGATCAGTTCAACCAATTCGGTGGGCGATCATGACAACAACAGCGGCCAGATCCGCGCCGCTAACGCGCTGGGCGTGAACAGCTTTGGGTTCCCTTCCCTGAACCTTCCGTCTGGAAACAAGTTCGCCGGCGCGCGCCACACGGTGACCATCACCGGGGGTATCGGGACGCCGGACGACAAGGGACACGTGGAATTCTATCTCGGCTATACCGAGATCGATCCGGTCCTGGAGTCCACCTATGACTACAGCACCTGCTCTCTGTCGACGAACAACACCAATACCCAGCAGCAATATTGCGGTGGTTCGTCCACCGACGCCACGGGTCGCTTGACCCCGGAAACTGGGCCCAATAAGGGTAAGAACTTCAATGTTTTGGGTGCCACCACGGCGACTGGCGTGCTTGCGCCCTTCGCCGACAGCCAGCTCTACAACTTTGGCCCGCTGAACTATATCCAGCGTCCGGACACCCGTTATCAGGCGGGCTTCTTCGCGACCTACGACATCAACAAGGCGTTCAACTTCTATTCGAACTTCATGTTCATGGATGACTCGAACGTGGCTCAGATCGGCCCGTCTGGTTCATTCTATGGGGAAAATGAATATACCATTCCCTGCAATGACCCCCTGCTCAACGCGACCCAGCTGACGACACTTTGCGGAGCTGGACCTTACACACCGGGACAAACCGCCTCGGCGTTCATCGGTCGCCGGAACGTTGAAGGCGGTGGCCGGACCAGCGCCATCCTGCACGATGATTACCGCATCGTGATCGGCACCAAGGGGGATATCGGTCAGGGTTGGACCTATGACTTTTCCGCCCAATTCGGCGAGACCCGCGCCACGGACACCGAGGGCGGCTATTTCCTGAATAGCCACCTGCTCAACGCTCTGGATGTCATTCCGGGCCCGAACGGGACCGCCGTTTGCGCCAGCGGCGGATCATGCGTTCCCTACAACATCTGGTCCCCCGGCGGCGTGACCTCGGCGGCGCTGAACTATCTTGATGGTTCGGCCACTTCTCAGGGCGTGGACACCGAGCAGGTGATCACCTTCTCGATCTCCAATGACCTCGGTCGCTACGGAATCAAGTCGCCGCTCGCCAATGACGCGGCGGGCGTGTCGTTCGGCGCGGAATACCGCCGCGAATATCTCTCGACATCCTACGACTCGGTGATCGAGGGCGGCGACTTGGCCGGCGCCGGCGGCGCGGCGCTTCCCGTCTCCGGCGCGCAGAGCGACAAGGACGTGTTCGGCGAATTGCGCGTACCGCTCATCCAGCACGTTCCTTTGGTGGAAGACCTGACGTTCGAGGGCGGCTACCGCTACTCGAACTATGCCTTCGGCGGCGGGAACAGCACCTACAAACTTGGTCTCGACTGGCAGGTCATTCCGGACATCCGCTTGCGGGGTTCATATGAGCGCGCCGTTCGCGCACCGAGCGTTCAGGATCTATTCGATCCGCAAGTTCCAGGCCTCGTGGGCGGAAGCGATCCCTGCGCCACGTCATCGCCCGCCTATACCGCGGCTCAGTGCTACAACACCTACAAGCTGAGCTTCCCCAATGTGAGCGAAGCCACGTTCGCGAGCACGGTCTACGGCACCATTCCCCAGTGCGTCTCCGCCCAGTGCGGCGTCATCTCTGGTGGTAACCCTGATCTGAAGCCTGAAACGGCCACCACCAAGTCCGTGGGCATTGTCTTCACGCCCACCTTCGTGCCGGGCTTCTCGATGACGGTGGATTACTTCGACATCTATGTTGAAAAAGCCATCGTTTCCCTGCCGCTCAGCCTGATCCTCAATAGCTGCGCCCTGCAGGATAACCTCACCTCCTGCGCCCTCATCGATCGTGATCCCGTGACGGGAGCGATCTTTGGCGGCTCTCAGGTCGGCAGCAAGGGCAATGTCATCACCACGGAGGTCAATGCCGGCGCCCTGTCGACAAGAGGCCTCGACGTGGAAGCCAGCTATCGCTACCCGATCCCCGAGTTTGGTCATACGGATTGGGGCTCCCTGCTCTTCCACTTCGAAGGCACCTGGGTGGACAAGCTGGTGACGTCGTTCCCTGGCGAGACCTATGACTGCGCCGGGTTGTTTGGCACCACCTGCGGCACGCCTACGCCAACATGGCGTCACCAGGCGCGGGTGAGCTGGAAGACGCCCTGGAATCTGCTGCTGTCGGTGAACTGGCGTTACCTCGGCCCGACCAATCTGGATTTCGACACCAATGTGCCGGCGTTCCAGAACGGGTTTAAGGATACGCTGGCGACGGACGCGCACATTCCGGAGTACAGCTACTTCGACCTCTCGTTCACCTATAAGATCAAGGATCGCTATACATTCAGCGGCGGGGTGAATAACGTCTTCGATAAGACGCCGCCGCTGGTGGACAGCAATAGCTTCGGCATCGCCTCGCCGCCGGCGGGTAACGCCAACACCTATCCTCAGGTCTACGACCCGCTCGGACGGGTGTTTTATCTGGGCGTGACCGCCGACTTCTAATCCTAAAGGCGGCGCGTGGGGCGGCGAAGTCCCACGCGTCGTGACTATTCTTTCAAGGCCGGAGTCGANNCGATCAGATTTCACCCCAAAAGGAGGTGTGAATTCGCCTCCGGCCTTTTCGTTTTGGCCGCTCGCGCTTTGCGTGATGAGAAACTTGCACCCCTTAGGGCTGGCGATTAGGCTTTCTTACGCTGAGATTTTGCCGTCGCTGCTGATCGCATTTAGCGCCACTCCTGAAGGGGCCATTCTTGTCAGACGTCGCGAGCGCCGCCGAAACGAAGCTGGCCGACATTCGCCGTCTGGCGACGACACATCCCGGCCGCGCGGTTCAAATGGCTCTTGAGGCCCGGAAGCAGGGCATTTCAGACCCCCTTATTCACCACCTTGCCGGCCTCAGCCTGAAGCAATCAGGCCAGTTCGACGCGGCGATTCTCGAATTCGGCGAGGGCCTGAAACGGGATCCGGACAATGTGGTCCTGATGACGCTGGTGGGTTTTTGCCTGATCGAACTGGGGCGTCGGCCGGAAGCCGCTCAGGTGTTCGAGCAGGCGCTGAAGCGCGACCCGCGCGCGATCGAGGCCAATTTTGGTTACGGCTGGGCGGCGGAGGGACTGGGTGCGCTGGACCAGGCGCAGTCCGCCTGGGAACGCACAGTCGCCCTGGCCCCTACCCATGCCGACGCCCTCGCGGGGCTGTCAGGCCTCGCCGTGCGCCGCCGGGACTGGGCTCTGGCCCGGAACTTCGCGGAGCGCGCCGCGGCGGCGGATTCCCGCCAGACTGACGCCTTGATGAACCTGGCGCGCATTGAGCTGGGTCTGCAGGATTATCCCGCGGCGGAGCTTCGCCTGAGCGCCCTCATTGTTCTCACCGATCTCAAGCCCCTGGCCCGGGCCAACGCCAAGATCATGTTGGGCGACGCCCTCGACGGCCAGAAGCGCTATTCCGACGCCTATGGGGCCTATGCCGAAGGCAAAGGCGACCTGCGCAACCTGCACGCAGACGTCTATGAGCGTCCGGGCGCGCGTTCCGCGCTGGACAGCGTCCAGAGGCTGCTGACAGCTTTCAAAGCCACCCCGCCCCAGGCCTGGGCGAAGCCCCGCCGGTCCGCCGCGCGTCAACCCTGCGCCGGCCATGTCTTCCTACTGGGCTTCCCCCGGTCAGGCACGACGCTTCTGGAGCAGGTGCTGGCGACGCACCCGGGCATTGTCACTCTTGAGGAGCGCCCCGCCCTCTTGAAGGCTGAGGTCGAATTCCTGGCCTCCCCGGACGGGGTCGGGCGTCTCGCCGATGTGATGGGCGATTCCCTGGATACGTTTCGCGAAGACTACTGGAGACGGGTGGCCGAGTTTGGCGTCGACGTTAAGGGCAAGGTCTTTGTCGACAAGCAACCGCTAAACACTTTTCGCCTGCCGCTTCTTTATAAGATGTTCCCGGACGCGAAGATCATTTTCGCGATCCGCGATCCACGAGATGTGGTCCTCAGCTGTTTCCGCCGCAGCTTCAATATGAACGCCTCAATGTATCAGTTCAACACACTGATGGGCGCCGCGCTTTATTATGCGACGGTCATGGAGTCGGGAGCGGCCTATCGCGAGGCCCTGCCGCTGGATCTTTTCCAGCATCGCTATGAGGACCTGGTCCGGGATTTCACGGGCACGGGTCAGAAGCTTTGCGCCTTTCTGGGTGTGCCATGGACCGCCGCCCTGGAAGGATTCGCCAAGACGGCGGGTGAGCGGCGCATCGCCACGCCCAGCAGCACTCAGGTCGGTCGCGGCCTCTATGACGGGGCGATAGACCAGTGGCGTCACTATGACTTCGCTCTGGCGCCGGTCACGCCCATACTGCGCCCCTGGATCGACGCCTTCGGCTACGCGACAGATTGATGGGCGCCGCCCCATGACCATGGCCCACGCGCCAGAGGCCGCGTCTCCCAGCGGTCGCCAGTTGCTTGATCAGGTCATTGCCGCGGTAAAGTCGGGGGACATCCCCCTCGCGTGCCGTTTGGCCCCCGACGCGCTGGCGGCGGGAGCGGAGCATCCCCTTCTCCTTAACCTTCGGGCGCTGGGTCACGAACAGGCGGGCCGTTTCGAAGCCGCGCTGGCGGATCTGCGCCGGGCGCATGTGCTTGCGCCCCGGGACTTTTCGACGCTGAACGCTTGTGGTCTCTGCCTGGCGAAGCTGAACCAGCACGCCGAAGCCCTCGCCTGTTTCGACCAGGCCGTGGCATTGTCGGCGGAGTTCGGCCCCGCCTGGTTCAACCGGGGCGCTTCGCTTGAACGGCTTGGCGAGACAGCCGAGGCCGAGACATCCTATGCGCGGGCCGCGGAGATCCACCCGCAAAACGCCCAGGCCTGGGCCAATCTCGCCTATCTCGCCGCCCGCCGGGGTGACACCGAAGCCGCACGGGCTCATGGCCAGCGGGCGCTTGACCTTCAGCCGGGCCTGCCCACGGCGGAGATTGCCCTGGCCGAGAGTGAAATGGGCGCCCCGGCTCTTGCCGAGACCCGGTTGCGCGCCATGCTTGCGCGCGATCTCGACCACCTCAATCGTGGCATCGCCCTCAGCCTGCTGGGAGACGCCCTTGACGCCCAGGATCGCACGGCCGAGGCCTTCGCCGCCTATGCCAAGGGCAATGCAACCCTGCGCGAGGAGTTTGCCCCGCGCTTCGAGGCGGCCCACCAGGAGACCCTTCCCGACACCCTGCGCTGGCTCAATCGCTGGGCCGAGCGGTTGGATGCGGATCGTTGGAAAGCGCGCGCCTTTAGCCTCAGCGACACCCGCGCGCCCGGGGGGCATATCTTCCTGCTGGGTTTCCCCCGCTCCGGCACAACCCTCATGGAGACCGTGCTCGCCAACCATCCCGACGTCGTCACGCTCGAGGAACGCGAAACACTGCAGGCGAGCGTGGTGGATTTCATGGGCGATAAGATCGGTCTTCAGCGTCTCGCGAGCGAACCCGACTCGGCCCTGGCGGCCTATCGCGAGGATTACTGGCGACGGGTCACTGATTTCGGCGTCGAGACAGGCGGGGCGATCTTCGTCGACAAGAACCCCTTCAACACCCTCAAGCTTCCCCTGATCTACAAGCTCTTTCCCGACGCGAAGATCATCTTCGCCCAGCGCGACCCCCGCGATGTGGTGTTCAGCTGCTTCCGCCGCCGGTTCAATGTGAACGCCTCGACCTACGAATTTCTCGATCTTCGACGCGCGGCGGCGAACTATAGCGACACCATGCGGTTCGCCGAGACGCTTCGGCCGAAACAGGCCCTGGCGGAATTCCGACTGGTCTATGAAGAGCTGATCGCGGATTTCGAAGGCGTCGCGCGGTCTGTCTGCGACTTCATCGGCGTGGATTGGCGAGAGGACCTGCTCGATATCGCCAAGCGCGGGCGCCAGGGGAATGTCGCCAGCGCCAGTTCCGCCCAGATCGCGCGGGGCCTCTATGCCGATGGGGCGGGACAATGGCGGCGCTACCGCGAGGCCTTGGGCCCGATTTTGCCGGTCCTGGCGCCGTGGGTCTCGCGTTTCGGCTATCCCACCGGGTGATTTGCGCCCGGCCAGGTTTCAGCGCACCTTGGGTCATCGGGTCGACCCAGCGCGTGATTGCTTATAGAAATATGGGATGGTCTCGCTGTCGTCCTTGATCGAAACCGGTTCTTCGTCCGTCACGGATGCGGACGATCTGCGGCGCGTTGCCCGCGAAGGCGACGCCCGTGTGATGATGGAGCTGGGCGCGCGCCTGCTCGTGGGCGCGGACGTCGCTCAAAACCCTGAGGAAGCGGCGACATGGCTCTCAGCGGCCGCCGATCACGATCATGTTCCCGCCCTTGAGCTCCTCGCGACAATCCGCGCCGCCGGTGTTCTGGCCCTGCCCGATTGGGGTGGCGCCCTCGACCTTCTTGGCAAGGCCGCGGCGATCGGCTCCGCCGCCGCTCAGCGGCAACTTGTTCTTCTGGCGACTGGCCTCCGAGCCCCGTCGGACCCACGGGATGCCGCGCTCGCTTGGCGCGAGGCGATCGGGAAGATCGATATTTCCGCCTGGATGACCCCGCCGCCCCGGATTCCCATTTGCGAGGCCCCCAGGGTCAGAAAAGCCGCGCCCTTCGCGAGCCCCGCGGTCTGCGACTGGATACGCGGCAAGACCGTGGGCCGGATGCGGGCCGGAACCATGTATCATCCCGACCTACGCATGGAGCAGGTCGATCCGCACCGTAGCTGCGGTGATTTTCAGTTTGATATTCTGAGCACCGATCTGATCGTGCAGGCCGTCCGCGAACGCATCGCCGCCCTCACCAAGTTGCCGATCCTCGCCATGGAGCCGCCCCGGGTCTTTCATTACGACTTGGGGCAAGAGATCAAACCGCATTATGACCGGTTCGGGAACGCCGATCGCGGCTATGGCGTCGAAGGCGGCTATCGCGGCGACCGTATCGTTACCTTTCTGCTCTATCTGAATGATGACTTCGATGGCGGGGACCTCGATTTTCCCAAGGCGGGTTTCCGGGCCAAGGGGGCCAAGGGAGACGCCATCTATTTTGCTCACGTGGACATCAAGGGCGAACAGGATCCCTTAAGCCTCCATGCCGGAATGAAAGTGACGCGAGGCGAGAAGTATGTGCTGTCGCAATGGATCCATGATCGACCTTTCGGGGTCATCACGGCGCCGACGGCCTAGGCCCGGGGCATGAGCACCCTCACCGCGGGTTCACCGGCTGACAGTCTGCAGGCGGCCGGCGACCGGGCCATGAGGCTCGGTGACCCGAGATCCGCCGCCGGTCTTTTTGAGCGCGCCGTCGCCCTCGATCCGGGCCGTCTCGATATCTGGATCGGCCTCGCCGCCTGCCGTCGCTCCCTCGGCGAGCCCGAGGCCGCCCTGGGGGCCCTTGAGCGCGCCCTCACCCTGGATCCGCGCTGCTTTCCCGCGCTTCTGATGAAGGGCTCCCTGTTCGAGAGTCTCAAGCGCGAAAAGCAGGCGGCCGTGACTTACGGCCACGCCCTCGATGTTCTGCCCAACGACGCGCCCCTGGCTGAATCCACCCGCAAGGCCCTGGCTCATGCGCAAGAGGTTCGCGACCGCTATACGGCTGATCTGGCCAGCAGCCTGCGGCGCGAATTGGGGATCACCGAGGCGCCGCGTTCGCTTGAGTCCAAGCGGCTAAGCACATTTATCGACGCCATGTCAGGGCGGCGGAAGATCTATCACCAGGAGCCGGTGGGCTTTCACTATCCGGGTCTCCCCGCCATCGAATTCTTCGAGCGCGAGGATTTCCCCTGGATCGAGGATCTCGAGGCGAGCACCGGCGCGATTCTTGGCGACCTTCTCGCCCTGGGCGCGGCCCAGTCGCCGGAGCTGGAACCCTACATAAACTATCCCGACAGCCTCCCGCTCGACCAATGGGCAGAGCTCAATCGGTCCTTCAGCTGGAGCGCCTACCACCTTTATCGCGAGGGCAAGCCCATCGCGGCCCATTGTGAGGCCTGTCCGGCGACCATGGCCGCCTTGGCCGCGATCCCCCAACCCAAGGTGCAAAGGCGTTCGCCCACGGCGATGTTCTCCATCTTACAACCGGGAACCCGCATCCCGCCCCATACGGGGGTCGCCAATACCCGCGCGGTGGCCCACCTGCCGCTCATCGTCCCCGACAATTGCGGGTTTCGGGTCGGAGGCGACAGCCGGCGGGTCGAGAAGGGCGTCGCCTGGGTTTTCGATGACACCATCGAGCATGAGGCCTGGAATCTCAGCGCCGAGCCCCGCATCATCCTGATCTTTGATGTGTGGAATCCCTGCCTGCCAGAGGCCGAGCGTGAGGTCGTGGCCCAGCTCATGGCGGCCATGGACCGGTTCAACCAGGAAGAAAACACTGATCAGACGCCGCCGTGGGTGGTGAGCGCGGAGGGCCGCGGCGGATGAGCGCGACGACAACAGCTCCGTCCCTTGAAGAGGCTGAGCGGCTCGTCACACTCGGCCGCCGCGATGACGCGATCACGGTCCTTCGCGCCCTCCTGCGCAGCGCGGGCGCCTCGCCGCAGGCCGTGGCCAATCTGGGCTATCTTTTGGTTGAGACCGGGAGGCCCGACGAGGCTGTGGCGGAGGTCGAGGCGGCACTCGGGAGGTGGCCCCCGACCCTCGCCCTGCTGTCGGTCCAGGGGACGGCCCTGAAGGCCGCGGGCCGTTTGGATCAGGCCATTGTCGTTTTCCGCAAAGCCGCCGAAGTTGCCCCGGCAAGCGGCGTGGCGGAACATAATCTCGCCTCGGCCTTGGGGGACGCGGACTGGCTGCAGGAAAGCGAAGCTGCGGCGACCCGCGCCTTGGCGAAGGGGCTTGATGCGGCGGAAACCTGGCTGGTGCGGGGCCGGGCTCTGCAAGGCCTTGGCCGATTCGACGAAGCCGAAAGCGCTTATCGGTCTGTCCTGGCGCGAAACCCCTTTAGCGTTCCTGGCCACGCCGATCTGGCGCAGCTGATCTGGATGCGGACGGAAGATCGAGACCTGGCCCTTGCGGACATGGACGCCGCCCTCGCGCGGGCTCCCCTCCATGCCGACCTTATCCGCGCCAAGGCGAAGGTGCTGGAGAATATCGGAGATACGGAAGGCGCCTATGCGGTCTTCGCGGACGCCCTCTCCCGGCCCGACACCGATCTGTCGCTGGATGCCGACGCCGCGCTCATTGCCTGCCGATTCCATCCAGGGCGCGCCCTGGGCCATGCCCAAAGGCGGGTGGCGAGCGCGCCACGGAGCGGCGAGGCCCTGGCGGCGCTCTGCCAGGCCAACTTCGCGGTGGGGCGCCCGCGGGAAGCCCTGGCCATCGCCGAGGATCTTCGCCGCCGCTGGCCACATGACCAGTTTCTTTTGGCCTTGGTCATCATGGGCTGGAGAATGCTGGACGATCCGCGCCATCGCATCCTGAACGACTATGACCGCTTCGTGGTCTCCCAGCCGCTGGCGACACCGAAGGGCTGGTCGTCGCTTGAAACCTACCTCCTGGACCTCGCCGAGAGCCTGAAGGCGCTGCACCAGCTCAAGGCGCACCCCATCGGTCAGTCCCTTCGGCACGGTAGCCAGACCGCCCAGTGCCTGACGCGCGCGACCGACCCGGTCATCAAGGCCTTCTTCGAGGCCATCGACCCGCCCATCCGCGCCTATCTGGATCGCTTAATAGAGCAGGGGCATGTGCTGGGCCGCCCCTATAGGCATGGCGACGGATACCGCCTGGACAGAGCCTGGTCGATCCGACTTCGGCCTAACGGCTTCCATGTCAACCACCTGCATCCGCGGGGTTGGATTTCCTCAGCCTGCTATATCGAATTGCCGTCGGCCGTGGCGCGCCGGCCGGAAGGCTGGCTGCAATTTGGCGAACCGGGCATTCCCACCCATCCCGCCCTGCCTTCGGAATT
>PLFA01000106.1 GCA_003136615.1 Caulobacteraceae bacterium | reverse complement strand
GCCCTGTTCGACGATCTGTGACCCTTTCCGACCGCCGTGACCACCGACGTCTACCCCCCGGCCAAACGCGCGGCGGTCATGCGCGCGGTCAAAAGCGCCGGGACCTCTCCGGAGCTTGCTGTCCGCCGGCTGGTCTGGCGGCTCGGCGGCCGCTATAGGCTCAACCGCGCCGACCTACCCGGCAAGCCGGATATCGTTCTGCCCGGGCGGCGGCTGGCGATCTTCGTCCATGGTTGTTTCTGGCATGGCCACGGCTGCGCGCGGGGCGCGCGAATCCCCAAGGCCAACCGCGACTATTGGTTGGCCAAGATCGCGGGCAATCGCGGGCGTGACGCGGGAGCGCGGGAGGTGCTCCAGGCGCGGGGTTGGCGGGTCGAGACGGTCTGGGAATGCGAGCTGCGCGATCTGACCGCCCTCACCTCTCGCGCCCAAGCCTGGTTCGCTATTGCGCCTCCACGGTGATTGTCGTGGTTACGGAATTGGCGATGAAACACAATTCGTGAGCGCGATGGTGGAGACCCGCGATATCCTCAGCGCTGGGCCTTCGCGCGCCGCCCCAGGCGACCTGCGGGCGCAGCACAACCTGGGTCATGGCGTGACGCCCCGGCCCGATGCGCCCAAGGGTCCCCACCGCCTCGTCGCGATAGGCGGCGACCACAAATCCGGCCTGACGGGCGAGATCCAGAAACCAAAGCATATGGCAGGCGCTGAGGGCGGCGGTGAAGGCGGCTTCCGGATCAAGGGCGCCCGCTTGGGAATAGGGCGCGGGGACAACCGCCGGGGACGGCGAGCCGGCCATCCTCAACCCCCCTTCGAAGCCGAGCGCATGGGCGCGATCATAACGTCCGGCCAGAAAGTCAGCGTCGCCCTGTATGAGCGACCAGTCGACCGTGACCGGGTGGGCGCTCAATAGGCGTGGCGAGCAGGTGATAGCCGCCTGTCAGCGTCAGAACGGGCAGCTCCAGAACGGGCGGCTCCCGGATGGGCGGGCGCTGACGGCTCGCCCACCGCGTCTACAGGCAAAAGGTCCGGCCTGGACTGGGCCAGGAAGGCTTCCAGACGCGCGCACGCCGCGCGCAGCTCGTCCAGATGGTCGTCGATATCCTTGCGTTGTTGTTCAAAGGCGACAATCCGCTCCCGGAAGCGCTTGAGGGCCTTGGCGTTCTGTGCCGCGCCGCCGTCACCCTTGCCGTAAAGCGCTAGAATCTCGCGAATTTCCGCCAGGGACAGGCCCACGCGCTTGCCGCGCAGAATGAGCTGAAGCCGCGCGCGATCCTTGTAGGAATAGACCCTATTGAGGCCCTGGCGCGCGGGGGACAGCAAGCCCTTATCCTCGTAGAACCGAAGGGCTCTGGGCGTGCATTTGAATTCAAGGCAGAGTTGGCGGATGCTGAAACTGCGTTCCGGGCGGCGAAGGTCCAAGGCCATGCTCAACGTCTCCCTAAAGGCATTATCGGCCAGGCGCGCCACCGGCGCGACAGCCATTTTGACGAATTTGGTATCGTGTGCTGACCTATTGGTCAACGCGACGGAAAGGCATTGGCGCGCATGACACGATTTGTCATTCAGGCCTTGGCGGCGGCTTTGGGCTTCTGGCTTTCATCGAAGCTGATTTCAGGCGTCTATGTGAGTAGCGTCGAGAGCCTGATCGCCGCCGGTTTCATCCTGGGCATACTCAACGCCCTGGTCAGGCCTATTCTGATCCTGCTCACCATCCCCCTGACCCTTCTGACGCTCGGCCTCTTTCTTCTTGTGGTGAATGGGCTCACCGTTTGGATGGCCGTATCCTTTATTAATGGCGTTGATGTTGACGGCCTGTGGCCAGCGACACTCACCGCAATGGTGATCACCGCGACGAGTTGGACCGCGCGCGTTCTGTCCGGTCTGGCATGACCGCGCGCGGCGAAATGTGGACTAGACGGCTCGACCCGCGCCCCTATATCTTATGCGGGAGGGACATTACGGTTTAGATCGCAAAGGGTCGCCCCGATGAAGTCCAATCTCCGTGGCGCCGCGCGCGCCTTACTCGCGGGGGCGCTAGCCTCCGCGATTACGCTCACCTCCGTAGGCTCCGCAAGCGCCGAGCCCGCCAAAATCAAGGCGCCCACCCCGCGCACGCCGTGTTTTTTCTTGAGCCAGTGGCAGGGTTGGAAAGCTCCCAATGACCACACGCTTTATCTCGCGGTGAATGTCCACGACGTCTACGAGGTGGACCTCGCGAGCGGTTCATCCAGGCTCCAGGAACCGGACGCGCGCCTGATCAATCGCGCCTTTGGGTCGAGTGACGTGTGCACCGCCCTCGACCTGCAACTGTCGGTGGCTGATCTCGGCGGCTTCCCCGAACCGCTTTTCCCCGCCCATCTCAGCAAGCTGACGCCTGAGCAAGTGGCGGCGATTCCGAAGAAATATCGCCCCTACTAAGTCGGCTTCGTGGTGACTCGCAGCATTGTGATGATCGCCAGACCCGCCAGAACGAGCCCACCGCCCAGCCAGAGGACGCCCCGCACGTCTTGCTCGCCCACCACAAGGGACGAGAGAAGGGGTCCAAGCGCCCCGCCCAGGAGTTGCGCCGCGCCCGTTTGAAGAGCCGCCCGGCGGCTGGGATCCGCCTCGATGGTCATGGGCGCGATGAACGGGGCGATGAGGAGGCTCACCACACCGGAAGCGATATTGTCGGCGACAAACATCCACGCGGGTATGTGCAGGCCCAGCAACGCCCATATCCCCAGGGACAGGAACGAGCCCACCACGAAGATGGTGAAATAGCCGACCCGCCCGGCCAGAACCGTCGCCAGGGCGCCGCCGCAGACCTGGCCAGCCAGAGACGTCCAGAGCGCCGCGCCGGCCACGCCCGCGCTCAGGCCCGCCTCATGGGCGAGGGGCTCAAGATAGACGCCAACCGCGCCGCCCCCCGCGACAAAAATCAAAGTCGCCAGGAGGGCGATCCAGCCGCGTGCGGGCGGCGCCCCACCTTCGCCCGGCTTTCGGGTCATGGGGCCAAAGCCTCTTGGCGTCGCCAGCGCCGGAGCGACCCCCGCCACCGCCACCGCGCTTAGGGCCAGGAAACCGCCGTTCGCGCCAAAACGCGGCAACGCCCATACAGCCAGCACGATGGCGAGGATCAGCTGCGCCGCGGTCTGGACCGTGAAAAAGACGCCTGCCCAGCGCTCCGGCGTG
>PLFA01000038.1:19228-19777 GCA_003136615.1 Caulobacteraceae bacterium | reverse complement strand
CGCTTCTGCACCCAGTGCGAGGCCGAGGGCTTTCGCAAGATCACCTGGTTCCCGGATCGGCCCGATGTCCTCTCGCGGTTCACCGTCCGCATCGAAGGGCCCAAGGCCTATCCGCGGCTGCTGTCCAACGGCAACCTGATCGAGGCGGGCGAGCTGCCCGGCGAGCGCCACTTCGCGATCTGGAACGATCCCTTCCCCAAGCCCTGCTACCTGTTCGCGCTGGTCGCCGGCGAACTGGACGTGCTGGAGGACAGCTTCGTCACCATGAGCGGGCGCACCGTCGCCTTGCGCATCTATGTCGACCCGGGCCAGGCCGCCCGCGCCGCCTACGCCATGGATAGCCTCAAGCGCGCCATGCGCTGGGACGAGGAGACCTACGGCCGCGAGTACGACCTCGACCTGTTCATGATNNAACATCTTCAACTCCTCGCTGCTGCTGGCCGACGAGGCCACGGCCACCGACTTCGACTACGAACGGATCGAAGGCGTGGTCGCTCACGAGTATTTCCACAACTGGACCGGCGATCGGATCACCTGCCGCGACTGGTT
>PLFA01000038.1:8235-19188 GCA_003136615.1 Caulobacteraceae bacterium | reverse complement strand
CACGCGGTGCAGCGGATCAAGGAGGTCAAGACGCTCAGGGCGCGGCAGTTCTCCGAGGACGCCGGCCCACTCGCCCATCCGGTGCGGCCGTCGAGCTACATCAAGATCGACAACTTCTACACCGCGACGATCTATGAAAAGGGCGCGGAGATCATCCGCATGCTGAAGCTGACCATCGGCGATGAGGCCTTCAGGCGGGGGATGGATCTCTATTTTGATCGCTGGGATGGCCATGCCACCACGGTGGAGGCCTTCATCGCCTGTTTCGCCGAGGCGTCGGACACCAACCTCGCCGATCTCTTCTCCTGGTACGAACAGGCCGGGACCCCACAGGTCACTCTGGAAAGTGTCTATGATGCGGACGCTCAGGCGCTTGACCTGACCTTCCGCCAGACGACAGCGCCCACCACGGGCCAAGCGGAAAAGCGCCCTCTTCCGATTCCCATGGCCTTTGGCCTCCTGGATAACGAGGGCGAGGAACTCCGACCCACCCAGGTCGTGGTGGTGGACCAAGCCGAACAGAGCCTGCGGATCGAAGGTCTGGCCACGGCGCCGACCATCTCGCCTCTGCGCGGGTTCTCGGCGCCGGTGACTCTGCGAATCGCGGAGCCGCCCAAGGACGCCTATCTCCGCCTCGCCGCCGACACCGACCTCTTCAACCGATGGGAGGCCGGACAAGCCCTGGCGCGGGAGCTGATCCTGGCCCGCGCGGCGGGGCGCCCCGATGAAGTGGCGGAAGAGCGGTTCGCCAACGCCCTGGGCCGCGCCCTGCGCGACCAGTCCGCTGACCCCGCCTTCAAGGCTCTGCTGCTTGGACTGCCCTCGGAGAGTGATCTGGCGGTGCTCTCGGCGCCCGCCGATCCGGCCGCCCTGCATGGCGCGCGGGACGCCGTGCGCCGACGCATCGCGGTTCATTTGAGCGATCTTCTGCGCACCCTGCACGGAGGACTTCAGGAGAGCGGCGAATTCTCTCCACACGCCGAGGCCGCCGGGCGTCGGGCTCTGCGCAACGCGGCGCTCAGCATGCTCGCCGCCGACACCCACGCCCTCAATCGCGAACGGGCCCGAGGTCACTTCGACGCCGCCGCCAATATGACCGACGCCATGGGGGGCCTTTCGGCCCTGATGCTGCTGGGGGGCGCGGACTTCGAGGCGGCCCTCACCACCTTCTATGACAAATGGAAGGACGAGCCCCTGGTGATCGACAAGTGGTTCATGGTGCAGGCCATGGATCCCGATGAGGGGGCGCTCGGCCGGGTTCTGGGCCTCACGGCCCATCCCGCCTATGACCCGCGCAACCCCAACCGCCTGCGCAGCCTGGTTCTGGGCTTCGCCAGCGGCAATCCGGTCAGGTTCCATGACCCAAGTGGCGCCGGTTATCGGTTCCTCGCCGACCAGGTCTTGGCCACGGACGCCTTCAACCCCAATATCGCCGCGCGGCTGGTCGATCCCTTGACGAGCTGGGCGCGCTTTGCCCCGCACCTGGGCGAACTCATGCGCGGCGAGCTTGAGCGCTTGTCCGGGACGGAATCTCTCTCCAAAAATGTCCGCGAGCTGGTGGAGAAGGCGCTCAGCTAGGCGCCGACGCGGCGAGGGGCGTCTTCGGAATGCCGAAACGGTGGCTGTTCCCTGGTCTGGGGTTCGCGTGTCTGGTCCTCACGGCCCTCGGCGCCCTTGCCCTCACCCCTGAGCAATTCCCTGGATGGGCCTATCCCTCCCCAGGCGCCAAACCGGCGTCGTCCGCGCCCGAGGTTATGATCAGCGTGCCTGGCTCCGCGATCCGGCGCCGCGAAGACGATGTGCATCACATGAACATGGCGGTGGACTGGTTCCCCGGCAGCCACCCTCCGGCGCCCGCAATCATCACTCACACAACGGGCGATGCTTGGGCCTGCGGCTATTGCCACCTCCCGGACGGCCAGGGCCGGCCGGAGAATGCGTCTCTCGCGGGCCTCTCCGAGACCTATATTCTGACCCAGCTTCGCGCGTTCGCCGACGGCTCCCGGGAAAGCGCCATGCCCGCCTACGCCCCCACCGGCTATATGACCACCGAGGCCAAGAACGTCACACCTCGGGAGTGGCCGGCGGCGGCGGCCTATTACAGCCAAAGGCGCTTCGTATCCCGGGTGAAGGTCGTGGAGTCCGCGTCGACGCCGCCGGTGATCGAGAAGGCCTTCGTCTATGCCCCCCTGGAGGGGACGCCCACCCCGCTCGGGGCGCGCATCATCGAAACCCCCGCGTCAATGGAACGTTTCGAAGCCCGAGACCCCCATGTGCCCATCATCGCCTATGTGCCGGAAGGCGCGGTCGCGTCCGGGGCCAAACTGGCGGCCAGCGGCGGACCGGCCGCCCAGCCCTGCGCCCTCTGTCATGGGGTCGGCCTCAAGGGGGGCCTTGGACCCCCGCTGGCCGGCCGCTCGCCCACCTATATCTTCCGTCAGCTCATGGCCTTCCAGGCCGGGGCCCGGCGAAACCCCGAGGCCGCGCCGATGCGGATGGAGACCGCTGATCTTAGCCAGATGCAGATGATCGCTCTGGCGGCTTATGCGGCGAGTCTGAAACCTTAGTGAACACCCCTCCGGCGACTTTTGACCGGCGGCCGCAGGCGCCTCAGGGACCAAGGAACCCGTTCGCATCCTCGGGCGCTTGCCATTCCGTGGGGCTCTAGCCGGCGTTGCCCGCCGCGTTCGCGCGCCGCCTTGGAGGGCCCCTTGGAACAAGCTGTCGTGCCCCTGATCGCCGGCGTGGCCGTGGCGGGCGTCGCGGCCCAGTGGATCGGCTGGCGCCTGAACATTCCCTCAATCCTGATCCTTCTGGTTCTGGGTCTGGCGCTCGGGCCCGTCTTCGGCGTGGTGAAGAGCGACGCGGTTCTGGGCGCCATCATGCGGCCGGCCATCGGACTCGCGGTGGCGATCATCGTCTTCGAAGGGGGGCTGAGCCTCAATCTGCGCGAACTGCGAACCGCAGGCTCTGGCGTGCAGCGCCTCGTCTTTCTCGCCTTGCCCCTGAACTGGCTCCTGGGGTCCCTGGCGGGGCATTATATCGGCGGCCTGATCTGGCCGGTGGCGATCCTGTTCGGTTCGATCCTTGTGGTCACCGGACCGACGGTGATCATGCCCCTCCTGCGTCAATCCAAGCTTGAGCCCCGCAGCGCGGCGTTTCTCAAATGGGAGGCCATCGTCAACGACCCGATCGGGGCGACACTTACCCTGCTGATCCTCAGTCTTTTGATCCTGCTTCACGGGGCGGGCGGGCACGCGATCGCCGCCTGGTCCCTGGCGGGTCGCGCCGTTTTGGGGGTCCTTGTGGCCGGCGCCCTGGGTTTGGTCCTGCCCTTCGGCCTGAAGAGATTGTTCCACGGCGACCTGACGCCGGAATATCTCAAAACGCCCATCATTCTGTCCCTCGCCCTGGGAATTTACGCCGCCGGCGAGTCGATCCAGTCCGAGACCGGCCTGATCGGCGCGACCCTGTTCGGCGTGGTGCTGGGCAATATCGAGATCACCGGCCTGCAGGAGTTGCGCCGGTTCAAGGAGAGCCTGACGGTCTTTCTGGTCTCGGGTCTTTTCATCCTTCTGGCCGCCAATATCGATCCAGCCGTCCTGCGCCACATCTCCTGGCCCATCGTTCTCACCACCCTGGCGATCCTGGTCCTGGTCAGGCCCATCGCCATTGGCCTCGCGACGATCGGCGCCAGGATGACCTGGAAGGAGCGCCTTCTGGTGGGTTGGATCGGGCCTCGCGGGGTGGTCGCGGCGGCGGTGGCCGGTTTGGCCGCCGACCAGCTCGGCGCGGCCGGCTATCCAGGCGCTCGGCTTGTCCTGCCGATGGTCTTCATGGTCATCGCCGCCACGGTCTTTCTGCACGGCCTGAGTCTGGGTCCCCTGGCCCGCCTCCTGGGCCTGGCGTCCGGTTCGCCCCCTGGTCTCCTGATCGTGGGCGCGCAGGACTGGACCTTGGCTCTCGCGGGCGCCTTGCGTCCCCTCGGCGTGCCGACCCTGATCACAGACCCCGACTGGCAGGCGCTACGGCCAGCGCGGCTCGCGGGCCTTGCCACCGCCAGGGTCGAAATCCTCTCCGCCAAGGGCGAGCACCTGGTCGACCTGCGTGATCTCGACTACGTTCTCGCGGCCACCGACGATGACGCCTATAACGCCCTGGTCTGTACGCGATTCGCCCCCGAGTTGGGCCGCGAGCGGGTCCATCAGTCCGCGCCCGATCCCGAAGGGCCTCATGTGCGCACGTCTCGGGAGTGGCGGGGCAAGTTCGTCTCCCACCCTGATCTCACCAATGCCCGGCTCAATGCGCTCATCGCCGAGGGTTGGGATTTCCGTCTGCGCGACGCGGAATCTATCGCGACCTCCGAGGACTTGCCCGCGCATCATCCGTTCCTGGTAATCGGCGCCGAAGGGGCCCTGACCTTCTATTCGGATGATCGCGACACCGCGCCCGCCATCGCCGACAGGATTGTCTGCTTCGAGGCGGCGACGGGACGGCGCAAGGGGAGGCGCGGCCTGATTGCGCGGCTGCTAGAGCCGTTTCGCCGAGCGCCGCGCGCCGCGGACGCCGAGGCCGCCTAAGCCGTCAAGCCGTCAAGCCGCCTCGCGCACCTTTTCCTTCACTTTACGACTTCGCAGCCCCAGGCCCCCCATGCCGCCCGAGGTCAGCAAGCCCACATCGGCGAGCAGGACGGGGATCGCCCACTTACTCGGGGCGGCGATGTAGCGGGGCACCCAGACGGGGTCATACTTATCTTTGAACCGGCGTACGCCGCGAAAGTTGTAAATCTCCTCGCCGCGCTCAAAGAGCAGATTGCCCACCCGTGAGAGGATCGGCGCGAGGGGACGGTCCTCCAGGCCCGCCAGGGGCGCCATGCCGAACTCGAAGGCCTCATAGCCCTGCTCGCGCCCCCAATTGAGGAGTTCGACGAACAGAAAATCCATCACATCCTTGGGCGCGTCATCCGCATAGCGCATCAGGTCAATGGAAAAGGCGGTCCGTTTGGGCGTGGTCCACAAGGTGGCGAAGGCCAGAACACGACCGCACCCGCCGCGCACCAGGGCAAAGGGGAACTCCCAGACATAGGGGTCCTCGAACCCGCCCATTGTGAAGCTCTTCTCACCCCCCGCATGGTGGCCAAGCCACTCATCGGAGACATGCTGGAGCTGTGGCCCCAGCCAGCGGGCGTCCGCCCCGGAGACGACCTCAAAAGAGGCGCCTTCTTCTCCGGTCTTGCGCCAACTGCGGCGCAGATTGCCCCGGCGCCGGCCCTCCAAAGAGAAGCTGTCGAGGGGGACGGCGGCGGTTTCCCCCACCTTCTGAATGGCGAAGCCCAGCTCCACGAGATCGGGCAGGTCATCCGGGCTAGCGCCATAAAGGCCCGGACGCGCGGCGTTGGCGTCGGCCAGNNCGCTCCTCGCGCCGGCCCACGGGGGAGCCAAGGCCGATCCAGGAGCGGCCGCGTACGCCAAACATCAGAAATGTCTCGCCGCTTTCGGAGAACAGAAAGCGCTTGTCGCCTCGCAGAGCGAGATTGTGCGCTGGCTCGATGCACTCGGCGGCGGCCATGGCGGCCTTGACCCTGGGATATTCAGGATCGGTCTCGCCCACCACCGGCGGCGTGGCGGGGGTCGCTAGAAGGCGCCAGACCCCAACGGCCAGGAGCACCACAGCAGCCCCCACCGAAGAGCGGATCGCCCGGGCGGCGTCCTGATCGCCCATGATCTTGATCACCGAGAGATTGGTGTAGTCGAGGTTTTGGAATGACCACCACCCCGCAAGACCCGCCCCCGCGAGAGCCGCAACGGCCGAGAGCAGCCAACCTGGACTGATCTCCAGACGCGAGAGCCGCGCCCGCCGTGGAAAGGCCCCATGGCATGGCAGGGCGAGAATTAGGAGAGCCAAGAGAATGACCGACTCTTCCCAGTCAAACCCCTTGAAGAGGGCCAAGATAGCGGCCGAGGTCAGGCAGGCCACGGTGGCCGCCCAGGCCGCGTCCAGACGCCGCGAGAGACCAAAGGCCAGAAGGATGAGCACGATCCCCAGAATGCTGGAGAGGAAGTGGCTGATCTCGATAAGGATGATCGGCGCATGGCGCGCCAGCCACATGAAGCGATCGGGGTCCGACGGCGTGGCCCCCGAAGCCAGCAGCATCACCCCCGCCGCCGCGGTCAGAAGGGCCAACCAACCCGGCGCGCCAGCCAGCATGGACATACGCAAAGCGCGCAACCAGCCCATCAGTCTCCTTCGCGGGGTTTCAAAGGTATCGCGGCCAAGCCACCGGGGGGAAACGCTCCGGCGCGCCCTTATAACCCGCTTGGGGCCACGGGCGCCAATTGATAGGGCAGGGAGGCTTGCTAAAGACCTAACTGATCTTGGGCGGAGTCAGATAGGGCTTCCGGTGACCGGATTGGGGTCGCGATGCGAACGACAAGATCTCCAGCGGTGACCGGGAGGCCTCGGCGCACCATCCTCTTGGCCTCAGTGGGTGCGTGCGCGTTCCTGATCGTTGCGCTTGCCGCGTGGCTGTTCAAGCCAATCTCAACGGCTCCTTTCCCCGATGTGGGGAGGGGCGATGCGGCAAAAAGCATCGCTATCGTTGAGCGCTGGCCCATCAACGGGTTTGATCAGTCGGTCATCATTCGTGGGAAGAGCATCTCCAATCCAGCGCTGATCTGGGTTGGAGACTTGTGGTGCGAGACGCCTGTCCTGCGCCATTTCAACGCCGCGCTCGAAGCGCACTTCGTTGTCGTTTATTGGTGCCAGCGCTATTCCGGCCAATCCCTCGACCCCTTCGCGGCCCCGCCGAAAACGCTTCGTCTCGACCAGTATGTCGCCGACTTAGGTGTGCTCATTGACGGCGTTCGCACGCGGCTTCGAACGCACAAGGTCGTCCTCATCGGTCATTCGTCCGGCACTGCCATCGGCTTAATCTACGCCCAGCGACATCCTGAACATATCGCCGCCTATGTTGGCGTTGGACAGATCGTGAACCAAGCCGAGGGAGCGAATCGATCCTACAGTTTCGCCATGGCCGCGGCGCGCGCGCGCCACAATGACCAGGCGACCAAAGAACTCGAGCAGATCGGCCCTCCACCCTATGTCGACGGTCGGTCGGGCGCGATTTTGCAGAAATGGGCGATCCGCTTTGGCGGCGCGTTTCATGGGAAACTCGGCTACCCGACATTGGCGCTGATCGGCTTGACCGCTCGCGAGGCGAATTGGCGCGACATCTTCGCCTTCCTGCGAGGCGACCAGTACACCGCCGCCATGGCCCCCGAAATGAGCGCCCTGGACTTCGATCATCGGGAATGGAAATTCCAGGTCCCGGTTTACCTGATCTCCGGTCGGTATGATCACCGGACCGATGGCGCGCTCGCCGAGGCGTTTCTGGACCGCGTAGAGGCGCCCAAAAAGGGCTTCGTGTGGTTCGACCGGTCGGCTCACAGCCCACCTTTCGAAGAGCCGTCCGCCTTCAACGCCTGGATCACCGACAATATTCGGCCGCTCGCCACCGCGCCCAGGCCATAGAACCTTGTCTCCGGTTCGTCGCAGCGCTGCGCGATGTCGCATGCCCTGGCGCCAGGCGCACAAGGCGCTTGGCGCCCGCTCCCCTTGCATGCCCCCCGCGCGGCGCTANNAGCGAGATCGACGCCTTTCGCGCCGAGGTCCGGGATTGGCTGGAGCAGGCTTATCCCGCCGCCCTGCGCGATCCCAAGACCAAGTCCGATCCGGAGGCCATCTGGGGCGGGCGCGCCTTCGTCGGCAGCGAGGATCCTCAGATCGTCTGGATGCGCCGGGCCGCCGAGCGGGGCTGGACAGCGCCCACATGGCCAGCGGCCTATGGCGGCGGAGGCCTCACCAAAGAACAGGCCCGCGTTCTGGATCGCGAACTGGCCACGGGCCATTATCGGCCGCCGCTCACCTCCTTTGGTCTGTGGATGCTGGGCCCGGTCCTCCTGGAATACGCCACCGAGGCGCAGAAGCGCGAACATCTGCCCCGCATTATCAAGGGCGAGATTCGCTGGTGTCAGGGCTATTCGGAGCCCGGCGCGGGCTCGGACCTGGCGGCCTTGCAGACCCGTTGCGAAGACAAGGGCGACCACTGGCTGATCAATGGCCAGAAGATCTGGACCTCCTACGCCAACAAAGCGGACTGGTGCTTCTGCCTGGTGCGCACGGACACCTCAAAGAAGCATGAGGGGATCAGTTTCATCCTCATCGATATGGCCTCCGAGGGTGTCGAGACGCGTCCAATCAAGTTGATCTCGGGCGAGTCGCCGTTTTGCGAGACCTTCTTCACGGACGTGAAGGTTCCAAAGGACAACCTCGTGGGCCGGGTCAATGGCGGCTGGGAGATCGCCAAGCGGCTCCTGCAGTATGAGCGGCAAAACATTTCCGGCGGTTTCGGCGCCGGCGGCGCAGCCGGAGGCTCATCGGCGGATCTGGGAGAGCAGGCCAAGGCCTATATGGGCCTCGGCGCCGACGGGACGCTGGCCGACAAGGACCTGCGGGCGCGCATCACCCAGAATAAGATGGACTTCCGGGCCTTCTATCTGACCCTCGCACGGGTGGCCGCTGAGTCCTCGGCGAGCAACGGCCCTTCGGCCGCCACCTCCATTATCAAATACGCCGCCGCGACCCTGGCTCAGCAGCGCGGGGAGCTGATGGTTGAGGCCCTGGGCCACCAGGGCCTGGGCTGGGAGGGCGAGGCCTTCACCCCGGGGGAGATCCTGGCCACGCGGGGCTGGCTGCGCTCCAAGGGCAACTCCATCGAAGGGGGCACCTCCGAGGTCAATCTTAACGTGGTGGCCAAGAGGGTGCTGAACCTGCCAGACCCAAAATAGCCGGCGCGGATAACACCAAAAGAAGAGCTCTTAAGGGCTTAAGAAGAGGAAATGACAGGATGGCCGACGGAGAGGTGAGCGCCCTCGACGCGTTCCGCGCCGAAGCCCGGGACTGGCTGAAGGAGAATTTCCCGCCGGCTCTCAAGGGCCGCGGCGCCCTGATGGTGGCGGAGGGCCTCGCGCCCACGCGCCCGGATCTCAAAACTTGGGCCAAGGCGATGGGCGATAGGGGTTGGGGAACCCCCACTTGGCCGGCGGCCTATCGTGGCGGGGGCCTGAGCGGGCCCCAAGCGAAGGTCCTGCAACAGGAAATGAACGCGATCGGCGCTTGGAACCCCATTGGGGGCATGGGCGTGATGATGTTCGGNNCGCTGGTGCCAGGGCTTCTCGGAGCCCGGCGCGGGCTCGGACCTGGCGTCGCTGCAGACCCGCTGTGAGGACAAGGGCGATCACTGGCTAGTTAATGGCCAGAAGGTCTGGACCTCCGGGGCCCAGTGGGCTGACTGGTGCTTCTGTCTCGTGCGCACCGACACGTCGAAGAAGCATGAGGGGATCAGCTTCCTCCTCATCGACATGAAGACACCCGGCGTGGAGGTGCGTCCGATCCGCCTGATCAGCGGAAATTCGCCCTTCTGCGAGACCTTCTTCACCGATGTGAAGGTCCCCAAGGAAAATCTGGTTGGCCCCCTCGGCGGCGGCTGGACCATCGCCAAGCGCCTCCTCCAGCATGAACGCGGCGGCCTGGCCGGCGGCGGGCGCGGCATGGGCGGACCGCCGCTGGCCGAACTTGCCAAGACCTATTTGGGCGTCGACGCGGAGGGCAGGATTGACGGCTCCGACCTGCGCGGGCGGATCGCCCAGAATGACATGGAGGCCCGCGCCTTCCAGCTTACCGCCCTGCGCTCCATGGCCGAGTCCCGATCCAATCAGGGGCCCACCTCAGCCACCTCGATCATGAAAAACGCCGGCACGAAGATGCAGCAAGACCGCGCCGAACTGACCCTGGAGGTCATGGGAACAGCCGGCCTCGGCTGGGAGGGCGAGGGCTTCAGACCCCAGGAGCTCGCTGCCGTGCGCACCTGGCTGGGCGGCAAAGCCACCACGATCTATGGCGGCTCGGCTGAGATCCAGAGCAACATCATCTCCAAACGAATCCTCGATCTGCCTGATCCGCGCGTCGCGTCCTGAGTTCACCCCTTCCAAACCCCTCAAACATACACAGCGAAGAAGACTTACCCATCATGGCCGTACTCACCGAGGAACAATCCATGCTGCGCGACTCCGCGCGGACCTGGACCCAGGAAAAATCCCCAGTCTCCGCCTTCCGCAAAATGCGCGATTCAGGCGCGGCGCTGGGCTATGACCCAGCCGCTTTCGCTGAGATGGCGGAGATGGGCTGGACCGGGGTGATCATCCCCGAAGCCTATGGCGGTTCGGATTTTGGCTATCTGGGTCTGGGGCTTATCCTGGAGGAGACTGGCCGTACTCTGACGGCCTCCCCGATCCTCGCCACGGCCCTGGCGGCCGCCAGCGCCATCGTCCTGGGGGGAAGTGAGGCCCAGAAGCAGACCTGGCTTCCGAAGATCGCGGGCGGCGAACTTGTGGGGACGCTCGCCATCGACGAGGGGCCGCATCACCGCCCGGAAAAGGTCGCCGTCACCGCGGCGAAGACTGGCGCCGGGTATACGATCTCTGGAACCAAGACCTTCGTGCTCGAGGGCATGGCCGCGGGTCTGTTCGTGGTCTCCGCCCGGAGCGGCGGCGATGCGGCCGCACCAGCAGGCATCAGCCTCTTTCTCGTGCCCGCCGACGCCAAGGGGGTCTCGCGCACAGGCCTGAAGCTGGCAGATTCCCGCGGCGCGGCCATCGTCACTTTTGACGGGGTCGAAGTCGGGGCCGACGCCCTGCTGGGCGCGGAGGGCGAGGGCTTTGCGCTCCTGGAACAGGTTCTAGACCGGGCCCGCGCGGGTCTCGCCGCCGAGATGCTGGGCTCCGCCGTCCAGGCGTTCGAGACGACCCTCGACTATCTCAAGACCCGGGTGCAGTTTGGCCAAGTGATCGGCTCGTTCCAAGCCCTGCAACATCGCGCGGCCAAGATGTTCACCGA
>PLFA01000038.1:2949-8187 GCA_003136615.1 Caulobacteraceae bacterium | reverse complement strand
CCTACCACCGCGACCGCTACGCGCGAATTCAGGGGTACTGATCAGCCCTTCGACGGCGGCGGCGGGCGGCCTGGTGTGATCCGGAAGGGGGAGGCTGGGGCGGCAGGCGCCGCCTTTGCTTGCTTGGGTTTGCGGACCTCCTTGGATCGGCGCGTATCTTTATTGGCCATGGTCTTATCGAGGTCCCTCATGCCGGGCGGCACGGTCACTCTGCGCTGTTGCGTGGAGGATAGCGAGCACCTCGCGAAGCGCTGTCCGCCAATGGGGCGCGGGGGCGCCCAACAAATCCCAGGTTTTCGTGCAGTCCAGAACGCTGAACGACGGGCGCGGCGCGGGCGTGGGATAGTCGGCCGTCGTGATCGGCTGAACATGGACGGCTCCCAGCATATTCAAGCCTCGGGCTTCTTCGGCGATAGCCTGAGCGAAATCGTACCAGGAGGCCACACCGGCGTCGGTATAGTGATACACCCCCTGGGCGCCCCCCGCGTCGAGGCGCCAGAGCGCATCGGCCAGGTTCGCCGCGGATGTGGGGGCGCCGATCTGATCGGCCACCACCCGCGCCTCGCCCCGAGTCGCCATGATCCGCAGCATGGTTCTGACGAAATTATGCCCGTGGGGCGAATAGACCCAGGCTGTGCGGACAATGAGCGCCTCTGGCAGGGCGGCGGCCACCGCTTCCTCGCCGGCCAGCTTCGAGGCGCCATAGACCCCTAGGGGCCGGGCCTCATCCTCCGGCCGGTAGGGGCGGCCAAGCAGCCCGTCAAACACGAAATCGGTGGAGACATGGACGAGGCGCGCGCCGACCTCACGGCTCGCCGCCGCCAGGGCCGCCGGGCCATCGCGATTGACGGCGAAAGCGCGGTCCGCCTCAGTCTGCGCGCGGTCCACGGTCGTATAGGCGGCCGCGTTGAAAATGATCTCGGGCTTTTCGCGGCGCACCGCCGCGGACACAGCCACGGCGTCGGAAACATCCAGATCACGCGAGGACAGCGCCGTGATACGAGCCTGCGGTTGCGCCCGGGCGATGAGGGCCCGGGCCAATTGTCCGCCGGCGCCGGTCACCATGACCCTCATGGACGCATTCCCTCAGGACACCGATGATACATATTGAGCACTCTCCGCGATGGCGCGTCCAGGGTAGCCGTCGCCGACGGATTCGGGGTCGATTTCCGTGAGACGATGAGCTAGGCCCACGGTGACGGTCGGGGGCGGCCTCGAGAAGACTAGTCGCAAATCGGAGCGGTTTTTGAGCGAAGCGAGCCCCTCGGCCCATCCCACGGACACCTCCGCGCCCCGCCGCCCCACCGGCTCGCAACTCGCTCTCCGGATCGCCGGCGTTGTTGTCGTGGCCGTCGCCCTGGGGGCGCTGCTGACTTTCTGCGGTAAGGCCCCCAAGACGGGAGGGCCTGGCGGCATGGGTGGCCCCCCGGGTGGCGCAGGCCGGGGCGGGCTCGCGGGCGGACGTCCGCCCACCACTGTGGGCACGGCCACCGCGGTCTCCGGCCCAATCCCCATCGAGCAGACCGCGCTTGGCACTGTAACGCCTCTGGCCACGGTCCAGGTCAATGCCCGGGTCTCAGGCCAGCTCACCAAGATTGGCTTCAAGGAAGGGCAGATGGTCAAGAAGGGCCAACTGCTTATGCTGATCGATCCCCGGCCCTACCAGGCCGCCTTGCAATTGGCCCAGGCGACCCTGGCGCACGATCAGGCTCTCCTGGCGGACGCGCGGCTGGATCTGAAACGCTATGCGACCCTCAAGGCGCAGGACTCCGTCGCCGGCCAGACCTATGACACCCAGGCCGCCCTGGTCCAGCAAGACCAGGCCACGGTCAAGGAAGACGTCGCGAATGTCGCCAGCGCCAGACTCAATCTGGAATTCACCCGAGTCACAGCCCCGGTGTCGGGCCGGGCGGGGCTGCGTCAAATAGACATCGGCAATCAGGTGGTGGCCAATGAGTCGACGCCGGTGACCGTGATCACCCAGATCGACCCCATCACCATCATCTTCCCCCTGCCCGAGGACGCCATCCGCGCGGTCATGGCCCACAAGGGTGGCGCGGGCTTGCCGGTGACGGCCCTCGATCGTTCCGGAGGGACCGTCCTGGCCCACGGCCGACTGCTGACGCTGGATAATGCGGTGAACACCACCACGGGCACCGTCAACGGCCGAGCGGTCTTCAAGAACAAGGACGGCGCGCTCTTCCCCTACCAGTTCGTCAACATCGTGCTGCTGGTGGATACATTAACCAATCAGGTGGTCGTGCCGACGACGGCGGTTCGCCACGGCCCCAAAGGCGATTTCGTGTGGCTTTTGGAGCCTAACAAGACGGTCAAGCAAACAACGGTCGTGGTGGGGCCGGGCACCGCGGAAACCGTTTCGGTATCCTCGGGCCTCAAGGTGGGCGACGTGGTCATCACCGATGGGGGCGACCGCCTGCGCGACGGAGCCCCGGTGGTCCTCCCAGGCCAGTCACCGGTCACAGGCAAGGGCGGCGCGGGCGGATATAAGGGCCGCCGCCACCGGGGCGCGGGCGGCGCCTCGCCCAGCGGCGGAGCCGCGGCGCCGGCCGAATGAGGCTCGCCACATGAGTCCGTCACGCCCCTTTATCGAGCGGCCGGTCGCCACCTCCTTGTTCATGGCGGCGATCTTTCTGGCGGGCATCGTCGCCTTCAAGTTCCTGCCGATCTCGGCCCTGCCTGAAGTCGACTATCCGACGATCCAGGTCACGACATCCTATCCCGGCGCGAGCCCGGAGGTGATGGCGACCTCGGTGACCGCACCCNNGCCATCAACGGGGCCCAGAGCCTCTTGCCCACCAGTCTTCCCGCGCCGCCGATCTACGCCAAGATCAACCCCGCCGACGCGCCGGTTCTGACCCTGGCCCTGACCTCCAAGACGCTGCCGCTCACGCAGGTGGAATATTACGCCAATCAGCAGATCGGCCAGAAGATCTCGCAGCTGCCGGGCGTCGGTCTGGTGTCGATCAGCGGCGGCCAGAAGCCGGCCATCCGGGTCCAGGTCAACACTCAGCAACTGGCCTCCTATGGCCTGTCGATGTCGCAGGTGAACACCGCCATCGCCTCGGCCAATTCCAACGGGGCCAAGGGCAATTTCGACGGCCCCACGAGGTCCTACGCCATCGACTCAAATGACCAGCTTCTGACCCCGGCGGACTACGCCAAGCAGATCATTTCCTACACGAACAATGCGCCCATCCGTCTCTCGGACGTCGCGAAGGTCGTTGATGGGGCGGAAAATACGCAGCTCGGCGCCTGGTATAACCATACGCAGGCGGTACTGCTAAACATCCAGCGTCAGCCGGGCGCCAACGTCATCAGCACCGTGGACCAGATCAAGAAATCCTTGCCGGATTTCCTGGCGGCGGTCCCCACGGGGATTGACCTGAAGGTGGTCACGGACCGCACCACGGGCATCCGCGCCTCGGTGGAGGATGTGGAGTTCGAGCTGATCCTCTCGGTGCTCCTGGTCGTTCTGGTGATCTTCCTGTTCCTGCGCAGCCTGCGCGCCACCTTCATCGCCAGCGTCGCGGTTCCCCTGTCTCTCGTGGGGACCTTCGGGGTGATGTATCTGCTGCACTATTCCCTGAACAATCTGACCCTGATGGCCATGACCATCGCAACGGGCTTCGTGGTCGATGACGCCATCGTGATGATCGAGAACATCTCGCGCTATATCGAGGAGGGCGAGCGGCCGATGGCCGCCGCCATCAAGGGCGCCGAGCAGATCGGGTTCACGATCATCTCCCTCACCGTCTCCCTCATCGCCGTGCTGATCCCGCTGCTCTTCATGGGCGACGTGGTGGGGCGCCTATTCAGGCAGTTCGCCATCACCCTGGCGGTGACGATCGTGATCTCAGCGGTGGTCTCCCTGACCCTCGTGCCCACGCTTTCGGCCCGCTGGCTCCGGGCCGAGGACCATGACCCTGCCCGGGAAAGCGCCTTTGGGCGGCGATCGCGGGAGCTCGTGGACGGGGTGATCCACCGCTACGATCTGGCCCTGACCTGGGTTCTGGGTCGTCAGGCCCTGACCCTGGCCATCGCCATCGCCACCTTCGCAGTGACCGTCATCCTCTTCCTTCTGATCCCCAAGGGCCTTTTTCCCACCCAGGATACGGGCCTGGTTCAGGGCGTGGTGCAGGCCGGCCAATCCATCTCCTACGACGCCATGGCGAAGCTGCAGCAGGCCGTGGACGATGAAATCCTTAAAGATCCCGATGTCGCCAGCCTAACAAGTTTCATTGGCGTGGACGGGGTGAACACCACCCTCGATAGCGGCCGGGCCCTGATCAACCTGAAACCCTTCGGTCAGCGCAGCGGGTCGCTTCCCAAGATCATGGACCGCCTCCGCGCGGCGGCCGACAAGGTCCCAGGCGCCACGCTCTATGTGCAGCCGGTGCAGGACCTGACCGTCGACGCCTCCTCGGGCCGCACCCAATATCAGTTCGCCCTTCAGGGCGCGAAGACCGAGACCGTGGCGGAGTGGTCCCAGAAGCTTGTCAACAGGCTGGAGAAGGAGCCCAAGGTTCGCAATGTCGCCTCCGACCTGCAGGACTCGGGTCTATCGGCCTATGTGAATATCGATCGCGACACCGCCGCGCGGGTGGGGATCACGCCCTCC
This sequence comes from Caulobacteraceae bacterium, assembly GCA_003136615.1. Lineage (GTDB taxonomy): Bacteria > Pseudomonadota > Alphaproteobacteria > Caulobacterales > Caulobacteraceae > Acaudatibacter. Next base: position 3,548 of record PLFA01000038.1, on the reverse strand, counting down.
AGCATCGATTCTCAGCTCTATTACGCCTTTGGTCAGAGCATCGTCTCGACGATCTTCACCCAGTCCTATCAGGAGCGGGTGATCCTGGAGGCCGACCCCGCCACCTCCCAGACGCCCACGTCGCTGAATAACCTCTATGTGAACACCCCGGCCGGATCACCGACGCCGCTTCGGGCTCTGGCCACCATCCAGATGAAATCGGCTCCTCTGCAGATCAATCATGTGGGCCAGTTCCCCGCCGCCAACATCTCCTTCGACACCGCCCCCGGCGTCGCCCTCGGCGATGCGGTGAGCGCGATCCAGAAGGATGAGAAAGCGCTCGACCTGCCCTCCACCATCACCACGGTGTTCCTCGGCAGCGCCAACGCCTTCAAGGCTTCGCTCGGCAATGAGCTGTGGCTGATCCTGGCGGCGATCATCGTGGTCTATATTGTTCTGGGCGTTCTCTATGAGAGCTATGTCCACCCGATCACCATCCTCTCAACCCTGCCCTCCGCCGGGGTGGGCGCCCTCGCGGCCCTTATGCTGGCCGGTCAGGACCTGGGCGTGATCGGCATTATCGGGATCATCCTCCTCATCGGGATCGTCAAGAAGAACGC
>PLFA01000038.1:0-2935 GCA_003136615.1 Caulobacteraceae bacterium | reverse complement strand
ATCGTCGGCGGCCTGATCGTCAGCCAGGCCCTGACCCTCTTCACCACCCCGGTGATCTATCTACAGTTCGACAAGCTCTCACGCCGGTTCGGCGGCGGCCCCAACGTTCGTAAGGGCGAGTCTGACCCGGACAGTTCGGAGGCGGAGCCGGGTCCCGGCCCGGTTCCCGCTTGAACCTCTCCGAGCCCTTTATCCGCCGCCCGATCGCGACGGTTCTTCTCACCATTGGCCTCGCCATGGCCGGCGCCGGCGCTTTCTTTCTCCTGCCGGTCTCACCCCTGCCTCAGGTGGATATTCCCACCGTCTTCGTCAGCGCCAACCTGCCGGGCGCTAGCCCGGAGACCATGGCCACGAGCGTCGCCACGCCCCTTGAGCGGCGCCTGGGGATTATCTCGAACGTGACGGAGATCACCTCCAGCAGCCGGATCGGTCAGACCCAGATCACCCTGCAATTCGACCTCAGCCGCGACATCGACGGCGCGGCCCGGGACGTGGAGGCGGCGGTCAACGCCGCGCGGGTGGATCTTCCCGTGACCCTGCGGCAGAACCCCACCTATCGGAAGGTCAACCCGTCCGACGCCCCGATCCTGATCCTGGCCCTGACCTCCAAGAGCCGCACGCCCGGTCAGATCTATGACGCCGCCAGCACGGTCATTCAGCAACAGATCAGCCAGGTCAAAGGGGTGGGGCAGGTGCAATTGGGCGGCGGCTCCCTGCCCGCCGTACGGGTTGAGCTCAACCCCCTGGAGCTGGCCCGGGACGCCATAGGACTTGAAGACGTCCGCGCCGCCCTCGCCTCGGCCAACGCCAACCAACCCAAGGGCCTCGTTCAGGTCAACGGCCTGAGATATCAGATCTACACCAATGACACCGGGCTCGCGGCGGCGGACTACGCGCCTTTGGTGATCGCCTATCGCAACGGATCGGCGGTGCGACTGCGCGATGTGGCCCAGGTGACCGACAGCGTCGAATCCGTCCACAATTTCGGCCTCTATAACGGCATGCCGGCGATCATCGTGGTGGTCTCGCGCCAGCCCGGGGCCAATATCATCCAGGCCACCGATGGCGTGAAGGCGATCATTCCGAGCCTCGAAAAGGTGCTGCCGCCGGATATCGACTGGCATGTGGCCTCCGACCGGACCCTGACCATTCGCGCCTCCTTGGCGGAGGTGGAGCGCACGGTCCTGATCGCCGTCATCCTGGTGGTCGCCGTGGTGGCCTTCTTCCTTCACAACGGCCGGGCCATCCTGATCCCCAGCGTGGCGGTGACGGTGTCCCTCCTGGGCGCCGTTGGCGTCATGCTCCTGCTGGGCTTCTCCCTGAACAACCTCTCGCTCATGGCCCTGACCGTCGCCACGGGCTTCGTGGTGGATGACGCCATCGTCGTGCTGGAGAACATCACAAGGCACGTCGAAGCCGGCATGAATCGATTTGAGGCGGCCCTCCTCGGCGCCCGTGAGGTGGGCTTCACCGTCCTCTCCATCAGCATTTCCCTGGTGGCGGTGTTCCTGCCGATCCTGCTGATGGGCGGAATTGTCGGGCGGCTGTTTCGAGAGTTCGCCATCACCCTGTCGGCGGCCGTCCTCGTCTCCCTGGTGATATCGCTAACCACAACCCCGATGATGAGCGCCTATCTGATCGACCCTCCTAAACCCGGCGCCTGCCCAGGGCGGATGGCGCGCCTGGCCGAAGGGGTCTTTGGGTGGATGGCGCGAACCTATGAGAAGGCCCTGGACTGGTCTCTGGACTCCGGGCCCCTGATGCTGGTGGTTCTGGTCATCTGCATCATCATGACCGGCTATCTGCTGGGCGTGGTTCAGAAGGGCTTCTTCCCCATCCAGGACACCGGCCTGATCCAGGGCGGCCTGCAGACCGATCAGGCCAGCTCCTTCGCCCTCACCAAGAGCCGGATGGAGCGCATCGTCGGGATCGTGGATCATGATCCCTCGATGGCGACCGTGGTGGCCTTTGGCGGCGAGAACGCAGCGGGCGGGTTCCTGGTCGCCACGCTCAAGCCGCGGAATCAGCAACACGGGGGCGCTGCGGCGGTCGTCCAAAGGCTGAGGCGCCCCCTGGCGCGGGTGGTGGGCACCACCCTGTTCCTCAATCCCGCCCAGGACATCCGCACGGGTGGTCGCCAATCCAGCGCCACCTACCAATATACCATCGAGGGCGAGAGCCTGGCTGATGTGCGCCTGTGGGCGGGTCGCATCGCCGACGCCCTGAAGGGCGCCAAGGGCCTCACCGACGTCAACACCGATCAGGAAGACCACGGCCTGGAAACCTATGTCACTATCGACAAGGACAAGGCCTCGGCCCTGCATCTCACCGACACCAATATCGACAACAATCTCTATGACGAGTTTGGCGAGCGGGACGTCTCCACGATCTACAAGGAGACCAACCAATATCACATCGTCATGGAGGCGGGCCCGACCTTCACCCAGGACCCGACCTTGCTCGGCCAGGTCTATGTGAGCACCGGGGGCGCGGTGGCGAGCCCCACCAGCCCGGTGGCATCGGTGACGAAGACGGGATCCCCATCGGCCACATCCGCTGTCGGCGCGGCCGCACCCTCGGTCACCACGCCCGGCGCCAAGGCGCCGACGACCGCCGTGGGTGCATCGGGCGAGACGTCAGCTCAAGGCGCGCCGGCCGCCCTGGCCGCCCAAGGCTCCGTGGTCGCCGCCAGCGCCGCCGCCGCGGTGACCGCGCCAACGCTCAATAACGCGCCCTCCGGCGCCAACGCCGCCGGCGTGCCGGGCGGGCTTTCGGCCAGCACCGGCACCAATGTCGCGGTGGGTGTCACAGCGGTCGCCGGCCCCGCGGCGCCCCCTGGCCGTGCGGCCTCCCAGGGGGTGGCGGTCAGCACCACGGCCGAACAGATTGTGCCTCTGCAGGCCTTCGCCTCCTGGGCGGATCAGTCGACGCCCAC
>PLFA01000036.1 GCA_003136615.1 Caulobacteraceae bacterium | reverse complement strand
ACCAGGCGCTGAAATCCATGGGCAGGGCCGCGGGAACGCCAATGTCGCCGAGATAACCGGTGACATAGCGGGCTGGAATATTCATGCAGCGACACAGGGCCACGGCCAGATGGGCGAAGTCGCGGCAGACGCCCACGCCTTCCTCCAGCCCTTCCCGCGCTGTGCGGGTCGAGCGCGCGTGGTGATAACCGAAGGTGATCTGCTCATTCACGAAGTCGCAGATCGCCGCCACGCGGCCCCAGCCCGGCGGGACCGCCCCGAACCGGCGCCACGCCTCATCCAGCAGGCTGTCTGTTTCGCAATAGCGACTGGCGAGAAGGAAGACGATCACGTCGTCGGGCAGATCATCCACCGAGTGCTGGATGGCGTCCGGAACTTGCGGATCGGGCTCGCCGCTATCGGCGACAATGAAATCCGCGGAGAAACGGATATCGCCCGCGGGGGCGAGCAGACGTGTGCAGATATTGCCGAAGCTGTCCACGTAACGCCGGGTCGGGATCGCCGGCCCAAGGCTCATGATCTGCGGCGTCACCAGGTCCTTCGCGCGCTCGGGGCGAAGGTTCAGCATGACGAGCATGGGGGTGGGGTTCACGCAGGAATAGACAATGTCATAGCCCACGCGGATATGAATTTGGCCCATGGGCCCTCCCGCGATGTCAGAGATTAGCCGGTAGAGGCCATCCTAACACCCAAGGCCCGTCTAGGTTCAATTTGGCGAGGCTCAATTTCCGCCGCCACATCCACCTCGACATCAAGGGAAAGAAAGTCGCCCGCCGCGCCGAACCACACCCCATGGAGGGGCACGGCCTGGCGCGGCGCGGTGGCCACGGCCACGCGAATGAGGCCTTCGCCATCCACAATGCCGTTGGTGGGATCAAGATCGAGCCATCCCTGGCTCGGCAGAAACACCTGCGCCCAGGCATGGGTGTGGCCGCCGCCGGTGCGCCCCGGCGCCGCGCACAAATAGCCGGAGACGAACCGGGCCGCGACGCCGAGGCGCCGGGCCGCGTCGATCATCAGAACCGCGAAGTCGCGGCAACTGCCGAGGCGGCGATCCAGAGTCTCGCCGGGCGCCCGCGGCTGGTCATGGAGGCGCCGCTCATAGGTGAAGTCTTCGTGGATCGCATGGGTCATGGCGATCAGGGTTTCCCCCACGCGCCCCGCGCCATTGGCCGGCGCGAAACGCCGGGCGAAGCTGGCCACCTCGCCCGCGCCGTCATCGTGGGCCGGCGCCAGGGCCGCCGCGAGGTCGCCCTGGTCCTCAAGATCATAGAGAAACGGCGCGCCGGCGGCGGGAAAGGCCTCATCGGCCGCCGCGATCCCGCCCCGGGGCGTATGCTCCAGACGCACGTGGCTCACGAAGCTCAGTTCATCGGCCCGATGCGCGAAACGCGCCCGGGAGATCGCGTTGCCGAACACATCCCGCGCCTCCGTGATCGCGACCGGGCCGGGGGAAATATCAAGGCGCGCGGCGATCACGCTCTGATCGCCATCCTCGCGCGGGCGAAACATCACGCGGTGCTCGCCGAAGCCCACCGGCCTGCGATATCGGTAACGCGTCAGATGTCGGATGGTAAGGATCGGCATCGTATTGAGAGGTTAACGGCTATCAGCCCTGATTCGTCCATGCGCTTATTGGGCCCCGGCGACCCGGCGCCGGTCAGCGTCCAAAACCCAGGCGCCGTGGGACCCTTTCTGCTGGTCTGCGATCACGCGGGCCGCGCGACCCCCCTTAGCCTTGGGCGCCTTGGCCTCGCCGAGGCCGCGTTTGAGCAGCATATTGCCTGGGATATCGGCGCCCTGGACCTCGCGCGGCGTCTCGCCGTCATCCTGGACGCCACGCTGATTCATCAGGCCTATTCGCGCCTGGTTATCGATTGCAACCGCGCGCCGGATCATCCGGGGGCGATATTGGCGGTCTCGGACGGCTGGGTCATTCCCGGCAATGAGGCCCTAAGCCCCGCTGAGGTCGCGGGCCGCGTCGAAGCGATCCATGCCCCCTATCACGGCGCCATCGCCGCCGAGCTGGACACGCGGGCCGGTGCGGGGCGGGAGACCCTGCTGGTCTGCGTCCACAGCTTTACCCCGAAGATGGCCGGTCACGCCCGGCCCTGGCATGTGGGGATCCTGCATGGCCCGGAGTCCCCCGCCTGCGAGGCCCTGCTGGACCTGTTGCGGCGCGAGAACGGCCTCGTCGTGGGCGATAACGAGCCCTATGCCATGGACGGGACCGACTATACCGCCCCGCTCCATGCCTGGGCCCGGGGGGCCGACGTGGTGGAGATCGAGGTGCGCCAGGACCTGATCGCCGATGACGCGGGCGTGGACCTCATGGCGGAGCTTTTCGGGCGGCTGTTGCCCCTTATCTTTCCTGAGCCCGCGCCATGAAGGCCGCGACAGCCGGGCTGCGAGTCCGCTCGCGCGGCGTCACCATTTGCAAGTGACGTTCGGGCAGGTCGAAACGCAAGCGCTGTAGCCGCCCGGCGGCGACAAACGATCTCGCCGCGAGGTCCGAAACCGCCGCCGCCAAATCGCCGCTGGCGGCTGCCTCCAGCACCGCTTCATTGGACGAGAGCTCCAGGGCCACACGTAGCGAAGCGGTATCCACGCCGCGCGCGGCCAGGGCCCGATCGAATTCAGACCGGGTTCCCGACCCGGGTTCCCGACGCGCCCAGGTCAGGTCCATAAGATCGGCGAGCTCCAGCGGCGCGCCCGCCAAGGCCGACTCGGCCAAGGGATGGGTTGGGGCGACATAGATAGAGATGCGGTCGGAGCCGATACGGCTTGGCGCCAACCGGGGGCTGGCCGCCTCGCCCTCGATGAATCCCAGATCCGCAGCCCCATCCAGCACGGCCTGGGCCACCTGAGCGGTATTGCCCACGGTCAGTTTCAGGGCGATGCGCGGGTGTGATGCGGCGAAGGCGGCCATGCGCGCGGGCAGCCAGTAATTGGCCACGGTCTGGCTCGCGGCCAGGGCGATAGCTCCCCGCCTCAGCCCCGCCAGATCGTCGAGGGCGAGGGCTGCCGCATCGGCCCGCGCCAGCACCGACTGGGCCTCCGGAAGGAATACCCCGCCCGCCTCGGTCAACTTCAAGCTTCGACCCACCCGATCAAAAAGTCGCACGCCGTGGCGCGTCTCCAGGGCGGCGACGGCGGCGCTGGCGGCCGACTGGGTCATGTTCAACGCCCGGGCGGCCTGCGTCATGTGCAGCCGCTCGGCCACGGCGGCGAAGACGCGGAGCTGTTCAAGGGTCATATCAATCAATCAGTAATTTCGATTTGAATGACCATAACAACACGTTGGACCGATTGAAATCCATCCGTGATGATGACGCCATGACAATCATATCGCGCGATATCGACGGCATGGCGGATCTTCAGGGCCCGCCATATCTGGCCATTCGCCGGCTCCGCAGCCTGGCGCCGGGTGTCGCCCTTTGCGCCCTGATCGCCGCCGCCGCCTTCGCCCTTCAGGCCCTGGAGACGCGCCTGTTCGGTCGACCCTGGCTCGAGGCCCTGGTGCTGGCGATCCTCGTGGGAGCCGCCGTCCGGACCGCCTGGGCGCCGGGTCCGCGCTGGGCGCCTGGCATCGCCTATAGCGCCAAGATCCTGCTGGAACTGGCCATTGTCCTCCTGGGCGCCACGGTGAGCGCCGGCGCGATCCTGGGCGTGGGCGTGGGCCTGCTGGCCGGCATCGTCGCGGTGGTCTGCGTGGCCATCCCCGTCAGCTATGGCCTTGGGCGCCTGTTCGGCCTGCCCCGGCGCATGGCGGCGCTCATCGCCTGCGGCAATTCCATCTGCGGAAACTCGGCCATCGCCGCGGTGGCCCCGGTGATCGGCGCGCAGAGTGATGATGTCGCCGCCTCCATCGCCTTCACCGCGGTCCTGGGCGTCGCCGTGGTCCTGGGCCTGCCGGTCCTTGCGGTAGCGTTACATATGGGTCCGCGCGGCTTCGGCGTTTTGGCGGGCCTGACGGTCTACGCCGTGCCCCAGGTCCTGGCCGCCACGGCGCCCATCAGCTCCCTTTCGGCGCAGGTGGGGACGGTGGTGAAGCTGGTTCGTGTGCTGATGCTGGGGCCGGTGGTCCTGGCCCTATCTCTCATCATGGCGTCGCGGGCGCCTGGGGGCCAGAGGGCTCTGGGCACGCGCCTGCCCCCGCTGAGCCACATGGTTCCCTGGTTCATCCTGGGATTTCTGGCCCTGGTCGCCGCCCGCTCGGCCGGGGCGATCCCCGCCGTCGCGCTGCAGCCAGCCGCACGCTTCGCCACGTGGCTGACCATCGTCTCCATGGCCGCGCTGGGCCTTGGCGTCGATGTGAGGGTCATAACCAGGGCCGGGCCCCGGGTAATCTCGGTTGTCACCCTCTCCCTGGCGATTCTCACCGCCCTCGCCCTGGCCGTGGTGTGGCGGCTGAGCCCCTAGCTGTAGCGGCTTGCCATCATCGGCGGCCTTGCTCGCAAACATTTCGCTGCTGAAATACCAGCGTGTTGCCGCTGGGATCATCGATGTAAACTTCGCGAGTACCCCAAGTCTGATTCAACGGGCCCTCGTGGACGGGCGAGTCCGCTCTCGCGGGAACAGAAAGACCGCGAGCCCTGAATGATGCGAACAGCACGTCCACATCGTCGCAAAGGACGATTGCCGAACAATGTCCGAAGCGGCCTTCGCCCGGCGTTAGGTTGAGGTGCAGTTCATCCGACCCTCGGGTCAGGACGGCGTAGAAGGGCGCTTCCTCAGGCAAGGCCGAAGCGAGTTCAAAGTCGAGCACGCGGGTGAGAAACGTGATCGCTTCCGGCACGTCGCGGACGATCAGCATCGGAATGAGCATAAGTCGTCCCCTTTTCCACGGAGTGGGCGCGTTGCGCGTGGATGAAAGCGGACTGACACTAAACCACCCCTTTTGAGCGATTTGGTGGGTCCGCTCGTGGCGCCACATGCCCGACCAAGAACGTCGACCACTTTGCCGCGCCATCCTTGGCGCGCAATATGAGCGCGACCGTTGCATTGCGAGCAGAGGGCGACGATGGCGAACACATTGGCAGACAATGTGAGCGAATGTCTTGCTACATTGTCAGCTAATCTGAGCAGAAATCCACGTTGTTTGCGAGCACGAGCTCCGATGATGGCAAGCGCCTACACCTAGTTCTTCGCGCCAAACAGAACCTTGCGTAGGCGCAGGGTNNTGGCCGCGATAACTCTCTTGCACGAACATTTTTGAAACTTGCGAATGTCTTTTTTCCAGGCTGGAGCCCACCGACGGAATCGAGCCGACGCAGCTATAGGGGACTGGATTGTCTGCACGCGTGCGATCAGCCCGGAAAGGCCAGCCCCACCGAAGCGCTGCCTCCAGGCTTGACCATCAGCTAGGAAGAGCTGTCTCAATCTTCAGTGGGAATGCCTGAATGAACACGAACCCACGGCCAGAAGGCCCCCGCGCCCCGTTGCCGCCGGTCATGCGCTGGTCTGGCCAGAGCGAAGACCTGATCGCGGGCCCAGGCGCAAACTGGCGGTCGCCCGCCGAGATCGGCGATTTCGAAACGACGCCTACTTATGCAGAGACACTCGCGTTTCTCGAAGCCCTGGAAAGTGCGTCCCCACGGGTCAAGATTGTCGATTATGGCCGCTCGGTAGAAGGCCGACCGTTGAACCTTGTGATCGCGAGCCGCGATCCGACGGCTGCCGTCCGTCCATCCAAGCCCAAGGGGCCGGCGCGCGTCTTGACGCAATGCGGCATCCATCCTGGCGAAATCGATGGAAAGGACGCGGGCCTGATGCTGCTTCGCGACATTGTTTATCGTGGCCGTGACGAGCTTCTGGATGGAGTGGATTGGTACTTTGTTCCAGTCGTGAACCCCGATGGGCACGAACGCAGATCTGCGTTCAGCCGACCCAACCAGAGGGGGCCAGCAGAGCAGGGGTGGCGGGCCTCAGCCCAGGGTCTCAATCTCAATCGTGATTTCGTGAAGCTCGACTCGCCTGAAATGAGATCCATCGTCGCGCTGATTAATCAGATCGATCCGGATCTCTTCATCGATATGCACGTCACGGACGGGCTCGACTATCAGTACGATATCACCTTTGGCTTTCAGGACGCGCTCTATTCCGCCTCACCAGCCATAAGCGCATGGCTTGAGACTCACTATCGACGCGCCGTTAATGCCAGCATGCAAAGGCGCGGCCACATACCTGGCCCGTTGATCCTGGCGAGAGATGATCGCAGCCCTGAACTCGGCTTAATGCTTCCCGCCTTTCCGCCCCGGTTCTCTCACAGCTATGGCGACCAACGTCACTTGGCGACGGTCTTGGTGGAGAACCATTCTCTCAAGCCGGTGCGTCAGCGCGTCCTGGGGACGTACACCTTGCTGGAGGCGAGCCTGGCGGTCGCCGCGAGCGAGCTTGTTAGCCTCCGCGAAGCCACTCAGAAGGATCGCATTCGGCGGCCCGCCACGTCTATCCTCACTTGGGATCTCACCGAAGATCCGGTTCGTCATGTCGCATTTCAGGGGATGGCGTCCGAGTTCTACGACTCACCCGCCTCGGGGGGGCGGGAGGTGCGGTGGCTGGGCGTACCGGCGCCAGTGGTCCAGGCTCCACTCTATGGCTCGCGTCCTGCCCTGACGATTGAGCGGCCACTGGGATATTGGGTGCCAGTGTCCGAGATGGATGTTATCGACAGACTTGCTCGCCATGGCGTCGAGATGACGACGATCAGCGAAGGCATCGACGTCGTCGTGGATCAGATCAGGTTTACGGACGTGCATCTGGCGACCGCCGTGTCGGAGCGGCGCGTGAAAGTCGCGGCGGATACTTCTAGATCAGAGTCCAGACAGACACACTATCCTGAGGGGTCCGTCTACATATCCACCGATCAGCCGCTGGGTGATCTGGCCATCCACATGTTGGAGCCCGCCTGTCCGGACTCTCTTTTCGCGCACGGATTTATCACCGGCTGCCTCGATGAGGTTGAGTACATAGAGGGGTACGTGGTGGCGCCGATGGCGGAGGAAATGCTGAACGCCGACCCTGAGTTGCGGCGCCTCTTTGAAGAAGAGCTCGCCCGTAATCCCGCCTTCGCCGCCGATCCGATTGCAAGGTTGAAGTGGTTCTACGCACGCTCTCCCTATCGCGATGAGAGCTATTTGCTCTATCCCATAGGGAGGGTCACGCAGACCCGATGAAAGCCTGGAGCATCACGCGCAACGGTGAGCCGAAGGATGTTTTGAGATTGGCGGATGTGCCCGCGCCGACTGCCAATGGCGCCGACGTTCTGATTGCCATCGAGGCCACGGGCCTGAACTTCCTCGACGCGATGATGTGTCGAGGGACTTACCCCGCGCCGCTTCCGCCGCCCTTGATCCCTGGAGCGGAAGTCGTCGGCCGTGTCCAGGACGCGGGAACCTCGAACTTTGCATTCGGTGACCGGGTCGTGGGGGTGAATCCCATTGGCTGCGGCGGCCTGGCGCAGACAATCCGGCTAGCGCCCCACTGCGTCTGGTCCTTGCCGGATGATGTCCCCGCGACGCACGGCGCAGCCCTGCTGGTCACCTATCAGACGGCCTATTTCGCGCTGCATCGACGCGCGGGCTTGACGAAAGGTGACGTCTTGCTCGTACACGCGGGCGCGGGCGCTGTGGGAACCGCGGCGATCCAGTTGGGAAAGGCAGCTGGCGCGAAGGTCATCGCGACGGCGCGGGGCCCCGAAAAGTTGAACGCATGCCGTGATGAGGGGGCCGACGTCGTCATCGATTACACGGACCAGGATTTCGTCGAAGCTGTCCTGGACCATACGGCGGGGCACGGCGCGGACGTCATTTGTGACCAGGTCGGTGGCGAGATTTTCGAACGATCTCTGAGGTGTCTTGCCTTCGAGGGCCGCATCATCCCGATTGGGTGGGCGTCGGGAACGCCGCCCCGCGTTTTCATCGCCGACCTCACCATGAAAAATCAAACCGTTGTCGGCCTGTCATGGGGATCCACCTATCCCCGACTGCGGCCAGGCCTTGTCTCCAGCGCGCACGACCACATTCTCCAGCTCTACCGGCGAGGCGAGATACGACCGCGTTTGGCCCCCAGCGTCGACTTCGGCGGGGCCGCCCGAGCGATTGATGATCTGGCCAATGGGCGCGTGGTGGGGAAGTTGGTCGTGCGCGGTCCCGCATGAGTTCCGCTACGAAAAGAACCCTCCGACGCGCACGAGCCTATTAATCTCGCGCAAACTGGACGTTTTCGTTGCGTCAGGCGGAACGATGGGCAGTTTCGCTCGTCCGTCCGGTGCATGCGTGGGATCGTTGGCCGTCATGGGAGAGCCCGCTGCATTGAAATGGCTCGCCGGCTTGGTGGAGCGCAGTCCGGATCGCCCGCCCGAGACGGGCGATCTGCGCGGCTGGCCATTTCTGACCATGGTCCTCATCGGCATCTCGATTTCGGCGCCCTTCTTCGCCTTCGGCGGGCAGCTCGGACAGCACGCCGCCTTTGGAAAGCTGGCCACCGGGATCATCCTTGGGAGCCTGGTGCTCGGCGTGTGGGGCGTGGCCACGGGATATGTGGGTGTGACGGTGCGCCTTCCCACTGCGATGATCATTCGCCGGACATTCGGGACCCGGGGCTCCCTGGCGATCGTCGCCCTGATGATCGTGTCGAGTCTGTGCTGGTTCGGCATTCAGACCCAGATCCTCGTCAAGAGCGCCGCCGCCATTCTGCAGACAGAGCTTGGCTATCATCTGGACCAGCGCGTGGGCATCGCCCTCGCCGGCGCTCTGATCGCTTCAACCGCCATCATCGGGGTCAAGGCCATGGGCAAGGTCGCCGGAATAAGCGTTCCCTTGCTGCTCGCCGCGACGTTGATCCCGCTACTGATCGGCTTTGGTCGGGGCGGCGGGACAGCGCTTGAGGCGCCCCGCGTTCTCACCGCGCCGTTCGGTCTGGGGATGATCATCTCCACGGTGGTGGGCGCGGAAGTGTTCGGCTGCGCGATCAATCCCGATCTCAGCCGGTTTCTGCGCACGCCGCGCGACAATGCCGCCGCCATGTTCATCAATTATGGCGTCGCCTTTCCGGTTCTTCTGATCCTGGCGGCGGCGCTGGGCGTCATGTACGGGAACGCAGATTTGGTGGCGACGCTCATGGCCACGGGCATCGCCTTGCCGGGTCTTTTCGTGATAATCCTAGCCACCTGGACGAGCAACGATAAGAATCTCTACGCGTCTTCGCTTTCTCTATCGGCCTTCTTCCCCGGAGTGGAGCGCTGGCAATTGGCCACGGGCGCCGCGGCGCTCGGGGCCGGGCTCGCCGCCACCGATATATTGGGGCACTTCATCACCTGGCTCACCTTTATGGGCCTGCTCGTGGCCCCCATGTCGGGCGTCTATGTGGCGGATTTCGTCCTCCACCGCGCGCGATACTTCAGCGACGCCACCGAGGCTCCCGCCTTCCGTCTCGCGCCGCTCGGCGCCTGGATATTTGGGATCGTCGTCGGCGTCGCGACGCTGCCGAGGTCAAGCCTGGGTCTCGGCCTTTTTCAGATCACCCGGGCGCCGTCGATCGATGCTCTTCTCGCGGCGATGCTATTTGTCTTCGCCGCGTCACGCCTCAACGCGCTCGCTGTGAAGCGCCGGGCGACCGTGGACCTTGCAGAGGTCTCCAATGTCCGGTGATCCGCAAGATGACAACCCGGTCGTCCGGATGTTCGCATGGTGGAATGAGGCCTATCGCAACCGCGCCTTCACACCCAAAGGCTTCGCACAGTTCTTCACCGAGGACGCGCCCTTTATCGTCAATGGCGGTCGGCGGGGCGCGGGACCGTCGGAAATCTGCGCCCATTTCCAGGTCATTCGCGCGGCGACCGACCGGGTCGAACTGGTTCTGCCCGTGCGAGACGCCCTGGCCAGCCCAAGCCTCGCCTTCGTCCATTACCAGGTGGTGGCCCAGAGCGCGGGCAAGATGGAGGGCGAGGATTGCGTGGCCGTAGCGCAGTTACGCGGCGGGCGAATCTCGTCCTTCGAAGTGATCGGCCGCGCGACATGACGGCGAGGCGAGGANNCGAGGACGCTCAACAGAGCCGTCCTCGCTCGTTTGACCTTAGTACTTGGCCGAGATTTCCACGCCCAATTGGCGCGGCTCATTGTAGCTCGCCAGGGAGGTCGTGGCCCCTTCCGCATCAGCGCCCACGGCCGAGGGGGTTCTGGCGCTCGTCAGGTTTCGACCAACGAAGGCGATGCTGTATTTTTCCTTGAATTGCAGCGCCAGGCGCATGTTCAAGAAATCGCGTGGCGGGGTCCGGAGCGTATTGGCCAGATCCCAGTAGACGTCCCCCCGGTGCTGCCAGTCAAAGTGTCCGAGGAAAACGGTGTCGGGACCGACAGATAACGGGCGCGTGTAGTCGATAGAAAGATCCGAGGTCAGGGCATAGACCTGCGGCGTGCGGTTTCCCTGATCGGTCGGCGCGCTGGGGAAGCTGGTGATATCGGTGTTGTTATAGCCGAAGGAGCCCTGAACGGTGAGGCTCCGAGTCGGACGCACAGCGACCTCCAGTTCGCCGCCGGTCACCTCAGTCGTGGGAATGTTGGTGATGACACGATAGATTCCTGTGGCCGTCGCCTCAGAGAAGAAGAACTGCTGGTTGGTGAAGTCCGTCCGGAAGATGTCGGCGTTCACAATCAGACGTCGATCAAGCCAGTCGGTTTTCACGCCCACTTCATAGTTTTCGGCGGTTTCGTTCTGATAGATTCGCAAGGCGAGCGGCGAGGTGGGATTGAACCCGCCCGTCCGGAAGCCCTCCGCATAGGTGAAGTAGCTCAAGATATCCGGCGTCCATTTATAGGTCAGCGTGGCCTTGGGTTGGGGCGCGGTGAAGGTCTTCTGGCTCGGGGTCCCCGTGGACAGATCCACTGCGCGCTCCTGGTCGATATCGTATCGGAAACCGGCCGTCAGTTGCAGGCGCTGGGTGATATCGTAGGACGCCTGACCAAAGCCCGCATAGATATCGCTCTTGTAGCTATTGTAGGAATTGAAGTCGAAACCGCCGGTGTAGAAGTCGGTCAGGTCCTTGACGCGTGAATCCTGCACGAAGAATCCGAGGTTCCAGCGGAAGCGGCCATCGTTCACCGAGGTCAGACGAAGCTCCTCGCTTGCGGCGCTGGTCCGGTGAATCCAGTCCTGGGTCGCCCCGTTGGCCGGGCTAAAATCGCCGTCGGCGTAGGCGTACCACTGAGAATCATTGAAGCCGGTGATCGACGTGAATGTCGCCCAGGGCATGCGATAATCCACCTTCATCGAGGTGGTCTGCAGGTTTCGGTCGATGGTGTTATTGGTGTTCTCGTCCGGATCAGGCGCCGCGGTGGCGAAGTCAGCGTTCGGAATGACGGAGAGCCAGAGGGCCCCATCAAAGTCGCGCACGAAGTGGGCGCGCAGATCGACGTCAAGGTCCGGGGTGAGCTTGAAAAGCAGTTCGCCTTGATAGGTCTGGTCGCGAGCAAAGTCCGCATCGTTCTGGGGGTTGCCCAGGTTCGGGATCAGTCCATCCATGGAAAGGCCGTAGGCGGACACGCGGAAGAAGACCTTGTCCGCCACGACTGGACCCGAAACGGTGGCCGTGCCCTCGAAGGCGTTGCCTTCGAAGTAGCCGACTTTCACCGAGGCTTCGTAAGCGTCNNGCTTGGTGGTGATATTGATAGCACCGGCGATAGCATTGGCGCCGTAGAGGGTGCCTTGGGGCCCCCGAAGGACTTCGACCTGATCAATGTCGACAAGCTCCTGCTTCAGGAACTCCTGGCCCGGCTCTTCCACGCCATCGACGACCACGGCGAAGGGCGATTGGCCGCCCTGAACGGTTGTGAACCCACGGAACGAAATGTTCTGGATACCGGGAACGAGCTGATCATAGATAACAAGATTGGGCGTAAGACGCGCGATGTCCTGGATGGTCTGAACGTCATCCCGCTCGATCATCGCGGCGGTGACGACTGTCGTTGGATCAGCGATCTTCTGGACATCTTCCGCGCGTTTTCTGGCCGTCACAATGACCGCGGGAAGGGCGGTGGAGTCGGATGTAGCCGCGACGCCCGACGGCGCCGATGTGGTTTGCGCGTAAGCGCCACTGACCTGAAAACCCGCGGAGGCCACGAGGGCCAAGACCGCACTCGTCCCCAATAAGCACGTCTTCAATGAAGCCTCCTGTTGAAAAAGCCGATTGGCCAGGTGATCGCCTTGCCGCCTCCATTTGCTGCGCGTGTGTCGTTTTCCCCCTCTTGGACGTGGTCGCCCAATTTTTTTCTCGTTACGCAGGCGGACAAGCGGGCGTTCGTCTCACACGGTCAGAGCCTGGGTCACGCGGACTGCGCAACTGTTTGTGGCCTGGTGCGGTTAAACTCCGTCCACCCCCGATAATTCCGTAGTCTTGGGGAGGAGCGTCGCAGGCGCGGACTGATCGTTCAATGCATCGATTGGTCCTCCTTCGTTGCGATCAGCGCAACAAAGGCGGACCCAATTCAATTCGCGTGAATAAACATCACGACATGCTCACGCTCGAACCCCGGAGACCTCAGACCGGATAAGGCCAGGGTCCCTGCGGGGGCTAAGCCAGCACGGCGCGGAGCTTGGCCGTCTTCTCAACGTCCACATGCTGGCCGTCCAATATAACGGCGTACACATCGCGGGCCGCTTCGGCGGAGACGTAACCATCAAGAACGTCGCGGGCGACCACTTGCGGCTCGCGCGTCCGAGGCGCGCCGTATCCCGCGCCGCCGGCGCTTCTGGCGAAGGCCACATCACCGGTGACGACCTTGGCCCGGTAGGTGCCGACCGCACGATCCGGCGCATCGCCTAAGCTGAGGACCATTGTGGTCGCTTCCGGCTCAAGACCACCCTTGAGCGCCCATGGGCGGGTCTTGGTCTTCTTGGTCACGGTCAGGAACTCGCCGTCGCTGGTGAAGCGAATGCGCCGGTCCACGCCGAGGCCGCCACGATGAGCGCCTGCGCCGCCGCTGTCAGTGCGCAGTTCGCAGGACTCCATGAACATGCCGGTCTTCATCTCCATGACCTCAATCGGCGTGTTTCGCACAAGGCTGCCCGAGATGTGCGCCGTAGCGTTTATCCCGTCATGATCGGCCGCCGCCCCCCAGCCGACAGGATCATTATTGCTCACCGCATAGAGGCCGCCGGTCTTGGGGTCGTGCCCGACCATCATGAAGCCCAGAACATCGCCGCCCGAGCAGGCAGCCATCTTCTCGGGCATACCCTGGGCCAGGGCTTTATAGACCGCCTCCAGGGCAAGGTGCGCGCCCCATTGGGTGAACGTCGCCGAGGGATACTGCGCGTGGAACAACGAACCCTCTGGCGCGATGACCTTCAGCGCCCGGAAATTTCCCGCGCTGCTGGGCGCGTCCGGCGTCGTCAGCGACTTGAGAACGAACTTGCAGATCGTTTCGGTGAGGCCCGGCGGGATATTGATGGGGCCCCTTACCGCCGGTGACGAGCCCGTGAAATCGCAGGTGAGGCCCTGATCATCCAATGTCACCGTGACCTTGATCGGCACACGGTCGTCGGAGATACCGTCGTCGTCGATGAAGTCTTCGGCGGACCAGGTTCCCTGGGGCAGCTGCGCGAGGGCGCGTCGGGTTACCGTATCGCCGTGGGCATGAATGCGGGCAATCGCCTCATCTAGGGCGTCGGCCCCAAACTTGGCGTGGATCTCCATGAGCCGCTTCTCGCCCGTTCGCGTTGCGGCCACCTGGGCCTCAAGATCGCCGAGGACCAGATCGGGGAGACGCGAATTGAAGCGGATCAGGTCAATGATCTCCTTGGCCGGAGCGCCCTTGCGATAGACCTTGGTGCCCGGGAAGATCATTCCTTCCTGATGCATGTCGGTGGAATCGAGCACATAGCCGGGGTCCTTGGCGCCGAGGTCCATCCAGTGAGCCCGAATGCAGGTATAGGCGAAGGGGCGCTCCTCGGTCGGGCTGAACACGGGGGCGAACAGAGTCGCATCCATGGCGTGCGCCGAATTCCAATAGGGATAGTTCATCATCACGATGTCGCCGCGATCAAGGTTCTGCTCGCCGACGAAGGCCACGCCCTTTTTTATCGCGTAGTCATTGGCGCCGAGAAAGAAAGCTAACCCCGGCGCGTCGGCGATCAATTCAAGGTCGCTGTTGTAGATCGAAATCCCAAAATCCAGCACTTCGTAGATGACTGGGTTGAAAGCGGTGCGAATGAGCGTGCGCCGCATCTCGCGCGCCGCGGACAGCAGATAGCTGCGAATGACCTCCACCTGCGCGCCGCTTAGAGCCATGTTTTGGGTCATGTTTTGCCCCGAATGATCATGTGCCCGAAGTCATCGACCTCAAGCTTCTGGTCGGAATGGATAATCGTGGTGGAAGTGCCTTCCTCAACGATAGCGGGCCCTGGGAAAGCATGGCCTGGGCCCAGGCTTGCGCGATCATAGACATCAAAAGCGGTCATGGCGCGCGTGGCGAAGCAATAGGCTTGACGCACACGGGTTCGTGCTGATTCCACCGGATCCGGTTTGGGCGGCAGACGCGGCAGATCAGGTTTGGGAAGCCAGCCATGTCCCCGGACTCTCAAGGTCACAGCCTGAACCGCACCGCCCATGGCGTGACCATAGCGCATGGCGTGAAGCTCTCCGAATTCGGACCGAATGCCCTCTATGTTCACAGGATTGGATACGGGCACCTCCAGTGAGTGCTCCTGGCCGAGGTACCTGCACTCCAGCAGTCTCTCCAATCGGTGATCCGATTTCGCGACGCCTTGGGCCAGAAGGGCCGCGTGTACGCGTTCCTCCAGACCTCCGAACCCGGCTTCCAGCGCTGGACGATCACCCTCCTCAACCATCCGGATGTCGGTCTGGGCCAGATCTGTGACCAAGTCTGACATCAACATCCCCCAGGCCGAGAAGACCGCCGGCATATTGGGAATAATCAACTCGGCGTTCTCGACCTCCCGCGCGATCAGGGGCGCGATCATCGGTCCCGCTCCGCCGAAAGCCAGCATGGTGAACTCCGCAGGATCACGGCCACGCTCCACCGTGATCTCCCGGATGGCGCCTGCGGTGCGCGCCACAAGCACGTCGAACACGCCGGCTGACGCCTCCACAGCGCTGATGCCAAGCGGGGAAGCGACCTTTGCCTCCATCCCGGCGCGGGCGGCGTTCACATCAAGCTTTAACTTGCCGCCCAGAAAGGCGTCCGGCGCGATGTAACCCAGAATGAGCGCGGCGTCCGTTGTGGTGGGCTCCTCGCCGCCTCGGCCATAGGCGATCGGACCCGGGGCCGCGCCGGCGCTGCGCGGCCCAACCTGCATGAGCCCTTCTTCCACCCAGGCGATCGACCCGCCCCCGGCCCCGATACATCGGATGTCGAAGATCGGGATCAGGGCCGGAAAAGTCTCCAGGGATGCCTCATGCATCACCAAGGGTTCACCATTCTCAATGACACTGGCGTCCAGACTGGTGCCGCCGTAGTCGAGGGTCAGCATCTTGTCGCGTCCCAGCGTACGCGCTAGGTGCGCCGCGCCCACCACACCGCCTGCAGGGCCTGACATCACGGTGTGCAGGGGCGCGCGCTGGGCGGCGGCGGCAGTCATGGCGCCCCCGCTGGAGCGCATGACCAGAAATCGACCGTCAAAGCCCGCGCCGGCCAAAGCGTCCCCAAGCTTGCCGATGTAGGCGTGAAAAATAGGGCTGATATAGGCGTCCAGCACAGCTGTGGCGGTTCGTTCATACTCACGATATTCGCGGGTGATTTCGGCGGCCGGTGAGACGGTCAGTCCTGGGAACTCTCGCCGGATCAGCTCCGCCGCCGCGAACTCTGGCTCTGGATTGCGGTAGCCGTGAAGGAAGCAGATCGCGACGGCTTTGACCCCTTGGGACGAAAGTTGTGCGGCGGCGGCGCGGACGCCGTCCAGGTCGAGCGCCGTCATCACCTCACCGCTCGCGTTCAATCGACCCTCGACGCCAAGGCGATCACGCCGCGCGACAAGAGGCGCGGGTCGCTCATAAGCAAAGTCATACATAGCCGTCGCCGGAACATTGGTCCGCGCGATCTCGAAGATATCGCGAAACCCCGCATTGGTGATGATGCCCGTTCGCGCGCCGCGACGCTCCAAGACGGCGTTGAGGCCGAGCGTCGTGCCGTGGACGAACACCTCAACTTCGCGAAGGTCGACGCCGAGTTGCTCAAGGGCGGCCAGAACACCGCGCTCCGGCTGGCCGGGCGTGGTCGACGCCTTGGCCATGCGTGTCGGGCCCTCTAGGTCAAAGGCGATGGAATCAACGAAGGTCCCGCCGATATCGACCGCAATCCTGTAACGCTTCATCACGCGCTCCCGCTACGTTCCATATTCGGGTCACAGGCTCAGCACACAAGGCGAGGCGCACCGCGATATCGTTGCGACCCGCGCAACACGCGCAGGGTTTTGTCGCGATCACGACAAACTCGCGCACAAAACCTCTCTTGGTGACGCAACTTGGCCCTTCGTCGCATCAGCCTCGGGTGGGATTTATTGAGATTGCTTATCCGTCTGGGGCCCTGGCCGCCTGGCCGATATGGCCCCACTTCCGCAGGTTCGCCTCAATCACCGAAACAAGGCGGAGCGCCGGCTCGGGAAGCTGTCGGCCGATCCGCGTGATAAGGCACGTGGTGCTGTTCTCAAGCGCCGCCGTCGAAATCGGGATTGCTTTGAGAGACCCGCTTTCAAGCTCAGGAATGGCGGCGATAAGAGGCAAGACCGTCAGGCAGTCGCCGGACTTCGCCATCTCTTTCAATAGCTGCAGGGAATTGGTCGTCACCGCGGGCCGCAGCCAGACGCCCTCGGCGCGCTCAGCCACCGCGAGAGCCTGACGGGTAAGGAAACCTTCCGGCAACAGGCCGACCCGGTGCGCCGCGATGTCGGTCAGCATCACGCGGTTCCGCGCGGCGATCGGGTGATGCGGGCTCGCAAGGACCACAATCGGCAGGGGCACGCTTGCCTTAATCCTCACCCGTGGGTCAGTCGGTGTCTGCAGGACCAAACCGCAGTGTACCTCGTCGTCCGCGACAAGCCGGACGAGCTCTAGCGAAGATGCGGCCGTGATCGACACGACCTGTACGCCTATGTGCTTGTTGAGGAAGCCCGTCAGCATGTCGGAGAAACCTGCTGTAACGAAGCCCTCTCCCATGGCGATGTCCACGCGGCCGGCCCTTAAGCCTCGGAGGTCCCGGACCTTGGAGTCAAAAGCTTCCCGTTCTGCGACGCTCTTTCGATAATAATCAAGAGCTAAGTCCCCGGCTTCCGTCGGTTTTACCGTCCGGCGCCCCCGCTCAAGCAAAAGAAGACCAACTTCATTCTCAAGTTGGGCGATCTGACGACTTATAGACGACACCGCGACACCCAGCTTATCACTGGCGGCTCGCATAGAGCCCAATTGGGCGGCCTCATAGAAGTAACGAAGACTGGTATGTTGCACGCCTAACCCCGACAGAATTATTGCTTTAAACGCAACTATTGCTAGCAATCGTTGTCATTGTCCCCCGCATCGGCCTTCCGTAAGGCCGAAATACGCGAGCCTGCCTAAACGGCGGGCTGGCCCCGGGAGCCATGGTTAGGGGTTCATCATTGCTACACACTTACGTCGACGGACCCCTCGGCCGGCCGGCGAAGGCGACCCAAAAGTCGAGACGCTGAGAAGCTGGAAACGCCGCATGACAACGCCAGAAGCTTCGACGTCGCAGTTCGAACTCTATGATTTACGCGTGGAGGTCATCTCGCCTCCCGGCGGCCCTATCTATTGCGGCGCAAAGCCCGGGGACCACTTCGAATTGCATGGGGAGATGCTGCATCTGCCGCCAGGCCAGGGGTTTTCGATTTATTCGTTGGCCGCGCTTCTCCCTCTCCTTCCGGCCAAGCAGCGAAAGCTGGATTCCGCGGACTGGATGGCTACCGACTCCGAGGTGGCGCGCTCTGATCCCAATTGCGCCACCCGCTTTCATATCAAGCGTCTCGGCCTTCGCAGCTTTGATCACGCCGAAGTAACGGCCGTCCAGATGCCTGGGGCTTCCACCCGATGACGGCGCGCTATGTGCTTAGCGACGGCTATAGGTTCTCCCGTATTATTAAGGGAGGTTGGCACCTCGCTGGCGACCACGGCGCGATCGACCGGCAGCAGGCGATCAAGGATATGGCTGCTTTCGTGGACGCTGGCGTGACGACCTTTGACTGCGCGGACATTTACACGGGCGTTGAGGAGATGATCGGCGACTTCATACGCGCCGAACCTCGCCTCGGAGCCCAAGTTCAGATCCACACCAAGTTCGTACCGGACCTTTCCGACCTCGCATCTGTAAACGGCGCCTATGTGGCTCGCATTATCGATCGCTCACTCCGCCGACTCGGAGTGGAGCAACTCGATGTCGTGCAGTTCCACTGGTGGGATTACGATGCGGCTCGTTATGTCGAGGCGGCTTTGGAATTAGACCGACAACGCGCCGCCGGGAAAATTGGCCGCATCGGTGTGACCAATTTTGACACGCCCCGGCTGACGGAACTCCTTGAAGCGGGTGTGCCGATCGCCACCAACCAACTGCAGTATTCCCTACTTGATCGACGCCCCGCCGGCGCCATGACCGCTCTCTGCCAAGCGCACGATATCGTCATGCTCTGCTACGGGACGGTGGCAGGCGGGTTTCTGTCGGATCGCTGGCTTGGCCAGCCGCCGCCGGAAGGTCTGACCAATCGCTCCCTCATAAAGTACCAGTTAATCATTGAAGACTGTGGTGGTTGGGACTTCCTTCAGGGGCTGCTGAGCGCCCTGAAGGTGATCGCTGTGAAACACGAGGTGGATGTGGCGACCATTGCCACCGCAGCGGCTTTGACCTTTCCAAACGTCGCGGCCGCGATCGTGGGGGCGACCAGCGCCCGGCATATCGCGGCCAACGTCGCGGCCACCAAGGTCGTTCTCGACGACGAGGACCTGACAATGCTGAACGCAGCGCGCGATAGCGGCGCGGAAGTAGGGGGCGATGTGTTCGCTCTGGAACGTGATCGCGATGGCCGTCACGGGCGCATCATGAAATATGAGCTGAACAAGACCTAGTTCTTCGCGCCGAAAAGAACCTTGCGTAGGCGCAGGGTCACTTCCCGGGCGCCCTCGCCCACCTTGAAGGCGGCCTCGGAAAAGATCGGGCCTTGAACGTGCAGGGGCGCGTCATTGGAAAAGCCCACGCGCTCGCGGGGAATGCCCAGAAGGTTCTGGTGCACATGGCCCGCGTCGAGATCGTCTTCAAAGGCCTGGATGGCGTATTCACCCGGAGGGACCTCGGAAATCTCCACGACGGTGTCGCCCACCATCGCCGGGGCCGCGCCCGTATAGGGACATGATGAGGTGAGGAATGTCTGGCGCGTGCAGAGCTCCACGCGCACATGGCCGCGGGGATTGGAGACGCCGGTCACGTGCACATCCACCTGCGCCGCCCGTGATGCGCTGGCCTCTAGGGCGACCAGGCTAAAGCCAGCGAAGACAGCGACGCGACCCAGCGTGGCCACCCGGGCTCCAAGATGTGCGAGAATCTGAAACATATTTGCAATATATTTTGCGGCTGCGAAACTCTCAAGGCGCGCCAGTGACGCAGCCCGCCTTTAACCCGCGGGGTGATGACTATCGGCCACAGGGGTTTCTACCCCCGCCGTGACCCGGCCCGCATCTATTGCGGACTCTTCCGCGCGGAATCGCCGCTATAGTCCCTCCACCATGACCATCCGCCGCCTGCCGCCGGACCTGATCAACCGCATCGCCGCCGGCGAGGTCGTCGAGCGGCCCGCGAGCGTGGTCAAGGAGCTCATGGAAAACGCCCTGGACGCGGGGGCGCGTCGCATCGAGATTCAGGCCGAAGGCGGTGGCCTGGCGCGCATTCTGGTGGCTGATGACGGCGGCGGCCTCGCCCCTGAAGAGCTCACCCTGGCGGTGGAACGCCACGCCACATCCAAACTCGCGCCCGGTCCGGACGGGGATTACGACCTGCTGCGCATCGCCACCCTGGGCTTTCGCGGGGAGGCCCTCCCCTCCATCGGCTCGGTGGCGCGCCTGACCATCACCGCCCGGGCGCGGGGATCAGCAGACGCCTTCGCCATCACCGTGGACGGCGGGGCGACGGGCGCCCCCATCCCGGCCGGATTCCCAGGGCCCCATGGCGCCCGGGTTGAGGTGCGCGATCTTTTCTACGCCACGCCGGCGCGGCTGAAGTTCATGAAATCCGCCCGGGCCGAAGACATGGCCATCGCCGAGGCGGTGAAGCGCCAGGCCCTGGCCGACGCCACGGTGGCCTTCCACCTGGATCTTGACGGCCGCCGGACGCTGCGCCTGCCGGTCGAAGCCGAGGGGCCTGAAGGGCGCCTCGCCCGGATCGCGGCGGTTCTCGGCCGGGACTTCGCCGACAATGCCCTCAGCCTCGACCAGACCCGCGATGGCATCCGCCTCACGGGCCATGCCGCCCTCCCCACCTACAGCCGGGGCGGCGCCAGTCATCAGTACCTCTTCGTCAATGGCCGCGCCGTGCGCGACCGCCTGCTGCAGGGCGCCTTGCGCGCCGCCTATGCCGATGTTCTGGCCAGGGACCGGCATCCCGCCGCCGTGCTGTTCCTCGATCTCGACCCGGTGCTGGTGGACGTGAATGTGCATCCCGCCAAGGCGGAGGTGCGCTTTCGCGATCCGGCCCTGGCCCGCGGCCTGATCATCGGCGCCCTGCGCCACGCCCTGGCCGGCGCCGGACACCGGGCCTCGTCCACCGTGGGGGGTCAGGCGCTCGGCCACTTTCGCCCGGAATCCTTCCAGCCCGGGCCAGGTGCTGCGGGGTTCTCCGCCTGGAGCGCGGGGGGCTGGAGCTCGCCCAGCGCCGACTTGCCGGGCCTTTCAGGCGTCTCGGCGCGGCCGGAACCCTGGGAAGCGCCTTGGAAAGCACCGGCTTCCTTGGCGTCTTTGGCGCCCACGGCGGTGCGGGTCGAGGCCGAAACCGCCGACTTCCCCCTNNGCCGCCGCGCGGCTTTGCCGAGCCGGCGCGCGACTATCACGCACCGCTGTTTGCGGGGAATGCGGCCACTGCGCTTTCGGCCCGGGTCGAGGCAGCACCCGTTTCGCACGAGACCGAAGCGTTGCCGCTCGGCGTCGCCCGCGCGCAGCTGCACGAAACCTACATCATCGCCCAGACTGCCGACGGCATCGTCATCGTCGATCAGCACGCCGCCCATGAGCGCCTCGTCTATGAAGACATGAAGGCCCAGATGGCGAAGGGCGAAGTCACCCGCCAGGCCCTGCTCCTGCCGGAAGTCGTGGAGCTGGACCCCGCCGAGGCCGAACGGCTCTGCGCCAGGGCCGACGACCTCGCGGCGCTTGGGCTGAGCCTCGAACCCTTTGGCCCCGGCGCGGTCCTCATCCGCGAGACCCCCGCCCTCCTCGGCGAGACCGATGTGGCGGGCCTCGTGCGCGACATCGCCGATGATCTGGCGGAGAACGATGCGCCCCTGATCCTTGGCGAGCGCTTGGCGCAGGTCTGCTCCACCATGGCCTGCCACGGCTCCGTCCGCGCTGGCCGCCGCCTCCAGGCCGCCGAGATGGACGCCCTCCTCCGCGCCATGGAGGCCACCCCCCTCTCCGGCCAATGCAATCACGGCCGCCCGACCTACGTGGAGCTCAAGCTGGCGGACATCGAGCGGCTGTTCGGACGACGGTGACGGGGGGCGAGTTTTTCGCCATGGGCTCGACCTGAGCGCTCCACATAGATATTGACGTTTTGCAAAATATTTGCATAATATAACTCATGTACGCAAACGACTCAGCCTATCCGCCAGGCTGGACGCCGCAGCCGGGTCCACAGACAGACTTCGTGGACAGCGGGGCCCTGGAGGTCATCTATGGCGGCGCGCGGGGCGGGGGAAAGACGGACGCGCTGCTCGGGGATTTCGCGCGCCATGCGGCCAAGTGGAGCGATGCGGCCCAGGGGCTTCTGGTGGCGCGCATGCGGGTGGCGCTGGAGCCCACCGTGGCGCGGGCGCGGGAGGTCTTTGGGCCCCAGGGCGCACGCTGGATCAGGAGCCGATCCGCCTTTGAATGGCCGAGCGGGGCCTGTCTTTCTTTCGGGCATCTGAACAATGACGCCGCCGCCGAAAACTATCAGGGCCATTCCTATACCAGGGTCTATGTGGAGGAGCTGAACCAGTTCCCCTCGCCGGTTCCCGTCGACATGCTCATGGCGACTTTGCGAAGCGCCGAGGGCGCGCCCTGCGGCTTTCGCGCCACCTGCCATCCGGGCGGGCCGGGCCACGTCTGGGTGAAGCGGCGCTATATCGATCCGGGGCTCTCAAACCCTCTCGTGCGGCTCTTCAAATGCCCCCTCGACGGCTCACGATTTCGCGGAGAACGCCAGTTCATTCCCGCCCGCCTTGAAAGCAATCCGGCCCTTCTGGCGCGGGACCCCGGCTATGTCGCCCGCCTGAAGCGTTCGGGCGATGCGACGCGGGTGGCCGCCGCCCTGACGGGGGACTGGAACGTGGTCCAGGACCCGTTTTTCGAGGGGTGGAGCGCGCGCAATATCCTGGCGCCATTCCCCATACCCAAGTCCTGGACGCGGATCCGCACCCTGGCCTGTGGCGTGGACCAGCCCTTCAGCGTCGGCTGGTGGGCCGTGGCCCCGGCGCCGTTTCGCGTCGGCGACCTCAGGGTTAGGGCCGGCGCCCTGGTGCGCTATCGGGAATGGTATGGGGCTGATCCCCGGACCGGCGAGCGCCTGGACTTGACCCCGGAGGATATCGCCGAGGCGATCCTTGCGCGTCAGAAGGACGAGCCTTTCCCCATCGGCATCGCCGATCCCGCCCTCTTCTGCGAGGAAGACGGCGAGAGCATCGCCGCGGAGATGAGCAGGCTCGGGGTCCATTTCGCGCCGCCGGACCCTTCCGGTGCGTATCCGCGCGGGGGGGCCTGGGATCGGATGCGCGCCCGGATCGCCGGGGATGGGGATGGACCCCGGCTGGTCGTCTTTGACACATGCCGGGACTTTATCCGCACGATCCCCGCCCTGCGCGGCGACCCGATGAGGGCCGGTGAGCCCGCCTGGGACACAGCCCTGACAATCGCGGAGGAGACCCGCTATGCCTGCCTCGCCGGGCGGGTCCGCCGTGCCGCGGCGCGAGCGAAAGGGTCGTTTGCGCAACCCTCGCGGTCAAGCGGGGCGCCCGGTGAAAATGGCTTGAGCCGGCCGGGCTCGAAATTGGGGTTTCCTCAGCCCGCGGCTTGCATTACGCACCCGCAACTCCGCTGATCGCGGTTGCGAAAAAAGAACATAATGGGGTGGGCATGACATCTGTGCGTGTGGCTTTGACGATGGCGGGCGCCGTTGTCGTAATCTCGGGCATGGCCGCGCGGGCCGAGACCCCAGCCACTCCACCGCCCCCGAGCGCCGTCGCCACCGTGGACGCCATCGTCGTCACCGCCCAGAAGCGTGAGCAGAGCCTGCAGAATGTGCCCGTGGTGGTGACCGCCGTCGGCCACCAGCTCCTGCAGGATAGCGGCGTTCACGATATCAAGGATCTGACGATCCTGACCCCCGGCCTCATCGTCACCTCCACCACCAGCGAGAGCTCCACCACCGCCCGCATCCGCGGCATCGGCACCGTGGGCGATAATATCGGCCTGGAATCCTCCGTAGGCGTCGTCATCGACGGCGTCTTTCGGCCCCGCAACGGGGTGGGCTTCGGCGACCTTGGCGATCTGGACCGGATCGAGGTGCTGAAAGGTCCGCAGGGCACCCTCTTTGGCAAGAGCACCTCGGCCGGGGTGATCAATATCCTCACCGAAAAGCCCTCCTTCACGCCCGGGGCCAATGCGGAGTTCACCACCGGCAATTACAACGCCTATGGCGGGGCGGTTTATATCACTGGCCCGCTCTATCAGGACAAGCTGGCGGGAAGCTTCTATTTCGCCGACCGCGAGCGAAGCGGCTTTTACAATGTCGACACAGGCCAGGGTCCGCGTACGGATACGACCGATCAGGACCAGAACTTTCACACCTTCCGCGCACAGCTTCTCTATGAGCCGGACAGCCGACTGAGCGTCCGCGCCATCGCCGATTATACGTTGCGCCAGGAACATTGCTGTTCGGCCGTCGAGGTGGACGCCGGCGAAACCACGCCCATCGTCGCGGCCCTCGGTGGGGCTGGCGGCGGCGAGCCGCTTATTCCCAATCCCGCCTCGCGCACGGCCTATGCCAATCAGCCCACCACCCAGAATGTGCGGGACGAGGGCGTCTCGGTGCAGACCGATTACCGGTTCCCCGCGCTTGACGCCGCCCTGACCTCCATCACCGCCTATCGCGACTGGAAGCGCGTCGGGGCCCAGGACACGGACTTCTCCAACGCCGACCTTCTCTATCTGCCGGCCAGCGGCAACAGCGATCAGTTCAAGACCTTCAGCCAAGAGCTCCGCTTCGCCGGAACCGTCGGCAAGCTCGACTATCTGGCGGGCGCCTATTACGCCCATGAGGATCTGACCTCGAACTTCGAGCTGCTGTTCGGTAATCAGTTCACGGAATATGCCAGCCTGCTGTTCAGCGGCGGGACCAATCCTGATTTCCTGCCCGGGGCCTTTGGGGCGACCTACACACCCGGCGAAGGGGCGGTGGACCATTACCATCAGATCGACAACACCTATGCCGTCTTCACCAACGACACCTTCCACGTCACCGACAAGCTGGAATTCAACGCCGGAGTGCGGTTTACCGAGGATGACAAGAGCCTCGCTACCGCGAGCCACAACACCAATGGCGGGGCGGCTTGCGCGGCGGTGGCGGCCGCGGCGCCCTATTCGGCGCTGGTCGCCGATCTGATCGAGCCGGTGACCTGTCTGCCGGTGGCGAGCCCCGGCTTCAACAATTTCACTGACCATCAGAGCGAGAGCGAGGGCGAGGTCTCCGCCACCGCGAAGCTCGATTATCGGTTCAACCGGAATATCCTCACCTATCTCTCCTATTCCCGGGGGTATAAGGCCGGCGGCTTCAATCTCGACCGCACCCAGTGCGCCGCGGGATCGCCGGGCTGCCCCTACGGCTCTCCCCAGACACTCGTCCCGCTCACCAACACCAGCTTCCCGGGCGAGTTCGTGAATTCCTATGAAGCGGGGGTGAAGACCACGCTGCTGGACCGCAAGCTGCTCCTTAACGCCACGCTGTTCTACCAGGATTTCACCGGCTTCCAGCTCAACACCTTCACCGGCCTCGTCTTCGTGGTGGATTCCATCCCCACGGTGATCAGCCGGGGCGTCGACGCCGATTTCGTCTGGCTGCCGATCCGGGCGCTCTCATTCCAGGGTGGCCTGACGGTCGCGGACACCCACTTCCCCCCCGCCGATCTGCCCGCTCTCACCGCCAATGGGCAGCAATATCTGGGCGCGGGGACGTCGCGGATTTCCCTGGCGCCGCTCTATTCGGGCGCGGTTTCGGGGACCTATAAACTCAGCGTCTCGGACAAGTACCAGCTGCGTTTCAACATCGGCGCCAAGTTCACCAGCGCCTACAACACCGGCTCCGACCTTGATCCCCGCAAGACCCAGCCCGCCTTCGCCCTCGCCAATGGCCGCGTCGCCTTCGGTCCGGACGACAAGCGCTGGAGCTTCGAGCTCTGGAGCGAAAACCTCTTCGACAAGCGCTACGAACAGGTCGCCTTCGACGCCCCCTTCCAAAACGCCCCCACCAACGCCACCGGCGTCATCGACGCCTTCCTGGGCGCGCCACGGACGTTCGGGATGACGGTGAGGGCGAAGTACTAGGGGGCGGCGGCACGATCTTTCTCCTCCCCCGCCGGGTTGGGGGTGGAAAGATGAGCCGCTAGCCCGGTCCTTCCTGCTGAAGAAACGTCACCCTCGCCGCACCCCACGTCCGGCTGTCCACGGCCTCGAAACCGCTAACCGCAAGCGCCCCCTCCGCCGCGCCGGTCTCAACCACCACCAAGGCCCTCGGCGCCAACCACCCCCCCGCGCGCAATCCCGCGAGCGAGGGCAGAGTGAGGCCCTTGCCGTAGGGCGGGTCGAGAAACACCAGATCAAAGGGGGCTACCGCGACGGGCGGGAGCCGTGTCGCATCCCACGCCTTGATCTCGCATCGCGCCTCCAGCCTGAGCGCCGCGACATTGCGGGCGATGGCCGCCCGGGCGGCGGCGTCTTGATCCACGAACAGGCAGGCCTCGACCCCGCGCGAAACCGCCTCTAGCCCCAACGCCCCTGAACCCGCGAAAAGATCGGCCACGCGCGCGCCGAAAAGGGGCCGCCCCCAGGGGGCATGCTCCAGCACGTTGAAGAGGGCCTGACGCGTGCGGTCGGCCGTGGGGCGGGTCGCCTGTCCCCCAGGCGCCACAAGGGAGCGGCCTCTGTGCTCTCCGGCGATGATTCTCATGGCGCGGCCCTTGGGAATTTCGCCTGCGTAGCCGATGAGGGACCCAGAGAGCAAAAAAAGGGGAGCCCCTTCGCGAATGGCGGGTGTCTGGTCAGGACTAGGGCGGTCAGCCTTTCTCGCCGGCCTTGGCGAAAAGGACCGTGAGCCCCTGCGCCTGATCGGGGCCCTGGTCGGCGGGCTGATCGTGGCTGTGGTGGCCGCGGTGGCGTCCTGGGTCCTGGTTATGGTCGTCTTCACCCTGATCTCCGGTCAGGGCGCCGCCGGGCTGGCGGGCATGGGGCGCGCGACCCAGGCCCTGGTGGATCCGGCTCAGACGGGTCTCACCGTCACACTGGCGCGCCTGGGGCTCACATCCCTGGTGGATGGTGGATTTCTTCTGGTCTTCGCCGCCTTCGCCGCCGTCGTGGGGCGCGAGCCCCTGCACCGCTCGGTCACCGCCGCGCCCCGCGTGCGCTGGGGGCTGCTCTTCGTCGGGCTGGGCCTCGCCACCATCGCCCTTACCCCCATCATCGTGGCCGAGCGCGTTTTTGGCGGGGAGACGACGCTGCCCTTGCTTGCGGTCAGCCCGTCATGGGGAGGTCGTTTGCTCTATGGCGCCGCGAGTCTTCTGCTCATTCCCGCCGCCGCGGCGGAGGAGCTGGTGTTTCGCGGCTGGCTTCTGCGGCGCGTGGCCGCTTTCACCCCCCCGCCGGGCATCCTCGTGGTCCTGACGGCGATCCTCTTCGCCGCCGCCCATTTCGACTTCAACCCCGACGCCTTCCTGACCCGCGCCCTTATGGGCGCCGGCTTCGCCTATATGACCCTGCGCCTCGGCGGCATCGAGTTCTCCTCCGGCGTTCACGCGGCCAATAATATGCTCATCGTGCTCTTCCTGGAGCCTCTCAACCTCCAGGCCGAACACCCCGCCCTCTCGGCCTTCTCCTTGCTGGAAGATATCACGCTCCTGGTCGGCTATTTCCTGATCACCGAGGCCGTGGTTCACATTCCACAGCTGCGCCGCTGGGCAGGGGTGCGGCGGGCGGAGCTGAGCCCGCCGGATAACGGGGTCATGGACCCCGCCTAAGCCTCGCCATCATCCCGCAAAGGCGCGCAGCGACTTATGCGAGACCCAGGAGACGGGGTGCAATCTTCAGGTTCGCGAAGCGCGGCGCCTCGCCCTGTCACCTGGGTCCCCGCTCGCGGCTCCGCCTTGGCCGGGATGACGGCGGAGGGGAGGAGCGTCCGGTCTTCTTCGCGATATCGCGCGATGCTTCCTTGGGGCCTGACCGTTTCGCCCCGAACCCCTTCTTCGCATCCGCTTTCGGCGAATAGGCCCGCGCGATCGCCGTCCCCCGAGGCTTGGGCGGGGCCGCCTTGGCAGGGGCCGGCGGCTGGTATTGCGCGCGCTCGCCCTTGGGGAGATGGGCGGGAGCGATGAGGTGGCCAAGCAGTTCGCGCAGGACCCGGGGGCCGACCTCCTGCACCGCGCCGCGCTCAAGATCGCCCAGGGCGAAGGGGCCATAGGCCACGCGGATCAGGCGGTTGACCGAGAGGCCAAGCGCCTCCAGCACGCGCCTCACCTCCCGGTTCTTGCCTTCGGCGAGGGTCAGGGTGATCCAGAGATTGGCCACGGATGGGCCTTCCTTGGCCTTGTCCAGGTGCGCCGTGATGGCGCCATAGCGCACCCCCTCCACGGTGATCCCGTCCTTTAAGGTATCGAGCCGGGCCTGGTCGATCCGGCCTCGCGCCCGGGCCCGGTATTGCCTAGCCAAACCTGTCGAGGGCAGCTCAAGGGCGCGGGAGAGGCCGCCGTCATTGGTGAGGAGGAGCAGGCCCTCCGAGGCGAGGTCGAGGCGGCCAATGGAGATCAGGCGGGGCAGATCGCGGGGCAGGGCCTGAAATACCGTCGGCCGGCCCTTGGGATCGCTGTGGGTGGTCACGAGGCCCGGCGGCTTGTGGTAGAGAAAGAGCCGGGCCGGCTCGGCTGCCTCCACGGGTGCGCCGTCAACGGTGAGGATGTCTTTCGGTCCCACCTTCACCGCGGGCGTCGTGAGAACCTGGCCGTTCAGGGCCACGCGGCCGGCGCCGATCAGCCGTTCGATCTCCCGGCGCGAGGCGACGCCCGCCCGGGCCAGGGCCTTGGCGACGCGCTCTTCGCCGTCAAGCAGGTCGGCTGAAGCAGCAGGCGAGGCTTGACCGCCGCGCGGCGGGCCTTTTCGGTGATTTTGATGTTGGACCATGATCTTCCCATGATGCGCCTTGCCCTGGAAGCGGCGCAAGCGGCGGCGGCCGGCGGCGAGATTCCCGTGGGCGCGGTGGTCTTCGATCCGGCCACGGGCGAGGTGATCGCCCAGGCCTCCAACGCCCCGATCAGTGGTCATGATCCCACCGCCCATGCGGAGATCCTGGCCCTGCGCCAGGCGGGCGCCGCGCGGGGAAATTATCGCCTCACGGGCCTGAGCCTGGCGGTGACCCTGGAACCCTGCGCCATGTGCGCGGGCGCGATCAGCCTCGCCCGGATCGGGCGCCTGATCTTTGCGGCCGCCGATCCCAAGGGCGGAGCGGTCATCCATGGCCCCCGGTTTTTCGACCAGCCCACCTGCCATTGGCGCCCCGAGGTCACCGGCGGCGTGCTGG
>PLFA01000165.1 GCA_003136615.1 Caulobacteraceae bacterium | reverse complement strand
GCCGAAGCGCGGGCGACCTCGCGATCCTTCCGGCGCTTCAGGCGCTCCTCGGCGCGGGTGGCGACAAAGTTCAGAAGCGCACTCGCGGCCTTGGGCTGGGCGGTGAGCCAATGATCGAAGGGATCGCGGAGCGAGGCCTCCACCAGTCTCTGGGCGTCGGTGGAGGAGAGGCGCTCCTTGGTCTGGCCCTGNNTGCGTGCCGCCCTCGGGCGTCGGCACCGTATTGCAATAGGAGCGCAGGAACCCGTCGGCCTCGCCAAAGCCCTCGGGCGTCCAGGTCACCGCCCATTCGACGGCGCCGGCTTCGCCCGTGCGCTCGATCCGGCCCGCGAAGGGCGTGGGGGTGACGGTCTCCAGGCCCTCGGCGGCTTCGGCCAGCACGTCGGCGAGCCCTCCTGGAAAGCGGAACACCGCTTCGACGGGCGTGTCGTCATGGATCCGTTCGGGCGCGCATTTCCAACGGATCTCCACACCCCGGAAGAGATAGGCCTTGGACTTGGCCATGCGGTGGAGGCGGGCGGGGCGGAAGGCCGCGCCTTCTTTAAAGATCTCGGGATCGGGCCGGAAGGTGAGGGCGGTGCCGTGCTTGCGGGTGGCGCCAAGCTTCTCCAGGGGGCCCTGGGGCTTGCCCCGGGAATAGGTCTGACGCCACTCGAAGCCGTCTTTCCAGACCGTGATCTCCAGGGTCTCGGAGAGCGCGTTGACGACGGAGACGCCCACGCCATGCAGACCGCCGGAGGTCTCATAGGCCTTGCCGGAGAACTTGCCGCCGGAGTGCAGGACGGTGAGGATCACCTCCATCGCCGACTTGCCGGGGAACTTCGGGTGCGGGTCCACCGGCATGCCCCGGCCATCGTCCCGGACGGTGAGGGCGCCGTCGGCGGCGAGGCTGACCTCGATGATCTTGGCGTGGCCGGCCACGGCCTCGTCCATGGAATTGTCCAGCACCTCGGCGAAGAGGTGGTGCAGGGCCCGCTCATCGATGCCGCCGATATACATGCCCGGCCGCATGCGGACGGGCTCAAGCCCCTCCAGAACCTCAATGTCTTTGGCCGAATAGGCGCCTGTCGCCGGAACCAGAGCCGCCGCGGCGGTGGGCGCCGGGGCGGGAATCGGGTCAAAGGCGGCATCGAAAAGGGAAGCCTGGGCGGCTTTGGCCATGTGGTGATCTCGAAAGCGAATCGGACGGCTGACGCGCGAAGGCTGACTATACACGTCTCCTCCTCCGCCCGCGCTTCACGCCAGGAGGATGTCTTTTCCGGGCCCTTGAGGCCCACTCTCCGGTTCGCTGCGGCTGATGCCGGTCAGATCGGCGATCACGCCGCCGTTCTCATGGATGGTGACCACGTCGAGGAACCGCCAGCCGTGGCGGATATCGCCGGCGTCATAGGTTTTCATGTCCTGAACCATGGCGCCCAGCGCCGGATCATAGGCCTCGATGCTGAGCATTACCCGCACATCGGATTCGGCGATCCGCGCCAGGTCGAGACCGGCCAGCGGACTGTGCTCATCGATCACGTGCATGAAGGTGGTGATCAGGGGAAACATGGGGATCGTGGCCCGGGTGAGGCGCAGCTGATGGATGCGGCGATAGCGGCCGCCCTCCGGCGCCTCCTCGTTGAGGAGAGTGTTCATCTGGACGGTGGTCTTGGTGAGCAGGGAGGTGCGGCCATTGCCGATGCGCACCATGAGGGTCGGGCGGCCATTGTGCCGGGTGATCACCATGTGATCGGAGAAGACGAACCGGGCCCTGGGCCGCGAAAACCGGACAAACAAAAGGCCCGTCATGATGGCGGTGAAAGCCGTGCCGACCATGATCTCGGCGCTGGAGACCATATGGCCGTAGAAGGTGGCCGGATAGATTTCGCCATAGCCCACGGTGGCCAGGGTCTCGATGCTGAAGAAGATCCGGTCCGCGAAGGAGCCCGGATGGCCCGTGCTGATGGAACCCGGCTGAAGCATATAGAGCCAGGCGAAGAAGCAGATGATCAGGGTGTAAAGGACCGTGACGCCCGCAAGAAAGGTCCACCAGCCCACGGTCAGGGCCATATGGTAGGGATCGGTCAGATCAAACTGGCTGGCGCCGATCTTGATATATTCGAAGCCCAGCTTGCGGGCCTCGGCGCGACTGGAGCTGCTATGACGGCGGGGTGACTTCACCACGAAAGGCTATCAACCTCCCCACCGCCAAGCGAAGCGTTTATTCTTGTCGCGCGTTTTTATCCGAAAACCAGGTCCCACTTTTTAAGAACGCGCTCCGCTAGCACTTGAANNTCGATATAGCTGTCGATGAAATCATCATCCATGACGCCGCCCTTCTTGAGGAAGGCCCGGTCCTTATCCAGGTTCTCCAGAGCTTCACGGAGCGAGCCGCAAACCTCCGGCACCTTCTTCTGCTCGCGGGGCGGCAGGTCGTAGAGGTTCTTGTCCATGGGTCCGCCCGGATCGATCTTGTTCTCGATGCCGTCCAGGCCTGCCATGAGCAGGGCCACGAAGGTGAGATAGGGATTGCCCATGGGATCGGGGAAACGCACCTCGATCCGCTTGGCCTTGGGGCTCTCCACGTGGGGGATGCGGATGGAAGCGGAGCGGTTGCGAGCCGAATAGGCCAGCTTCACCGGCGCTTCGTAGCCGGGCACCAGGCGCTTGTAGGAATTGGTGGTGGAGTTGGCGAAGGCGTTGATCGCCTTGGCGTGCTTGATGACCCCGCCGATGTAATAGAGGCACATGTCCGACAGGCCGGCATATTTGTCGCCGGCGAAGAGGGGCTTGCCCTCGTTCCAGATCGACTGGTG
>PLFA01000166.1 GCA_003136615.1 Caulobacteraceae bacterium | reverse complement strand
TCGTCCCTGAGGGCCTTGGCCTCCCGGGCCGCTTTGGGGGCGGTCACGACGGGGCCCAGGGGCTTGCCGGCCCTTAAGGCCGCGATCTCATCCGCGATCCTGAGCGCCAGCGCCGCGGCAAGGTGTACGGCGCGCCAGACACGGCTAAAGGCGGCGCAGGGATCGCCGATAAAACGAAAGGCCATCATCAGCCGCCGCGGCCCGGCCTTGGAGGGCGCGACCTGATGTTCGAGGAAAGCGGCAAACCGCATGCCGATCTCCCTCAACCCGCCCAACATGCAAAGCCACATCTCCGCGACGGCGATGCGTTGGTCGCGGACTTGGCGCTCTATGCTATAAGCAGGAGCGCCCTGCGCGGGAATGTCAGCCACGAGGGTCATNNGAGACCCCGGTCCGCCGGCTTCGTCCAGGTCGCGGATCCATGGCCGCGTTCAGCCGCGCCTTCCGCTCCACCTACAAGCAAACCCCTTCGGTGTTTCGTGCGTCCACTCCAACTGCACGAGATCAAGATATGACCGTTCTCGTCCAAGATCGTGAACCTATGCGACTGGCGGCCGTGGCGCACATTGGGCCCGCACATCAGATGACTGAAATCTGCGTACCGCTCCGGTAATTGTGATGAAAGAATATATCGGCCCGATACCTATCGCGGCAAATGCGGGGCAATATATCCTCTCGACTGATCTCCCCTTCGCCGCCGCCGAGGAGGTCAGACTCAACGCGCCTCCAACGCCGCTAGCGTCCGCCAGCCTTGGGCCCGTCGGGCGTAGCGNNTCCGGGAGGCTGACGACGATCATGGGATTGCGCGACAGCCAAAGTCGGGCCTCGGCCTTGACCTCGTCGAGTGAGATCGTCGCCATGTCATGGTCGCGTGTGCGGGTCCATTCGAGCTGTTCGGGATGTTCGAAGGAGCCGTTGAGCTTTTCGACCCACCAACCATTGTAGGTTCGTTCCTGGGCCACGGAGGCCAGTATGGGTTCTCGCGCGCGTTCCAGTTCCTCGGAGGTGATGGCGCCTGCGGTGAACTCGCGGGCAATTCGGGTCACCGCCGCGATCACCGCCTCCAGGTCTGCCGGTGTCGTTTGCACGGNNTCCTGATCGCCGCTGTCATCGACGGAAAGACCCACGCCAGGCGCATAGGCCTTTCCAAGATCGCGTCGAACGCGGTCGGTGATCTCGTTTTGGAAGGCATCGCCCAACAGGGTCATGACCCGGCCCTCATGAACGCGGGTCTTGTCCCAGACATAGAGCGGCCAGGTCATGATCACGACGGCCTGTTCCCCCGGCCCCTTGTGGGTCGCGAGGATTCGCGGCGGGGCCTTAGCGGGGAGGCGCGCGCGAACTGCGTCCGGGCGCGTGTGGTTCGCTCTTGGCCTCGGTTTCAGAGCGCCAAAGGTCTCCGCGATCAGATGGGTGGCCTGATCCTCGGGGACGTCGCCAACCATGGTGATCTCGATCGCGTCGGTCTGTAGCGGCCCTGCAAGATATCGCCGAAAGTCGGCGGAGGTGATGGCGGCCATCGCCGCCTCCGAGGGAAGATCGGCGACGTGGGGCGTCGGGAGAGCCTTGGCGTAAGCCAGCGCGGCCATGGCGGCCGGGTTGCTATCCAATTGCCGGTACATGGCGTGAACGACCGAGGGGAGCTGTTGATCCATACGATTGTCGAAGCCGGGGTCGGTCAAGAAGGCGGCGAGAAGCTGGAGCTCAAGGCGCAGGTCATCCGTCCGCGTCGCCCCGCTCAGGGCGAAGGATGTTCGACCCATGGCAAGTTCGGCGGCGCAGGCGTGACCCTTGCAGACGTCTGCAATATTCTCCGCCGAGTCCTTACCAAGTCCGCCCGTGAATAGATTGCCGGCCCCGAATTGCGCCTCGAAGACATGTCCCGGCTCAATCTCCTGCTGTCCGGCGCCGAAACGGACGAGGGTCTCCACCGCATTTTTCGCGAAGCCGGTTTGCTTGAAATTGACGACGACGCCGTTTTCGAAGGTGAGACGCACGAAATCCGGGTCGTGGAGGCTCTCGCGAAGCTTCACCTTGCCGGGCTGGCCGAAATTGTCATAGCGCCAGAC
Organism: Caulobacteraceae bacterium; assembly: GCA_003136615.1. Taxonomy (GTDB): domain Bacteria; phylum Pseudomonadota; class Alphaproteobacteria; order Caulobacterales; family Caulobacteraceae; genus Acaudatibacter. The sequence continues at coordinate 1,496 of PLFA01000166.1, read as the reverse complement.
CGAGAGCGCCTTCTCAGCCTCGGCGCCCGGCGTCGGCGCGGCGAGATCGGCGGCCCAGGCCGACAGGACATCCGATCTGGCGACAGGGCTTGGGCTGACGACCACCACCAATGGCGCGCTCCGCTGATCCCAACGGCGCCGGAAGGCGTCACNNCTCGACGATCCTCGGCTGCGGTGTCGAAGGTCTGCCCTTCCTCATCATTCCAGAGGATGTTATTGGCGATACCTGAGGCATCGGCCGTGGAGTCATTGGCCACTGCCTGATCCAGCCCGGTGATGATCTGGCTCTTGGCGAAATCAAACTCGGCACCAGTGATTCCGTGGACGGACATTCTGCGCGCCTCATCGGAGAGGAGTTTGAGAGCGCCTTTCCAATCATTATTGATCGGCGCCGCGGTCACGCAGGTGCTTGCGCCCGCTTTGTAAACGTCCGCCTGCGAGCCATAGGCCTGGGAAACGGGGGGCGATCGGGACTGGATCAAGTCGGCAAACCGCCGGCCCATGGCGGACACCCAGATCTCGTCGGCCAGAGTCAGGCGATGGGTGGCCACGCCCTCCGGCGACTCTGGATCAGCGTCTCCGAGCCGGCAGACATAGACCACGCCGGGGAGCTTCGGCTCTGTGATCGCGAGCGCGTCCGACGGCCGTTTGAGATCGATCGCCCCCTCCCCCGGGTGGGGCGGGGCCGGGCCGGTCGCGCGCCATGATCCGAAGGCCGCGGCGATGCGGCGTCTAACAGCCTCCACCGGTTCGTCGCCTACGGCGACCACCAGCGTGCGATCGGGCCTGTACCACTTGGCATGGAAGCGCGAGAGCGTGGCCGCATCGACCGCTCTTATGACCTGTTCATCGCCAATCGGCGGCCGGGTGACGCCCCGAAGGTCAGGGGTCGCGAACGTCTCCCGTTGACGCGCGGCATCCTTCGCGGGCCCGAGACCCAGGACATATTCCTGGAGGACGACTTTTCGCTCGCGGGCCACCGCGGCGGGATCGAAGGTCAATCCGTTGGCGACATCGCCCAGCCAGCGGAAACCGAGGTCAAGCTTGGCCTCGCTGACCTCTGGTATGTCGAGATAATAGAGGGTGTCGAGATATCGGGTATAGGCGTTCTGGTCGCGACCCCAGGCGATGCCGGCTTGGCCGAATGTCTGCTGAACCTGATCAGTCGGAAAGTGGCGGGGTCCCACGAAGGCCATGTGTTCGACGAAGTGCGCGACGCCGCGTTCGGCGTCGGTTTCATCGCGGCTCCCGGCATATACGAGAAGCCTGAGGCTTTCTTTATTGTGCGATGGGCGCTGAAGGATGGTGTAGCGCACCCCATTGGGCAGGCGCCCCGAAACGGCGGCGGGATTGGGGTGAGCCAGATCCTCGTCAGGCAAAGCGGGCGGCGCGGCGTTTACGGCCGAGACCACCAGGAGCACACCGAAAAGGCCGAGCACGGCCATATTGGGGAACTTGCTCGCCCGCCAAAAACTCATAGCTTAAGAGGCGTGGGC
>PLFA01000011.1:6181-9417 GCA_003136615.1 Caulobacteraceae bacterium | reverse complement strand
CCCCCCCCCCCCCGCCGTTCCACCCGGCCGATGGCGGCGGTCAGAACATCCCGAATATCCGCCCAGTCCATGCGCGGATTGAGGGCGCCCCCCTCCAGACGCGTCATGTCCAGAAGGTCGCCCACATAGCGGTTCAAGCGATTGGCCTCCTCGCGGATGCTCTCCAGCAGGTCTTGGCGCACCGCGGGCTTTATCGTTTCGCCATAGTCGATCAGGGTCGTGGCCGATCCCAACACCGTGGAAAGCGGGGTGCGCAGGTCATGGCTGATGGAGTTAAGGAGCGCGGCGCGAAGTTGGTCGGACCGGCGCAGGGTCTCGCTCTCCACGGTGGAGGCAGCCAGCTCCGCCCGCTCCAGGGCCACGGCGCCTTGGTCCAGCAGGGCGAGCAGCAGGCGCTCATCGGCCGGCTCCACGCCCCCGCCCGTGCCCGCTGTCACCCCCGCCGCCCCGGCCCGGCGGCGAAGGCCCTGCAGGGGGCGGAATGTCCAGGCGACCTGCGGCAATGTGCCCGTTCCGGCGCCCGCGGGCTCGCCCTTCTCCCAAGCCCAGCGGGCGGCGGTCATGGCGGCGGCGTCGAGAGTGGCGAGGGCGGGGGAGCTAGCGGCCAGGCGGATCTCGCCGTGTTCGGGGAGCAAAACGACGGCCGAGCCCCCCGCCGCCGCCGCCGCCTGTTCGGCCAGGGCCCGGGCCGCCTCGTCGCGTGTCGAGACGGCGGAGAGGCGGCGGCTGGCGGCTAGCAGGGAGGTCACGGCCGAGGCCCTTCGCCCCGCCGTTCGCGCCTGGTCGCGCACCCTGCCGGTGAGGAAACCCGTGGTCAGGGCCACCGCGAAGAACACCGCGAAGGTGATCAGGTCGGCGGCGTGACCGATACGGAAGCTGAGGCGCGGATCGAGGAAGAAGAAATTATAGGTGGCCACGGCCAGGGTCGCCGCGGCGATGGCTGGGCGCAGGCCAAAGGCGGCGCCGGTGATCAGCACGCTCGGCAGAAAGATCATCGCGAGATTGGCGTTGTTCAGGCCTCGATCCGCGATCGCGGCGATCCCCGTGGAAACCCCCACAAGAACGGCTCCGACCACGTAGCCTTCCCAGGGAAAGCGGGGGGTCGGCCGCGCCACCGGGGCGGGCCTCGGCGGGGCGGCGGAATCATCGTCCACCGCGTCGGTCACGATATGCAGGGCCGCGCCATTGGTCTGGTCCACCAGCACATGGGCGAGGGAGCGGCCGAACAGGCTGCGTACGCGCGCGGTCCAGGGCCGGGGGCCGCGCTGGCGACCAATGACAATCTGGGTGATGTTGTTGCGCGTGGCGTAGTTCAGCACCGTATCCAGCAGATTATCGCCGGTGACGGTGACCACGCTCCCGCCCAACTGTTCGGCCAGTTTTAAGGCGGCGGCGGTGTGGCGCGCGCCCGTGGGTCCGGGGGGCTGGTTCGGCCGCTCCACGTGGAGAACCGTCCAGGGCGCGTCCATCATCAGGTCGGAGAGTCGCCGCCCGGCCCGCACCAGGGCCCCGCCAAAGGGTTCGGCGCCGATCAGCACGAGGATCCGCTCCCCCGCCGCCCAGGGCCCCTCGATCCCCTGGCGGCGCATATGGCCCACCAGGGCGTCGTCCACCTTCTGGGCCGCCCGGCGCAGGGCCATTTCCCGCAACGCCGTAAGGTTCTCGGCCTTGAAGAAACGCTCGGATGCCAGCCGCGCCGTCTCGGGCACATAGACCTTCCCCGCCGCCATGCGCTGGCGCAGCTCCTCGGGCGTCAGGTCAATCAGCTCGATCTCGTCGGCTTCAGAAAGCGCCTGATCAGGTACGGTCTCGCGCACCCGCACCCCGGTGATCCGCCAGACCACGTCCACCAGGCTTTCCAGATGCTGGACATTCAGGGTCGTCCAGACGTCGATGCCGGCGTTGAGCAGTTCCTCCACATCCTGCCAGCGCTTGGGGTGGCGCGATCCGGGCGCATTGGAATGGGCGTATTCGTCCACAAGAAGCAGGCCCGGGCGCCGGCGCAGGGCGGCGTCGATATCGAACTCCATCAGGGTACGGCCCCGATAGTCCACGGGCTTGCGGGGCAGGATCTCCAGATCTTCGGTGAGGACCTCCGTTTCGCGCCGCCCGTGGTGCTCTACAACGCCCACGGCGACATCCACGCCCTCGGCCTTTCGGCGCGCGGCGGAGCTCAGCATTTCGTAGGTCTTGCCCACCCCGGGCGCCATGCCCAGGAACACGCGCAGCTTGCCCCGCCCCTCGCGCTTGGCCTCTGCGAGCAGGGCCTCCGGATCAGGCCGGCGCGGATCGCCTTGCTTGGGCAAACGCCCTCCGAATCCTTAGGGGTTTATCGTGGCGCACGATTATGGACCGAACCGGTTCGCACGTCGCGAAGAGGTTCACTTCGCTGGTCCATCCAGCGCCCGGTTCACCGCCAGGACGTTCACCGCCGGCTGGCCGAACACGCCAAAAATTGGCGCTTTGGTGTGCGCGGCGATCACGGCCTTCACGGTGGCGAGCGGCAAGCCCCGAGCCATGGCGATGCGCGGCGCCTGGAAGGCGGCGTTCTCAGGAGAAACATCGGGATCGAGACCCGATCCGGACCAGGTCACCGCATCGGCGGGAATGGCTGCGCCGGGGTTCTCCTTCGCCAGCGCCGCCGCATCCGTGGACACGCGAGCGATCAGCTTCTTATCCATCGGCCCCAGATTGGAGGCTGAGGAGGCCGTGGCGTCCCAGCCATTTCCGGCGGCGGAACCGCGCGGATGCAGATAGCGCGGGGCGGCGAAGCCCTGGGCGATGAGGGCCGAGCCGATGACCTTGCCCCCCTCGCCCTTGATGAGGCTACCGCCCGCCTGGAAGGGAAGGGCGAGGCCCGCGACGCCAGTCACGGCGAGGGGATAGGCCAGGCCCGTCACCAGGGTGAAGAGCAGGATCATCACAAGAGCGGGGCGAATCTGGGCGATCATGGCGGGTCTCTAAACGAGGCGCAGGGACGAGATCAGAAGGTCGATGACCTTGATGCCCACGAAGGGCGCGACGATGCCTCCCAGGCCGTAGATGAAGAGGTTGCGGGTCAGCAGCGCCTGCGCGCCGATGGGCCGGTACTTCACCCCGCGCAGGGCGAGCGGGATCAGGGCCACGATAATCAGGGCGTTGAAGATCACCGCTGACAGGATGGCGCTCTCCGGGCTCGACAGGCGCATGATGTTCATGGCGCCCAGCGCCGGCAGGGAGACCACGAAGAGCGCCGG
>PLFA01000011.1:0-6152 GCA_003136615.1 Caulobacteraceae bacterium | reverse complement strand
GCCGTCGCCGCACATGGCGACCAGCCGCCCTTTCCCCTGCTCCTCGCGGATCATCCGCAGCTTATCTTCCGGCGTGGCCTCGGCCAGGAAATCGTCCACCCCGGCCTCCGAGGCGATGGAGGCGGCGGTGACGGGGTTGTCGCCGGTGATCATCACCGTTCGCACGCCCATCCTGCGCAGGTCCGCGAACCGCTCCTTCACGCCGGGCTTCACGACGTCCTTCAGGTGAATGACCCCCACCAGCCGGTCGCCCTCGGAGACGGCGAGCGGCGTGCCACCCGAGCGTGCGATGCGGTCAATGGCCCGCTCCAGCTCTGGCGAGAGGAAGGAGCGGTCGAGACCCAGGTGTTTGATCACCGCGTCCACCGCGCCCTTGCGCCAGCTCGCCTCGGGCGTCTCCAGCCCGGACAGGCGGGTGACGGCGGTAAAGGGAATGGCGGTCGCGCCGGCCGGCGCCTCGGCGGTGACGCCCCCATCCCTCGCCAATTGCACGATGGAGCGGCCCTCTGGGGTCTCGTCCGCCAGGGACGCCATCAGGGCGGCGCGCAGGGCTGCGGCCTCNNACATCCCCCGCCGCCTCCACCGCGCGGCCGGAGGTGGCGAGCACATTGAATTTCAACAGCCGGTCCATCCCGGCGATGCCCACCGCCGAGATCAGCCCGCCAATGGTGGTGGGGATCAGACAGACAAAGAGCGCGCCCAGGATCAAGGGATCGAGCTTCACGCCGGCATAGAGGCCAAGGCCCACCAGGGTGACGACGACGATCAGGAACACCAGGGTCAGGCCCGCCAGCAGCACGGCCAGGGCGATCTCATTGGGGGTCTTCCGACGGTCCGCGCCCTCCACCATGGCGATCATGCGGTCCAGGAAGCTGGAGCCCGCCCCAGCCGTCACCCGCACCCGGATCCAGTCGCTGACCACCGTGGTGCCGCCGGTCACGGCCGAGCGGTCGCCGCCGGATTCGCGGATCACCGGAGCGCTTTCGCCGGTGATGGCCGCCTCATTGACCGAGGCCATGCCGGCGATGATTTCGCCATCGGCGGGGATCATGTCGCCGGCCTCCACCAGGATCACTTGACCCACCTCCAGCGCGCTCGCGGCGGTGAGGGTGGTGGCGCCCGTGGCCTCGTCGGTGATCAGCTTCGCCTTGGTGTCCACCCGCGCGGCCCGCAAGGAATCGGCGGCAGCCTTGCCACGGCCCTCGGCGACGCTTTCGGCGAGGTTGGCGAAGAGCACCGTGGCCCAGAGCCACGCGGCGATCTGCACCGCAAAGCCGATGGGCTTGCCTGTGACCAGGGCGGCGATGAGGGAGACGGTGGCGAGCGCCGCCACCACCTCGGTCGCCAGGATCACCGGATTGCCGGTGAGCTTGCGGGGGTCAAGCTTGATGAAGGCGTCGCGGGCGGCGCGCGCCAGCATGGCGCTCTGCATTCCGCCTTCGGCTGTGATCGAGGCCATGAAATGGGTCCTACAGGGCGATCAGNNTGCAGGCCGTCGGTGGGTAGCGTCCCCGCCGTGGGCTCCAGCTTGGGCTTGGCGACCAGGGCGCCGGCCATGGCCAGGACCGGGACGATATAGGCGAAGCGCCCGAGCGCCATGGCGATCCCCATGGTTGTGTCCCACCAGGGGCTGTTGGCGTTGATCCCGGCGAAAGCCGAGCCGTTGTTCCCCACCGCAGAGGAATAGGCATAGAGGATCTCGGTCAGGCCATGGGGCCCCGTGGCCGAGACATCCTTCAGGGCGCTCGGCAGCACGGCGGCCACGGCGGAGAAGCCGAGGATCGCCGCGGGGAGGATCAGCGTGGCGAGGACGGCGAACTTCACCTCCTTGGCCTCGATCTTTTTGCCGAGGTATTCAGGGGTCCGCCCAACCATCAGCCCGGCGATGAAGACCGCGATGATCGCCATGACGACAATGCCATAAAGGCCCGAACCCACCCCGCCGGGGAGGATTTCGCCGAGCTTGATCATGAAGAGAGCCATGCCGCCGCCGAGCGGCGTGAAGCTCTCGATCATGCCGTTGACCCCGCCGTCCGACGCGCCGGTAGTCATGGCCGTCCAGACCGCCGTGGAGGGGGCGCCAAAGCGCACTTCCTTGCCCTCCATATTGGGCGTCGCGACCACGTGAGCGGCGCCGGCGAGGGCCGGGGTCGGGTGAGATTCGGCGGCGTAGATGACGGCGGCGGCCGCGCCCAGCAGGACAATCATCACCGCCAGAAGGGCGCGGGCCTCCCGCCTCGCGAAGGCGACGATCCCAAAGGCGATGACGCAGGCGAAGCCCACGGCGTTCATGGCCACCTCTTCAATGAGGTTGGTCCAGGCGTTCGGGTTCTCGAAGGGATGGGTAGAATTGGCGTTGAAAAAGCCCCCGCCATTGGTGCCCAGCTGCTTGATGATCTCTTGGCTGGCCACCGGCCCCACGGAAATTCCCTGCTTCGCGCCCTCCAGGGTCACGGCGTCCACATGAGCGGCGAGGGTCTGGGGAATGCCCAGCGCCACCAGGACGAGGCTCAGAACGATGCAGGCGGGCAGGAGCAGATAGAGCGTCGCCTGGACGAGATCGGCCCAGAAATTGCCCAGGGACTGGCCGCGATTGGCGGCGAAGGCCCGGGCCAGGGCCGCGGCCACCGCGATCCCCGTGGCCGCCGAGGCGAAGTTCTGCACCGTCAGGCCCGCCATCTGCGAGAGGTTGGAGAGCGTGGATTCCCCCGCATAGGACTGCCAGTTGGTGTTGGAGACGAAGCTCATGGCCGTGTTGAAGGCCAGGTGCGGGCTCATCCCGGCGAAGTGCAAAGTGTTGAGCGGCAAGGCGCCCTGGGTCCTCAAAATCACATAGAGCAGGATGAACCCGGCGGCATTGAAGGCCAGCAGGGCGGAGGTATAGCCGAGCCACCCCTGCCCCTTGGCGGGGTCGATGCCGGCCAGGGCATAGACGCCCCTCTCCACGGGACGAATGATGGGCGTGAGCCAGGTCCATTGACCCTGCCACACCCGCGCCAGGTAAATCCCGACCGGCCAGCCGACCGCGACGGTCAGGCCGATCGTGAGGGCGATCTCCGCCCAGCCCTGCCAGATCATGATGGCGCCTCTAGAACTTGTCGGGGCGCAGGAGGGCGGCGACCATATAGATGGCGAGGCCCACGGCTGCGGCGGCGTAGATGATCGCGACCATGGCTAGAGGCGCCTCAGGAGGCGGGCATAGACGCCGAAGGCCGCGAACAGGGCCAGGCCCAGCGCGGCATAGATTAGATCGTTCACCGGAACACTCCGCGTTCAAACGCGGTTTGTGCGCGCTATCAGCGTTAAGGTTCGATATGCCTTCCAGGTCCGGCGCATAAAGGACGCATAAAGGTCAGGCGGCGCGCCCGTCCTGGCTGTCCGCGGCGAACAGGGCCTCCAGCCGTGTCGCATAGGTCTGGACGACCTTGGCGTCGAGGGGGTCGACGCCCTTCAACACCGCCTGGGCGTGCTTGCGATAGGTCTTGAGATTGGCGTCGTGTTCGGTGATGGCGAGCCGGAGAGCGCGGGCGCCATCGTCGATGTCGAACCCGCTATAGCGATAGCCCGCCTCGCCCAGAAACGCGGAATTGTGCACAAGCGGATAACCGCCATGGAGGGCCTCGTAGAAAAGATAATTCATGCCGTTTTCCCACTGGTGGGAGACCACGATGTCGGTGAACTTGGCGGCGAATTCCACGAACGGGAAGCGCCCGTCGGCCGTCGCGCGTCCCGCCTGGATCATTTCGAGCCCCAGCGCCAGGTGCTTGAAGACCGGGTTTTCTTTAAGCTTCTCGGTGTTGGTCAGATAGACTTGGCGGATCGCGTCGGGGTCGGTTTTGAAGACCTCATTGGCGATGAACATCGGGATAAGCGTGCTTTTGACCACGCTCAGGTTCGGCTCGAAAACGCCGACGCCCTTGGGCCGGTCACCGGGCTTGTAGCCCCACAACCTGTCGATCTCCGGGTCCCGGGCGCGCGCCAGATCCAGGAAATAGGGCGACCAGAGATGGGGCAGGATATGAACCGGCGCGCGCGTGGTCTTGGAGAAGAAGCTTGCGGCGCTATGGATATATTGGGCGTTGGTCCACACCTCGTCGAAGGCCGTGCCATAGGGATTGGGGATCCAGTCATGGCAGGCGAAGTTCACCGCCTCCACCGCGAGCACATAGTCATTGCCGAAGCGGTAATTGACCCGCTTGCCGCCGCGCTCGCGCACCACATTGTGGAAGTCGGGCCCGAGCGAGAGGTTCATCTCAATGAGGAGATCGGTCTCGTAGATCGCCTCCTGGATGGGCCGGAGGTCCGCCTTGAAGCGATCCAGCATCATCCCTGGCGGATAGGTCGCCATGGGCCCGTTGTGGCACAGCCAGACGTTCTGGGCCGCCGCGCACTGCTTGAGCAGCATATAGAGAAAGATGCAGTGCTGGTTGCCGCCATTGTACCAGATCGACTGGGTGGGGTCGTCGAGGATGGTGAGGGTGATGGCGATGTTGATTTTCTTCATCTGATTTCCCCCGGGGCAGCGGCGGTCTCATAATAGGACGATGCAGCTCTCCAGCGATATCTGGGTCTATGCCCTGATCCGCCGCGCCACCCTTGGCGGGGCCTTCGCCACCGTCATACGGCGCGGGGACGCCCGGGGCGGGGCGGTGCTGGTCAAGACCGTGGACCGGCGGGGCGGCGTGGCGCGTCTGTGGTCTCAGACGGTGGCCCGGGATGGCGAGCCCCTCTGGATGCAGCCTGTGTCAGGGACGGACGAGGTGAGCCTCGATGGCTATATCGACCGCGCCGCGGGCCGTGATCCCGACCTCTGGGTCGTCGAGATCGAAGACCCCGACGGCAAGCGCTTCCTCACCGAAGCCGTGGACGAAACCTAAGGGGCGATTTGCTTCCCGCGCCGCAACCGCGCTATCGCCCGGCCATGTCATCATCCCCCGCCGCCGAGGCCGCCCGCCGGCGGACCTTCGCCATCATCAGTCACCCGGACGCCGGCAAGACCACGCTCACCGAGAATCTGCTTCTGGCTGGGGGCGCGATCCGTGCCGCCGGCGCCGTGCGCGCGCGGGGAGAGCAGCGGCGCACGCGGTCGGACTGGATGAAGATCGAGCGCGAGCGGGGCATNNCTCACCGCCGCCGACGCGGCGATCATGGTGTTGGACGCGGCCCGGGGTATCGAGCCCCAGACCCTCAAGCTTTTCGAGGTGTGCCGTCTGCGCGACATTCCCATCATCACCTTTATCAACAAGATGGACCGCGAGGCCCAGGACCCCTTCGCCCTTCTGGACGAGATCGGCGCCAAACTGGCCCTGGACCCCGCCCCTCTCTATTGGCCGGCTGGATCAGGCGCCCGCTTCAAGGGCATGATCGATCTGCGCCACGATAGCTTCCTGCCGTTCCAGCGGCCCGTGGCCGGGGCCCTCCCCACGGCCGTCAGACCGATCCCCCTGGCTTCGAACGCCCTCGACGCCTTGCTGAGCCCGGATGAGCAGGAAGAGGTCCGGGAGGGAGCCATGCTGGTCCAGGAGGCCTCCAAGCCCTTTGACCCCCAGAGCTTTCTGGAGGGCCACATGACCCCCGTCCTGTTCGGCTCGGCCCTGCGCCATTTCGGCGTGGACGAACTGCTGGATAGTCTGGGCGCCTTCGCCCCGGCGCCGAAGCTGGTGGCCGCGCGGCGGTCGGAGGCCGAGACCCATGTGGCGCCCGGCGATGATGAGGTCTCCGGCTTCGTCTTCAAGATCCAGGCCAATATGGATCCCAATCACCGCGACCGGATCGCCTTCGTCCGCCTCACGTCCGGGCGTTTCACCCGGGGCATGAAGCTTAAGGTGCAGAACACCGGCCGCCANNTCCGACCGCGAACTGGCCGACGAAGCCTTCGCCGGGGATGTCATCGGTATCCCCAATCACGGGGTCCTGCGCGTGGGCGACAGCCTCTCCCAGTCCGGCGCCTTGCGCTTTGCGGGCCTGCCCAATTTCGCCCCGGAAATCCTGCAACGGGTTCGCGTCACCGATCCCCTGAAAGCCAAGCACCTGAAGAAAGCTCTGGAGGGCCTGGCTGAAGAAGGCGTCACTCAGCTCTTCCGCCCGATCCTGGGCGCCGATTTTATCGTCGGCGCGGTGGGGCCCCTTCAGTTCGAGGTCATGGCCGACCG
>PLFA01000176.1 GCA_003136615.1 Caulobacteraceae bacterium | reverse complement strand
ACGTCCGCCACGCTCACCGCCGGCCAGGCGGCCTTTCCCGTGGCGCTGGCCCGCCAGGCGTCGATCACGGCGTCCCGCAGGGCGTCCGCGCCCGCCGCCAGACGCGATGCGGCGAAGGCGCGCCAGCGTGGATCGCCGCCCTCGAAACCCACGGTCTTGTAGAGCTCATAGAGCGGGACCACCTGGGTTCGGGTTTCGCCAAGATAATCCGCCGTCCAGGCGCCGATCTGGCAATGGCAATCGCGATAGGGCGTCATGTCGGCGCGCACCATCGCCGCATCCACATAGGCGTACACAAACGGGCCCTCGAAGGGCACATGAATATGGTTGTTGGTGTAGCCCTGCGGATTGGGCAGGTTCGCGCCCCAGCCGTTGTAATGAACGGACACATGCATGGGCTGGCTGGCGTCCCCCACATAGTGGGCGAGGACACCCAGGTCGCGGACTGCCAGCGCCTGGCGCTCCGCCATATCGGCGCGGAACCAGGCGCGATGGGCGGGATTGGCGACCTTTTCCGCCGCGGCGCGGTCGATGCGCCAATAGATCAGATCCTTTTCCAGCTGCTGCCAGCCGTCGATGATCGCATAGGGCAGATAGCCGGCCTTCCAGCTATCGGTTCCCGCCGCGCGCAGGGCCGTCTCATAGGCCGCGCGGGTCTCCGGCAGAGCGGAGAGCGCGGGGCCGCCCAGGGCGAGGCCATTATCGTCCAGATCGATGAAGTGGGCCGGATCGCGATCAGAGTCGTGCGTGCGTCCGGAATCGCGCCAACGATCCGGCTCCCGGGCCAGTTCCCCCACGGCCGTCGCGGTGTCGGCCGAAGTGAGAAAGGCCGGCAAATCAGGCGGGAGAGACTCTATGGCCAGCTTGCCGATCAGCCGGTGTCCCATGGCGCCCCAGGCGAGCGCGGGGCCGGTCGGCAGGCTCGCGAGAAGGACAAGGATCAGGCGCAATCGCGGGCGGGGCATGACGTCCTCATGGCGGGGGCTGAAAGGGGGTGCAAGGCGCGCTTATCACATCCACACGTGTCCATGACGCGACAGTGGCGCTTCTGATCACGAAACCGTGATCGCATAGCCCTGGCCACGCTTGGAACGCGGGGTCCTTTCGTGTCCCTGGGGGTTGTCACCTCCGGCCCCCACCGATAGCCTTAGGTCTTCCATCAACTGACGGCGGGCTGTTCTCTTGAGGAAGACCTTGGCATGCCTCGCGGTCCCATTCGCACTGTTTATGGCCGCGATTACAGCCACCGGCGCCGCTCAGGCCGCGCCCACCGATCCCATCGGGGATCTCATCAATGACGTCGCGGCCAAGGTCGAGCCCTTCCTGGCCCGCTTTGATCTCGTCGCCACCCTCTATCACGGCGGCCGTGGCATGAGGGACCGGGATTCCCTCGGCTGCAAGGTGGTGCCCATGCGCACCGCCGCGGTGGACGGCGTCACCGTGCCGCGCCACAGCCTTCTCTTCATCAAGGAAACCGTGGGCCTGAAAATGCCGGACGGGCGCGCGCATGACGGCTTCTGGTACGCCTCGGACCTCGGCGGCGCGATCCACGAGGGCCGGATCGATCTCTTCACCGGCCACACCGCCGGCTCCATGCAGCCGCTTCTGCCCATCAATCTGAGCAAGCTCACCGTCACCAAGGTCGGCGAGTTCTCGGGCTGTCCCAGCGCTTAGGAGTCAGGCCAGCAGCGCCAGGAGCGCAAAACTCGCCAGCCAGTGTTCCCCCATATAGTCCCCGCTGACGTGGGGCAGGCTGACGGCCAGGTGTCGGTCGGCGGCGTCCCGCGCCAGGGTCGCGATGGGCTCATCCGCTAGAGACCGCGCGAGGCCTCGCCAGCACCAGGCGCGGGAGAGATTGAGGCCATCCAGATGGGCGATCTTGCCATCCCCGCGGTCGCTGACCCTGGCCGGCGCGAACAGCGTCGCCGGACGCCCCTCGGCGAGGTCCGGCAGAAACCCCGCGAACCAGGCGGCGAAGTCAGCCGCCGAGAGGATCCGCCGCATGAGCTCGGCCTCCATCAGGGCCGGCGAGAGAAAATCATCGCCGGACGGCTCCCAGGCCTGGCAGGCCAGGTCCGCGCCGTACCAGGCGAGCGCCTTGGCCGCGATCAGCGCGCGGAGGGTCTCGTCGGCGGCGATCAATGCATAGTCATGCGCTAGGGCCAGGGCGAAGGCGGTGTTGGAATGAACGCCCGCCCGGACCGGATAATCGGCCTTGGGCAGAAACGTGAGGAACCGCGCGACGAAATCCCCCGCCAGCGGCGTCAGCGCCTCCGACCAGACCCGTCCCCGGCCCTCGTGCCGGCGCAGCTCCGCCGCCAACATCAACAGCCAGGCCCAGCCATAGGGCCGCTCGAAGCCGCCGCTGAAGGGCCGGGCCAGATAGGCCCGCTCCCCGGCGACCTTTTCCGCTGTGAAGGCCTGATCGAAATGGGCGGCGATGGCGGGCGCGTGCGACAGATCCGGAAAGAGCCGCAACAGCCGCGCCAGAAGCCAGTGGCTGTGCACGCAGCTATGCCAGTCGAGGCTGCCGAAGAAGATCGGGTGCAGCTCGCGCGGAAGGCCAAGGTCCTTCGGCCCCGAGAGCGTCTGGACAAGGCCATTGGGATATTCCCGCGCCACGTGGCCGAGGGCGATCCCCGCCAGGCGCCCGGCAAGCTCCGCATCAAGCCCGGCCGCCGCGCGCTCACCGGCCATGAAACACCAGCAGCGCCATCAGCGTCATATTCACCGCCAGGAGGGCGAGCGCCGTGGGCGCCTGAACCCGGATCACCGCCCAGGCCGGCAGATCGAGCAGGGCCGTGGGAATGATGTTGTGAGAGGCCATGGGCGTCATCAGGGTCCCGCAAAAGCCGCTCAGCATGCCCAGCGCCCCCATGATCGCCGCATCGCCCCCGAACCGCCCCACAATCAGCGGCGCGCCGAGGCCCGCGACCATGATCGGAAAGGCGGCGAAGGCGTTGCCCACCACCATGGTGAAGAGCGCCATCCCGGCGCAATAGGCGATGACCACGGCCGGGCGGTTATCCAGAGGGATCCAGGCGCCCATCAGGCTCTGAACCGCGGGGCCGACCCCCGCCAGCACAAACACCGCGCCGAGCGCCGCCAGAAGCTGGGGNNGCCAGGGCGATGACCACGCCCAGCGCCATGGAGATCACCGTCACCTGCTTCGGGTCCACCAGCGGCGCGCCGCCGGGGCGGATGAGGCCAAGGCTCGCCGTTCCCGCGAGGGTCACCAGGGGAATGATCAGCAGGGGCAGAAAAACCCGGCGTCCCAGGCGCCCGGCGCGGGGCGCGCGCTCCTCCGCCATGGCCGGCGCGGGTCCGAGCCCCACCAGGCCGCCGATCAGAGCCAGGCCCAGGACAAGCCAGCCATTCCCGAGATTGCCAAGACGATCCCCCGCCAGAAAGCTCAAGGCGAGCAGGCCCCAAAAGGCGGCGTTGGCCCAGCGCTTTGCCTCCCCCCGCGCCAGGGCGCTGGCGAAGGCGATGGCGGCGAAGACCAGTCCCGCCAGGTCATAGGCGGCGCTGACATGGATCATGAAGACCGCCCCGCGCGCCGCAGCCGGACATCCAAGAACAGCAGCCGCGCGCCGTGAATCAGAAAGGCGGCGATCGCGGTGGGGACGGCCCACAGCGCCACGGCCGCGGGCTCCACGCTCAGATGGTTCTGCCGCAGCACCGCGACGATCAGCAGCACCGAGCCCAGGGCGACGAAAATGTCCTCGCCAAAGAACGCGCCGATATTGTCGCTCGCCGCCGCCTGGGCGCGAATTTCCGTGGCGCGGTGGGCGTCCCCGGGCCCTTGCGCCGCCTCCGCCGCGCCTTCGGCCATGGGCGCGATCAGGGGCCGCACCATATTGGCCTGTCCGCCGAGGGAGAGCAGCCCCACCGCCGCGCTGAACTGCCGCGCCGCCAGATAGGCCAGCAGCAGGCGGCCCGTGGTCAGCGCGCGAAGCCGCCCCACCAGCTCCCGCGCCCGGGCCTGCAATCCCGCCCGCTCCATCAGCCCGACGACGGGCAGCACCAGAAACACCACGCTCACATAGCGCGCGTCATTGAACGCCTTGCCGAGCGCCGCGATCAGCGCCAGGGGCGGAACGCCCGCCGCCAGACCCGTGACCAGGGCCGCGGCCGTCACCACCAGCAGCGGGTTGAACCGCAGCACCAACCCCAGCAACACCACGGGCACGCCGATCAGGCTGAGCATNNCGCTTCGTGCGGGATGACGATAGGTTGGATCGCGCGAAGCCCAAAATTTTGAAAACCTTTCTTCGTTCAAGGCCACGGATTAGGCGCCAGGGGCCTGCATCGGTTAAACTCATTGCCTGATTTTAGGGGATTCCTCCGCCGCATGAGCGCTTCCACCCACGATCACTCTCACGACCATGATCATGAGCACGATGATAGCCACGACCATGGCCACGATCACGACCACGGCCACCATCACCACGGGCATGGTCACCACCACGTCCACGCCCCCGCCTCGTTTGGTCTGGCCTTCGCCGTGGGGATCGCGCTCAACACCGCCTATGTGGTCGCCGAAGCCGTCTTCGGGGTTCTCTCCAACTCCCTGGCCCTGCTGGCCGACGCCGGTCACAATCTGGGCGATGTGATGAGCCTCGCCATGGCGTGGCTGGCCACCTGGCTCGTCAAGCGCGCGCCCAGCACCCGCTACACCTACGGCCTTCGCAGCTCCTCGATCCTCGCGGCGCTCAGCAACGCGGTGGTGCTCCTGGTCGTGACGGGCGGCATCGCCTGGGCGGCGGTGGTGAAGCTTGTCCACCCCTCCCCCGCCGGCGGGGCGATCATGGTGGGCGTGGCCTTGGGCGGTGTCGCGGTCAACGCCTTCACCGCCTGGATGTTCGCCTCGGGTCGCAAAGGTGATGTGAATATCCGCGCCGCCTTTTCACATATGGCCGCTGACGCCCTGGTGGCCCTGGGCGTCGCCGTGGCGGGCGTCGCGGTGATCCTCACCGGCTGGACCTGGCTGGACCCGGCCGCCAGCCTGGTGATCGGCGGGATTATCGTCCTGGGGACCTGGTCGCTGATGCGGGAGTCTCTCGACCTCGCCCTGCACGCCGTCCCGCCCTCGGTGGATGAGGCGGGAGTGCGCGCCTATCTGGCGGCTCTGCCTGGCGTCAGCGAGGTCCACGACCTCCACATCTGGGGCATGAGCACCACCGAAACCGCCCTCACCGCCCATCTCGTCCGCCCCGAGGCGGGCCTGGACGATTCCCTACTCCACCGGGCCTGCGAGGAGCTGAAGAGCCGCTTCTTCGTCCACCACACCACGCTTCAGATCGAGGCGGGCCACCCCTGCCAATTCGCCAGCCACGAGGTGGTGTGAGGGGGATAACAGGTCCCGCTCCCCCTTTACCGTCATCCCGGAAAGTCGCGCAGCGGCTTATCCGGGACCCAGGGGACGGGATGCAATTCTGCGGTTCGCGAACCCTAAGCGCGTTGCCCAGTCACCTGGGTCCCGCATCTTCGCTGCGCTTCGTGCGGGAT
>PLFA01000102.1:695-9120 GCA_003136615.1 Caulobacteraceae bacterium | reverse complement strand
TCCAGAGCTTCCCGGCCCGCCAAGGATGTCTTGCAAGACCTTGGGCGGAGTCCAGCAAGGCCGAGATTCCACGTGAATGTGGCCAACTGGACCCGGAATTGAGGTCGTGACGGTAAGGACTCCGCCCTCGCGCCGCGCCGCAAACCCTCTATATCAGCGGCCATGACTTGGCTTCCACGATCCCGCACGGCGCGACGCCGGCTGTTTGTGTTGGGCGCGGCGGCGCCGATCCTCGTTCTGGCCGCGGGGCTGGTGCTCTATGGGCTGAGGGGCTCGATTTCCTATTTCTACACCCCGGCCCAGGCCCTGGCGGCCCATGTGCAACCCGGACGCGGCATCCAGTTGGGCGGGCTCGTGGAGCGGGGCACGGTGGAAAAGCGTGGCGACGGCGAAGTGGACTTCGTGGTGGCCGACCGGTTCGCGAAGTCCGATGTGGTCTATCGCGGGGAGCTGCCGGATCTCTTCCGCGAAGGCCAGGGGGTGGTGGCCACGGGCGCCTATGACCGGGGTGGTGTCTTTATCGCCACCCAGGTCCTGGCCAAGCACGACGAGAAATACATGCCCCGCGAGGTGGCCCAGGCGCTGAAGGCCCAGGGCGAGTGGCGCGGGGACGGCCAGGCGGCGGCCTATGACCGGGCCGGGACGAGCCAAAAAGGCTCATAAATCCGAGACAAACGGGCCGGCCACGCCCTCGCCCCAATTCCGCTGCGGTTAAGCCCTGACACTAACCGAAAGGTAACTTGTCAAGGCGCCCCTCCCGCTTATGAGGGGGCGTCCCTAAATCAACATCGTCGGTGATAAGTTACGCCGGCCCTTGAGGACCTTGAGAATAATGCCCGTGAAGACCTCTCATGTCGTGGCCGCCGCCCTCGCCGGAGCCGGGATCGCCGTCGCGGCCATGGCCGGCGCCTCCTTGCGACCCGGCGCTTTCGACGCCAGTGGCCTTGGCCACCTGATCAAGGTCGCCACCGAGCCGGTGGTCGCCTCAGCGCCCGGCGCGCCCATGTCCTTCGCCGATATCTTCGAGAAGGTATCCCCCGCCGTGGTGGCGATCCGCGTGACCTCCAAGGTGGAGGCGAACGCCATGCCGAATATGCGCGGTTTCCCCGGCCTGCCCTTCCCCTTCAACATGGTCCCCCCGAACGGCGGCGGCGGCGATGACGACGATCAGGATCAGGGCCAAGGCCCGGCGACCCCGCGTCACGCACCCAAGCAGATGTCCTCGGGCTCGGGATTCTTCATCTCCCCCGACGGCTACATCGTGACCAATAATCACGTCATCGAGAACGCTGATGAGATCAAGGTGACGCTGCAGGACGGCCGCGAGCTAAAGGCCACCGTGGTGGGCCACGACGAGGGCACGGACCTGGCGGTCATCCGCGTCGCCGGGTCTGACTTTCCTTATGTGAATTTCGAAAACCGCGCCCGCCCACGGGTCGGCGACTGGGTCCTGGCCGTGGGCAACCCCTATGACCTNNGCAATTCCGGCGGCCCGACCTTCGACACCTATGGCCGGGTAATCGGCGTCAATACCGCCATCTTCTCGCCCTCCGGCGGCTCGGTGGGGATTGGCTTCGATATTCCCGCCGATATCGCCGAGACCATCACCAAACAACTGATGGAAGGCCACAAGATCCAGCGCGGCTTCATCGGCGCCACGATCCAGGACCTCAACGACGAGATGGCGACCTCCTGGGGCCTGGATGGCAAGAAGGGCGCGATTGTCGCGGGCCTCGTTCCTGGCGGTCCCGCGGCCAAGGCGGGCCTGGCCGAGGGCGATGTGGTGGTGGCCGTCAATGGCAAGCCCGTCACCAACGCCAATGAACTGACCCGCGAAGTGGCCAAGGTCGCGGCCGGCGGCAAGATCGCCCTGGACATCTATCGCGACGGCAAGCCGCGCACCGTGACGGTCACGGCGGGGCTTCGGCCTTCCGAAGCGCAACTGGCCCAGAACGGCGGCGCGGGTGGTGATGACCAGAACGATGACTCCGGCGCCGCGGCGCCGGCGCATAAATCCGTGCTGGGCATGATCATCGCCCCCATCGACGCGCCGGCCCGTCAGACCTATGGCATCGCGCCGGCGACCCATGGCGTGGTCGTGCAATCGGTGAAGGACTCCTCCGACGCGGGCGATAAGGGCGTGAAACGCGGCGACGTGATCGTGCGCGCCGGCGACCGGGAGGTGACGAGCCTCGCCGATCTGAACGCCGCCCTCGCCTCATGGAAGAAGGACGGTCGCACCAGCATTCCGCTGGAGATCAATCGTGGCGGCGTCTCGCGCTTCGTGCCGATCAAGATCGACGGGTAGCGAGCGAACCAAGGCCGGGGGGTGGCTCATGCGACTGCTGATCGTCGAGGATGATCTCGAGGCCGCCCGGGCCATGGCCACGGCGCTCGCCGAGCGGAGCTTCGATTGCGCCCTGGCCTCGGATGGAGAGGCGGGTCTGAAAGAGGCCCGCACCGGCCGTTTCGATGTGCTGATCGTCGATCGCATGATGCCGCGCCTGGACGGCCTTTCCATGGTGGAGGCCCTGCGCAAGCTGGGCGACAATACCCCGGTGCTCTTCCTCTCGGCGCTGGGCGAGATCCACGACCGGGTGAGCGGCCTGAACGCCGGGGGCGATGACTATCTGGTGAAGCCCTACGCCCTGGCCGAACTGGTGGCGCGGGTGGAGGCCCTGGCCCGCCGCAAGGAGTCCGGAGGCGTCCAGACGCTCTTGAAGATCGGCGATCTGGAGATGGACCTGATCGCCCGGGAAGTGCGGAGAGCCGGGGTCGAGATCGACCTCCAGCCCCGGGAATTCCAGCTCTTGGAATTCCTCATGCGCCACGGCGGACAGTCGGTCACGCGCACCATGCTATTGGAGAAGGTCTGGGAATATCACTTCGATCCTCAGACCAATGTGATTGACGTCCATATCTCGCGCCTGCGTGGCAAGATCGACAAGGGGTTCGACAGGCCTATGCTCCAGACGGTGCGCGGGGCGGGCTATCGCCTGGAAGCTTGACGCCGCCGCCAGACCCAAGAGGGGGCCCTTGAGAGCCCATGCGCCTGCCGCGCCTGTTCAGGACGACCACATTCCGGCTCACCTTGCTGTTCCTGGCGGTGTTCGCGACGGCGGCGAGCGCCTTTCTGGCCTATATCTATGTGGCGACCGCGGGGGAGGTGAATAGCCGGGCCGACTCCCAGGTGCGCAAGGAGATGGCCGCCTTGGAGCGGATCTATCAGTCCGGTGGTCAGACAGCTCTCAACCAGGCGGTGATCGAGCGCTCCTCGCAAAATCAGCCCCTGCTCTATCTCCTCATGACGCCGCAGGGCGCGCCGATCAGCGGCTCCATCGGCGCCTCGCCGGTGGCCAACTTCACCGGCCAGCCGGCCTGGGCCAGCTTCGCCCTCACTGAAACCAGCGTCGATGGGCAGACCATCCGCCAACCCGCGCGGGGGCTGGAGGAGCAGCTTTCCGGGGGTCAGCGCCTCTTCGTCGGGGCCGACGTGGGCGAGTCGGAAGCCTATGTGAGCAAGATCATCCATGCGCTCTGGGGCGCGGGAACCCTGATGGTGCTGCTGGGCCTGGCGGGAGGCCTGCTTATCAGCCGGGACGCGAGCCGCAATGCCGCCAGCCTGAACGGCGTGATTGACCGGGCGCGGGGCGGCGATCTGGGCGCCCGGGCCTGGGTGCGGGGCACGGGGGACGAATATGACGAGCTGGCCACCGGCCTCAACGACATGCTGGACCGTCTGGCGCGCTCCATCGCCGGGCTGCGCCACGCCGGCGACGCCATCGCCCACGACCTGCGCTCGCCCCTCACCCGCCTGAGGGCGCGACTGGAGGCGGGAATCATCGAAGCCGAGGCTGGCCGCGCGGACCCCAACGACACCCTGCATCAGGCCCTGGAGGACGCCGACGGCGTCCTGCGAACCTTCTCGGCGGTTTTGGCCATCGCCCGGCTGGAAGCCGCGGCGGACGCCCCGGGCAAGAGCCTCTTCGATCCCTCCGAGATGGCCGCCCATGTGGCCGAGCTCTACCAGCCCCTGGCCGAGGACAAGGGCGTGGACTTCGCCATCGAGACGGCGCGGGCCCTGAAGATCGAGGGAAATCGGGAGTTCATCGCCCAGGCGGTGGCCAACCTTCTCGACAATGCGGCCAAATATACCCCGCCCGGCGGCGCGATCATGCTGCGCACCCGCAGGCGGGCCTCGGGCGATGTGGAGATATCGGTCACGGATACGGGACCCGGCATCGGCGAGGCCGACCGCGAGCGGGTTGTGGAGCGCTTCGTGCGCCTGGAGAACAGCCGCAATGAGCCCGGCGCGGGCCTTGGCCTTTCCCTCGTGGCGGCGGTCGCCCGGGCCCATCGCGGGGCGTTGGAGCTGGATGAGGGCCCTGGCAGGGTGGACGGATCGGGGCCGGGCCTGCGGGTCGCCCTGGTCTTTCCCCCCGCGGGATGAAGCTCGGGGCCGCCCTGATCCCCTGCGGGCCGGTGGTCGACACCGCGGCGGCGGCGAGAACGCGCGAGCGACTGATGCGGGATGGCGCCCTGGACGGCGCGGTGGAGGCGGCCTGGCCGGCCCTGGCGCCCATCTTCGCCGCCGCGCCCTATCTGGCCCAGCTCGCCGCGCGGTCGCCGGAGCGGCTGGCGCGGGTGCTTTCCGATGACCCCGAGCGGCGCCTCGCGAGCCTGCTGTCGCACGCCATGGCGGCGGGGTCGGCGGAGGATGGCGAGGCGACGGCCCGCGCCCTGCGCCTGCTGAAGGGCGAACTCCATCTGCTCACGGCGCTGGCGGATCTTGGGGGTGTTTGGGATCTCCACGAGGTGACATCGGCCCTCAGTCGTTTCGCGGACGCGGCCGCGGCCAGGGCTTTGGCGGCGGCGGCGCGGGAGGCGGCAAACGCGGGATGGCTGACCCCGGCGCCCCAACACAGACCAGAGCGCGCGACGGGACCGGTCCCGGGCTTCTTTCTGATTGCCCTGGGAAAGCTGGGCGCGGATGAACTCAACTATTCCAGCGATATCGATATTTCGGTTTTCTATGAGCCGAGCGCCCTGCCGCTTAACGGCGCCGTGGAACCCACGCGGCTTGCCGCCCGGCTGACCGAGCGCGTCGCGGAAATTCTCCAGGCGCGAACGGCGGAGGGCTATGTCTTTCGCGTCGATCTGCGCCTGCGCCCCGACCCCCTCTCGACACCCGTCGCGGGACCGGTGGGCGCCGCCCTGCACTATTACCAGACCGTGGGCCAGAACTGGGAGCGCGCGGCTCTGATCAAGGCGCGGCCCCTGGCGGGAGATATCCCCCGCGCCGCTGCGTTTCTGGCGGAGCTCTCGCCCTTCGTCTGGCGCCGCCATCTCGACTTCGCGGCCATCGCCGATATCCACGCCATCAAGCGCCAGATCCATGTGTTTAAGGTCGATGACCGCCTCACCGCCAAGGGCGCCCATCTCAAGCTGGGGCGCGGGGGCATCCGTGAGGTGGAGTTCTATGTCCAGACCCAGCAGCTCATTCATGGCGGGCGCGACAAGACCTTAAGGGCGGCGGGAACCCTGGAGGCGCTGGAAGCCCTGAAGACGGCGGGTCGTATCACGCCAGCCGCCGCGCGCGACATGGCGGGCGCCTATGAGACCCTGCGGGGCCTTGAGCACCGCGTGCAGATGATCGCCGACGAGCAGACCCACACCCTGCCCGAGGCCGACCGCGACCGCCGGGCGGTCGCCGCCCTGGCGGGGTTCGCGACCCTGCGCGGGTTCGATGGCGCGGTGGGTCGGCTGTTGGCGCGGGTCAATCGACGATACGGTGAGCTTTTCGCTTCTGAGGAACCCCTCTCGGCGGCGGCGGGTAGCCTTGTCTTTACGGGCGTGGAGGAGGATCCCGAGACCCTAGCGACCCTGGCGCGCATGGGGTTTTCCCAGGGCGACCTGGTCTCGCGCACCATTCGCGGTTGGCATCATGGCCGCATCCGCGCCATGCGCGCCGCCCGCGAGCGCGAGCTGTTCACCCGTCTGGCGCCGCGCCTCCTCGAGGCCGCCGCCGCCACGGGCGCTCCGGATACGGCCTTCGCCCGCTTCGTGGATTTCTTCGAGGCGCTGCCCTCCAGCGTTCAGGTGCAGTCTCTGTTTATCGCGCATCCCGAGCTGCTCGATCTGGTGGTGCGGGTCATGGCCTTCGCGCCGCGCTTCGCCCGCACCCTGGCGCGGCGGCCCCAGGTGCTGGACGCCCTCTTGGACCCCCGCTTTTTTGGGGACATGGACGCGGGCGCGGACATCGGCGCGCTCCTCGCCACGGCGCCGGATTTCGAGACGGCCATGGATCTGGCCCGGCGGCTGCACGCCGAGAGCGCCTTTCGCATCGGCGCCCAGGTGCTCGGGCGGTCCGCCAGCCCGCGGGATTGCGGGCGCGCCTTCGCGGACCTCGCCGACGCTCTCGTCGCCGGACTTTCCGACGCCGCCCTGAAGGAGATCCGCCGCACGGCCGGCGCGATGCCTGGAGAGGTCGCCGTGATCGCCCTCGGCTCCTGCGGCGCACGCGAGATGACCGCCGAGTCCGATCTTGATCTGATGACGCTCTATGACGCCCCGGCGGACACGGCTAGCGCCGACGGGTCTTTGAGCGGCGCGACCTTCTATGCCCGGTTCACCCAGAGATTGATCGCGGCCCTCTCCGTCCTCACCGCCGCGGGCGGTCTTTACAAGGTTGATCTCCAGCTTCGGCCCTCCGGCACGGCCGGGCCGGTGGCCGTGAGCCTCGCCGCCTTCGAGACCTACTATGCCGGCGAGGCCGAAGTCTGGGAGCTCATGGCCCTGACCCGCGCGCGGGTGGTCTGGGCGAGTTCCGCCGCCTTTGCGGGGCAGGCGCGGGACGCCCTGGAGCGTGCTCTGCGACGTCCGCGCGAACCCGGCCCCACCGCCAAGGCGGCGCGGGAGATGCGGAGCCTCCTGGAGCGCGAACGCCCACCCTGGGGCGACTGGGATCTCAAGCGGCGACGCGGCGGCCTGCGAGATCTCGACTTCATCGCCCAGTATCTCCAGCTCATCCACGCGTCCGAGGGCGGACCCCTGGCCCAGAATACCGGCGACGCCCTCGCCGCCCTGGCCAAGTTTCGCCCGGACCTCACGCCCGTGCTGGGGCGTCAGCGGGAGGCGTGGGCGCTCTATTCCGACCTTTCCCAGGTTTTGAAGATCGCGCTGGATGACGGCGTGGACCCGGGGATGGAGCCGGTGGGGTTGCAGGCGCTTCTCGCCAGAGCCGGGAGTGCGGCAAACTTCGCGGCCTTGCGGAAACGCCTTTCGGCCGCGTTAACGGAGGTGAGCGGGGCGTTCCGTCGGATCGTCGCGGTTTAGGCGCGGCAAGCCAGTCGTGCGCTAAACAACGCTAAGGTCGAACGCACCAAGAAGCGCTCGATCCGCTCCGTGGGTCGGCGGGCAAGCCCGCGAACTGCGATTATCCGGCAGGAACCTCGTGGCGCCCGACGTAACGCGGAAACCGAGAAAGTCCACCTCGGGGCGGTGGGTCAACACCCTCCTGGGAAGATTTTGACGCCGAAGCGCAGCATTTAGTTAGACATCACTATAACCATATTTATATTGTCATCTAAGATTGATTTGGCTGGGAGGCGATCGCCATGCGACATGAGGAACAAGTCCGCGTGATCCGAACGTTGATGGATCACATCGATCAGGGGACGAACGTGGATGCCGGCGTGATCGGCAAAATCAACGTCAAGGACTACACCTCCCCCGAGCGCGCCGCGCTCGAGTGGAACACCTTCTTCAAAGACCATCCCCAGGTCATTGGCCTGTCGGGCGACCTGCCACAGCCGGGATCATTCATCACCGCGAGCGATTTCGGCGTCCCCCTGCTCGCGACGCGCGCCGCGGACGGACGGTTTCGCGCGTTCGCGAACGTATGCCGCCATCGGGGGACTATTCTTGAGGATGCGCCGCGCGGCGAGCGGACCCGGTTCGTCTGCCCGTTCCATGCCTGGACGTATGACAATAAGGGCTCGCTGATCGGCGTGCCGAAGGCCGAGCATTTCGGCGACATCGACAAGGCGTGCCTCGGCCTCATTGAACTGCCGGCCGAAGAGCGCCACGGCCTCTTGTGGGTTCACCCGAAAGCCGACGGGAAGTTGGACGTGCCTAGCCTATTGGCCGGTCTGGATCGGGAATTTGAAACTTGGGATTTCGCCGGCTTGGTTCATATGGGCGACGATACCTATGAAACGGCGATGAACTGGAAGCTCGCTATCGACACGTTTGGCGAGACCTATCACTTCGAAAAGCTTCACCGGGACACGCTCGCCCAGGTCTTTTACGGCAATGTGCAGGCTTACGACACCTACGGGCGAAATCACCGCATGGCGCTCTGCGTGCGGTCCATCGACCAGATGCGATCCATGCCGGAAAGCGAGTGGACCGTGACGATGGGCGC
>PLFA01000102.1:450-660 GCA_003136615.1 Caulobacteraceae bacterium | reverse complement strand
CGTGCCGCAGCGCTTCGCCGAAATCATTCGCGACGAAGACTATGTCGCCGCGGCGGCGTCCCATCGTGGGGCGCAGTCTGGCCTCATCAACCACTTCCTTTTCGGCCGCAACGAACCCGCGCTGCATCACTATCACACGACCTATCGCAACGCGCTGGGACTGCCGCCGCTCGAAACGGTCGATCCATGAGCCGAGTCGGCGAGGGGGAA
>PLFA01000102.1:0-413 GCA_003136615.1 Caulobacteraceae bacterium | reverse complement strand
CTTTTCGAACACCTTCGCGCCACCGTCACGGCAATGAAACTGGTCGATCCGTTTCGCGTTGGCGAGGCCGTCGTGTCCGTTTCGGCCAACATGTTCGTGTCGGACTCAAGCCTTTGGCTCAACGTCATTTCCGAGGTCAGGGGCGCATTTGGCGCCCGCGTTCGGCCCTTCGTCTCCTTTCAGCCGATTAATCTCCAGCGAGAGGCCATGCTGACCGCCAAGCAGCTCGGCATGTTGAGCCGGGAGGCGGACCCGGAGATGACCGCGACGCAAATCTATGCGGCCTACAACGGTGCGCTGTTCCTCTGGGCGGGCGGCTTTCTCTCGGATGACGCCTTCCGCAACCAGGCCAAGGCCGGTTACTGGGCGGTCCTGGCGGCTTTGGGGGCCGGTGAGTATCGACGCCGGGCGCT
>PLFA01000065.1 GCA_003136615.1 Caulobacteraceae bacterium | reverse complement strand
TTCGCCGCTGGCCGCCAGGCCGAG
Organism: Caulobacteraceae bacterium; assembly: GCA_003136615.1. GTDB lineage: Bacteria > Pseudomonadota > Alphaproteobacteria > Caulobacterales > Caulobacteraceae > Acaudatibacter. Next base: position 2,694 of record PLFA01000065.1, on the reverse strand, counting down.
GCGCGGGGCGCCTTGGATGAGATGAAGCGGGTCTTTGGCGATCGGCTCTATGTGGAGCTTCAGCGCCATGGCCTCGCCGTCCAGGCCGCGGCGGAACCGGGTCTCGTGGCCTGGGCCTATGACAGCGACACGCCCCTTGTCGCCACCAATGACGTCTATTTCGCGGAGAGTAAGACCTGGGCGGCGCATGACGCTCTGCTGTGCATCGCCGATGGCGCCTTTGTCGGCCAGGAGGATCGCCGTCGCGCCACGACCGAACACGCCTTCAAGAGCGCGGNNCGCCGCTGCGCCTTCATGGTTAAGAAGCGCGCGCCGATCTTGCCCCGCTTTCCCACCCGCGACGGCGTTTCCGAGGATGAGGAGCTCGCTCGCCAGGCCAAGGAGGGTCTGAGGCGACGCCTGGAGGCGGGTCCCCCCGTCGGCGGGGAGGAGCCTTACTGGCAAAGGCTCGATCTGGAGATCGGCGTCATCCAAAAGATGGGCTTTTCCGGCTATTTTCTCATCGTCTCGGATTTCATGAAGTGGGCCGTGGCTCACGATATTCCCGTAGGCCCGGGCCGGGGCTCCGGCGCCGGGTCGGCGGTGGCCTGGTCGCTCCTGATCACCGGCGTCGATCCTTTGAAATACGGCCTCTTCTTCGAGCGTTTTCTGAACCCTGAACGGGTGTCCATGCCCGACTTCGATATCGACTTCTGCCAGGAGCGGCGGGATGAGGTCATAGCCTATGTCCAGAGCCGCTATGGCGCGGACAAGGTGGCGCAGATCATCACCTTCGGCAGTCTCCAGGCCCGGGCCGTGCTGCGCGATGTGGGCCGGGTGACCCAGCTCCCCCTGGGTCAGGTGGACCGCCTCGCCAAGATGATCCCCAATAATCCCGCCGCCCCGGTGACACTGGCCAAGGCCATCGAGATGGAGCCGCGCCTCCAGGCCGCCCGCGACGAGGATGAGGGCGTGGCTCACGCCTTAGGCATCGCCCTGGAACTTGAGGGACTTTACCGCAACGCCTCGACCCATGCCGCCGGCATCGTCATCGCCGACCGACCTTTGACGCAGCTCGTCCCGCTTTATCGCGATCCGCGCTCAAGCCTGCCGGCCACGCAGTTCAATATGAAGTGGGTGGAAAGCGCCGGCCTCGTGAAGTTCGACTTTCTAGGCCTCAAGACCCTCACCGTGATCCACCGGGCGGTGAAGCACCTCGCCCGGCGCGGCGCCGGCGTCGATCTCGAACGCCTGCCCCTGGGGGATGCCAAGACCTATGAGCTTCTGGCCTCCGGTCAGACCGTGGGCGTGTTCCAGATGGAAGGGCAGGGGATGCGGGACACCCTGCGCAAGCTGCGTCCCGCCTCCATCGAGGAGATCTGCGCCCTCATCTCGCTCTATCGGCCGGGTCCCATGGACTCCATCGATGAGTATGTGGACTGCAAGATGGGCCGCCGGCCGGTGGTGATCCTGCCGGGCCTGGAGGCGGCGCTGGCGGATACCTACGGGGTTATTGTCTATCAGGAACAGGTGATGAAGATCGCCCAGATCCTGGCCGGNNTATTCCCTGGGCGAAGCGGATCTTCTTCGCCGGGCCATGGGCAAGAAGAAGAAGGACGAGATGGACCAGCAACGGGCCCGCTTCCTGTCGGGCGCCGCTGCGCGTGGGCTCACCGTCATTGACGCCGAAGACATGTTCGACAGGATGGCCAAGTTCGCCGGTTATGGCTTCAACAAGGGTCACGCCGCGCCCTATGCGGTGATCGCCTATCAAACCGCTTGGCTGAAGGCCAATGCGCCGGTGGAGTTCTTCGCGGCCTCCATGAGCCTCGATATCTCCAACACCGACAAGCTGGCGGTCTTCTATCAGGACGCCAGGCGCCAGGGCGCGCCCATCCTGCCGCCGGATATCAACCGGTCCGGCGCCGACTTCGATGTGGTGGAAGGCCAGGTGCTCTATGCCCTGGGCGCGATCCGCAATGTGGGGCTCAGCGCCATGACCGCCGTGGTGGCGACGCGCGAGGGCGGCGGCCGCTTCGTCGATATCTTTGATTTTCTTGAACGCATCGATCCGCGCGTGGTCAATAAGCGCGCCTTTGAGGGCCTGGCCCGGGCCGGCGCTTTCGACTCCATCCATCCCCACCGCGCCCAATTGACCGAAGCCGCCGACACCCTCGTCGCCTATGCCCAGGCTGTGGCCTCTGATCGCGCCAGCGCCCAGGAAAGCCTTTTTGGTGAAGGCGCCGCGGCGGCCAGGCCCCGTCTGCCCCGGGTCGAAACCTGGGATCCGGTGCGTCAACTCGATGAGGAGTTGTCAGCCGTCGGCTTCTACCTCTCCGGCCACCCCTTGGGCGATATGACCGAGATTCTGCGGCGTCGCCGCGTCACATTCCTCGTGGACGCGACCGCTCAGGCCCTGAACGGGGCCGAGGCCTTCCGCATGGCGGGCATCGTGCGCCGCCGTCAGGAGCGCTCCTCAGCCAGCGGCGGCAAGTTTGCGTTCGTGACGCTCTCCGATCCCACCGGCGAATTCGAGGTCATGTTCCAGCCCGAGTCTCTGCGCCGCTGCCGTGACCTTCTGGAGCCGGGCCGCGCCATCGTCATCAAGGCGCGTACCAAAGCCGCGGATGGCGAGGTGCGGTTCTATGGCGAGGACGCCGAACCCATGGAGCGTGCGATTGAGGCCGTGGGGGCGGGACTGCGCATTCACCTCTC
>PLFA01000196.1:55295-62356 GCA_003136615.1 Caulobacteraceae bacterium | reverse complement strand
CTGGCCTCCGTCCGGCGCGTCACCGAGGTGAGCTGGAAGGCATTTCCCACTGGCCGGGCCGCCCAGGGCGGCCTCGTGGCGGTCGGCCAGTTGATGAGCGCGCATGGGGTCGTCGGGAAGGCGCTGAAAAGCCTGTCATTCCGCGCGCCGCCCTTGATCAAGCGGCTGGTCGGACGTCCCGCCAAGGAGAACATGGACGTCGCCTATGCCAGGCTATGTCTTCCCTGGCTGGCGGCGGTCGCCCTGACATTTGGCGAGGTGCGCTTGGGAGACTTCACGCCTGAGCGTCTGGGCGATCCCGCTATCCTCAGCCTCGCGCGCCGAATTTCGGTGGAGGCGGACGGCAATACGGACCCCGCCGCCTTTACGCCCCTGGTTGCGCGGGCGACTATGCCCTCCGGCGAGGTATCCGAGGTGGTGATCACCGCCATGCTGGGTGCGCCCTCAAATCCCCTGACCCTGGAACAGCATATGGAAAAGGCGCGCCGTTGCCTGGCCCATGCCGGCCTCGAAGCCGCCCATGCGGGGTTCGCCGAGCGGGTGCTTGCCCTTGAATCCGCGCCAGACACTCGCGTCGCCCTGGCCATCACGCCGTCCGAAGCGCGGATGGCCGACGTTCGCTGACAGCGCGGCGACCATGATTGGGCGAGGTTGCGCCCGAAATTCAAAAAGGTGCTCTCCATGAAAGCCTATCAGCTCGGCGACCAGCAAGGTCTGGCCTCCCTCACCCTGGCGGACAAACCCCTTCCGCCCTGCGCCCCAGGCGAGGCGCGGCTAAAGGTGAAGGCCGTCTGCCTAAATCATCGCGACCTGAAGGTCCTGGCCGGGGAATATGGGCCACGCCGCCCCGCTGAACGCACACCGGGGTCCGATGGCGTCGGTGAGGTCATCGAGGTTGGCCCCGGCGTGACCCAGGTTCAGGTGGGGGATCTGGTCACCTGCGGCCACTTCGTCACCTGGCTGGACGGCGCCTTTTCGCCCGCCGTGTTCGCGGTCGATCTCGGCGTCTCCGTGGACGGATGGCTGGCCGAGGAAATCCTCGTTCCAGCCGCGGCTCTGGTGAAGGCGCCGGCCGGCCTCACCGACGCTCAGATCGCTCCCTTGCCGGCGGCGGGGTTGACCGCCTGGCATGCCATTGTGGACGTGGGACGGGTCAAGGCCGGCGATATAGTGCTGGCCTTGGGCACTGGCGGCGTCTCGATATTTGCCCTCCAGATCGCCAAGATGAATGGCGCTCAAGTGGCCATCACCTCATCCAGCGACGCCAAGCTGGAAAAGGCCCGGGCCCTGGGCGCGGATTTCACCATCAACTATGCGAAGCGCCCCGATTGGGCCGCGGCCCTTCTGGAGGTCACTAAAGGCCGGGGCGCCGATATCATTCTCGAGACCGGCGGCGGCGCCACCCTGACCCACTCCCTTACCGCCGCCGCGCCCAACGCCCGGATCTCCCTGATCGGCTCCCTTTCCGGCGGCTTTGTCGGCGAGATCCCCAACTTCGCCAGCATGATCGGCAAGAACCTCACCATGAAGGGCATCGCAGCCGGCAACCGCCGCATGCTTGGCGAGCTGGCGACGGCCATCGCCGCGAACGGCGTAACCCCCCTCATCGACCGGGTCTTCGACTTCGCCGACGCCCCCGCGGCCTATGGCTATCTCAAGGCCGGGGAGCACATGGGCAAGGTGATGATTAAGCTTCCAGGCTGAGCTTAGTTCTTCGGCGGTGAATCGTCGGTCCAGCCGCGCCAATCGGAGGTGATGAAAACCTCATCGATCAGGGTGCGTTGGAAGCACTTGTCGTCGCGGAACCACTGCCAGGTGCGGGCGCGATTGCGGCGGTCTGCGGAGACCTGGATCATCTCGTAGAGGTAGAGGCCGGGCTCGCCGTGGCGCGTCCAGTTCAGGCAGGTGGAGCGGTTGAAATCATCCGGCTGCATGGCGCCGGCCCAGCCCTTGATCAGGTCATTGTCCCACCAGATGCGGCCGTTCTCATACCACGCCGGGAACTCCCGGATTTCCTTGCGCCCGTCCTCCCAGAAGTAGTGGTTGGTCTGGTGGTACGGCATCTTTTCGTCGTCGATAATCCGGCAGAATAGGCGGGATCTGTGCTGGTCAATCAGCGCCCCGGTGGCCGCGTCATAATAGCGATACCAGCCCTCCCAGACGCCCTCGTTGCTGGCCAGAAGCGGCATGGCTTCGCGAAGAAGTGTGCTTTGTGATGTCACGTGAGACTCCCGATAGGTCAGTGAGATTGAGGTTCAGGGCCGAGCGCTAAGGCGCGAGGTTGACGATGACCTTGCCCATCGATTGTCCAGAAAGGAGGCGCTCGACGGCGTCATAGACGTGCGGGAGGCCCTCGAAGACCTGGTCGTCAAAGGCGACCTTCAGCTGTCCCTGCCGATAAAGATCGAAAAGCGCCTCCCGCGCCGCCGGCCAGCGTTCGGTGAGAAGTCCGTTCATGAAGCCGCGGACCGATGCGCCCTTGTAATAGAGCTTATGGACAATGCGGGGCGCCGTGACGACCTCGGGCTTGCCTTCCAGATCCTGGGCGGCGCCGGCCGCCACGAGGCGTCCATGCGCGGCGAGATTGGCGACAAAAGCGTCGAAGATCTCGCCGCCCACCGTATCGATCGCGACGTTCAACTGATCGCGAAATTCAGCGCTCAGGACCTCCGCGACATCCTCGCTCTTGTAGTCGATGACCCGGTCCGCCCCGAGGCTCCGCAGGAACGCGCCTTTCCGGGCGCCGCCGCAAACGGCGACGACCTTGCAGCCGCGATTCTTGGCCAACTGAACAACGAAATGGCCCAGGCCCCCCGCGGCGGCGGAAATCGCCACGGTCTCGCCGGCCTTGGCCTCGCCCACATCCAGGGCCAGAAGCGCGGAGACGCCGGTGGAGGCGAGGGCCAGCCACTCGCGCTCGGGTCCCGGGACCTTGGCGAACTGCGACGCGGCGCCGGTATTGGCCTCCCGATAGCCGCCGCCGAAGCGCACCGTGGCGACCGCGTCCCCTTCCTGCAAACCTTCCACCTCGGCGCCAACGGATTCCACCACGCCGATCGCCTCGACGCCGGTGATCGTCGGCGGCTTGATCTTTACATAGTCCACCGCGTTGCGTGCGATCTGGGTGTCGAAGATGCCATTTACGCCGCACCAGAGGTTACGAACGGCGATTTCGCCGGGCCCCGGCGCACGGCGCGGCAGCACGATAATGTCCGCGGCTTTTCGGAAGGAGGGGGCAAAGCGCTCCAGTTGGATGGCGCGGTAGGCGGTCACGAGATCGGGGCCGTCCTGGTGGGCAAGCCCAACCCTCCGGGATTGAGGGCGCCAGTTGGATCAAGCTGCGCCTTGAGCGTGGCGAGGAGCTTCGTCGATGCCTCATCCCGACTTTGCATATAGGCATAGCTGCGGCCGATCTGAAAATGCCCGCAACCCAGTTTCGCGCAGAGAGCGATGATCCGCTTGCGCGCTTCAACCACCACGGCCGTGGCGCCCGGGTTCTCAGGAAGCGTGGGCAGGCGCGCCAAGTGGTCGGGCTCGACGGTGGACGCGATCAGGGCGTTGCGCGCCTCGGGCCAATAGAAGACCGGCTCGATGATCAGGGCGTTGGTCGACATGCTGGTGAACAGATAGCCGCAATAGACCCCCTCGGCCTGGAACGCGGGGGCCATGTCGTCAAAGATCGCCTCGATCTCGCCGAACAGCTTGGGCGCCCCGCTTAAGGATACGACGCCGTGAACGGGGGCCCAGCGCTCGCCCTCGGGTCCCAGGATGCTGTTCAGCGGCGGGAAGGGATTGGCGCGAATGACCTTGGCGATCGTGTTTTCGATCTCATGGCCGCCCGCGGCCTTGGCGATGACGCGCACCGCGTCCACGTCTTCGGCGACGCCGGTCTTGGAGCGTCCCTCGCAGATGATGTGAACCGAATATTCCTCGGCCTCGATGAACTGGCGCCCGCCCATGGCGATCTTGGCGGCGCTCAACAGCCCCTTGGCCAGGGACGTCTCGGCGGCGATGACCTGCCCCAGTACCTTCACATCGGCGGCCAAAGACGCGCGCTTCATCCGCACCTTGGTAAGGCCGGGATCGAAAGCGCACATTTCGCTGGCGAGGCCGGATCTGGCCACCTCCGCCATGGCCGCCAGAAGCGCCTCTCCGGTGGCGAAGGCGAAGGAGGCATAGCCCGTGTGCGCGGGGCGGCGCATCAGCCTCAGCGTGATCTGCGCCTTGATCCCGAAGACCCCGGCGTCGCCACAGAAGAGGCCCGCCAGGTCGGGTCCGTAGTTGCGATAAAACGGCCTATCGCCCCCTTCGCCCCGGGCGCCGGTTTTCAAAATCTGGCCGTCAGAGAGCACCACGGTCAGCGCGATGACGCTCTCGCTGGAGGTGCCGTAGTGACCGGCGCCGAACATGGCGTTCAGTTGGGAGAGCCCCCCGCCGATGGTGGATGTGAGGCCTGACATGGGCCCCCAGAATGGGGTGCGCAGGCCCTTGGGCGCCAAGGCTGCGTCCAGAGCGGCCCAGGTGCATCCCGGCTCCACGGTCACCGTCATGTCCTCGGGATTGATCTCGAGGATCCGGTCCATGTGCGACAGGTCGAGAGAGACCGTGCGCGCCTGGGTCGGGATATAGGCGTTGGTATAGCTCATCCCCCCGCCGCGGGGGGCAATGGCGTATCCGGCCTCGGTCGCGCTGGCGACGACTCGGGCCAGTTCCTCTAGGGATTTGGGCGCCACCACCAATTCGACGGTTTCGGGCGACGTGCTCCAGATATCCTGGCTATGAAGTTTGCGGCGAGCCAGGTCGTCGCTGATCGCGTCGGCGCCGACAATCTGCGCCAGGAGCGCGCTCAGACCCTCACGCGGCGGGCTGACGGGCTGCTCGATATCGGAAACCGCCACACTGGCCATGGCCCTTAAACCTTTCGCTCAACCGCTGAGTTTCTTAGCGCAAACACCCCTCCGCGCGCATTTAACCGCAATTTCTATCCGAATGTCGGACATTCCAGCGCGCTCTCTTGCGAGGGGCCCCCGCCTCTCCACCCCATGACGATATCTTAAGGGCGGGACCAACCCATGCGCGCTTCAGGNNTACACCACCGGCGTCTTCGCGCCTTATTTGATCAAGTCTTTTGGTTGGACGCTCAGCCAGGTCATGGCCGGGATCACGGTGTCGACCGCCGTGGTTCTCTTCGCGGGGCCCCTCGCGGGCTTCCTGGCCGTCCGCTACGGCGCGCGCCGGATGGTCCTGACGTCCCTGGTCCTGTTCGCCTTCAGCTTCATGGCCTTCAGCTTTTCGAACGGCTCTTTGCCGCTCTATTACGCCACATGGGCCTTTGCCGCCCTGGTGGGCGCGGGCACCCTGCCCATGACCTGGACCGTGGCGGTCAATCAACGCTTCGACGCCAAGAAGGGTCTGGCCTTGGGGATTTCCCTTATGGGCACGGGCATATTCGGCTTCTTCTGCAAACCGCTTATGGCCTGGATGATCCACGGCTTTGGCTGGCGGGGCGCCTATGTGGGTCTGAGTCTCCTCCCCCTCCTGATCGCCTTTCCGGTGGCTCTCTTCCTGTTCTTCGAAAAACCCCTGGTCGCCCAGGCTGATCCCGCTACCGCCGCGCCGATGGGCGAAGGGCTGACCTTTGGCGAGACGCTTCGGCAATGGCGCTTTTGGCTGATCGCCTTCGTGCTCATTCCGGTATCCTTCGCCCTCGCCGGCCCCATTCCCAATATGGAAAACATTCTCAAAACGGCGCACTTCGGGGTGAAGGAGATCATCGCCCTGACCTCCCTGATCGGGCTTTCGGCCCTTACCGGACGGTTTGTCGGCGGCTGGCTTCTGGACCGGTTCTGGGCCCCGGCCGTGGCGCTGGTGATCCTCGCATCGCCGGGCGTCTCTTGCTTCCTTCTGGCTCAGGCCAGCGTGACTTCGACCGAAGCCATGGTCTCTATTGTCCTCATCGGTTTCGCCGTGGGGGTGGAATATGACCTCATGGCCTTTCTGGTGGCGCGCTATTTCGGCATGCGCAGCTACACCGCCATCTATGGCGTGCTATATGCGTTCTTCTCGGTGGGCGCGGGGGTCGGCCCTCTGCTCTTCGGCTGGAGTTTCGACAGCACCGGGTCCTATCGCATGATCCTGGATGCGGCCTTCGTGTCGCTTCTGGTCTGCGGCGCCGCGCTGCTGACCCTTGGCCGCTACCGCTATGCGCGGCGCACCGACGCTGGCGCGGCGTTCACTGCGGCCGCGGCCGATTCCCCGGCGATCATTCCGAGCGTCGTGGCCGCGCAAAGCCCCATCGCTGGCAAATAGCCCCAGAAGGATGGGCCCGAAACACTCCGCGCCGACCCGCCGCCAGCAAAGAGGTTGGGCAAAGGCGAGCCATCGGCCCGCAGGACCTGGGCGGTGGGGCCGACCTGCAAACCCCCTTGGGTGTGATAGATCGCGCCGCGGACTTTGAGGGCGCGGAACGGCGTGCGGGGCGGGGTCTCGATGGTCCAGCGCCGGCCGACGGCGTCCAAACGCCCTGCGGCGCGCGCTGAATAGACCTCGGCCAGCGCCGCCTCAAAAGCCGCAGCATTGACCCCCATGGCGGCGGCAAGCTCAGCGGGCGTGTCGGCGCATTTCGCCGCGTTGAGCGCCATCAGTTGCGCGGTCTCGGGGATATAGGCGCAGCGCTCCTCGATCGACGCATCGAACACAACCCAGGCCCCGCCCCCCGGCTGGGCCAGGACGGGATGCACCATGCCGGCGATGTCATCCGCCTCGTCCAGGAACCGCTCGCCGCGGAAATTGACCAGAAAACCGCCCTCAATCACCACGCTGGGCGGCACGCTAAGCCCCTGCGGGTCGGTGAGCATCCCATAGCCCTGATAGGCGCCCAGGTCCGCCACCGCGGCGCCCAGGCGCTGTCCGAAGGTAATGGCGTCGCCATGCGAGCCCTCATGGCCATTGTACATGGCCTGGGCCGCCTCGGGCATATGGCGCGCCACCAGAGCGCGATTGGCGGCGTAACCGCCCATGGCCATGACCAGGGTCTCGCAGCCGATCCTCTCGCGCGCGCC
>PLFA01000196.1:0-55250 GCA_003136615.1 Caulobacteraceae bacterium | reverse complement strand
GCCCGCCGCCGCCTGGGCCTTGGTGCCCGCCGCGCAGATCAGGCCCTGCGACATGGATGTGGTGCCATAGGGCGCGGTGTCCTGCTCAAGAAGGAGCACATCGGCTCCGCCATCCCGCGCCGCCAGGGCCGCCGCCCCGCCACAGGCCCCGCCGCCGGCGATCAGAACCGGAACCGTGAATTCAAACTCGGGACTGTCGGACATGAAATCCCTCTTTATGGAAAAACAGGCGGTCGCCTCTCGCGAAAGGCCGCGAGACCCTCTGCGAGATCGGGCCCCGTCGCCCCATCGACAAACAGGTCGCGCGTCTCGTCGGTATCTGTCGACTGGCCCTCCAGAACAAGACCCACCACCGCCTTGGTCGTGGCAATGGACCAGCGGGAAAGCGCGGCCATGCCTTGGGCCTTCGCGGCGACGGCCGCCTCCAAGGCGTCGGCGGGATATACCTCATCGAGCAGGCCTAGGCGCAGGGCTTCCGTGGCCGGATGAAGCGCCGCGGAAAACAGCATGGCCTTGGCCGCCGAGGGGCCGACAGCGTTGACCAGGCGCCGCGTGTCGCCAAGGCTGTAGATGAGGCCGAGCTTGGCGGGCGGCGCGCCGAGGCGGGCGTTTCCGGCGCCGATCCTGATGTCGCAGGCCAGGGCGATGGCGAGACCGGCGCCTATGCAATAGCCCTCGATCAGGGCGATCACCGGGATTTTCAGGGTCTCAAGGGCGCCCGTCGCCACCTCTATCAGGCGTGCATAGTCACCGGCGGTCTGGCGATCAGCGAAAACCTCGGGGAACTCGGAGATATCGGCGCCCGACGCGAAGTGACCGCCCGCGCCGCGCACGATGAGAACCCGGATGGAGGCGTCGGCCGCGACCGCCGCTACGGCGTTCGGGAGACCGCGCCACATGGCCAGGTTCAGGGCGTTGCGCGCCGCCGGGCGATTAAGGGTGAGAGTGGCGAGGCGCCCGTCGACCCGAAGCTCCAGCGCGCCCTCGGCATAGGGGGTCATGGCGCGTCTTGCCCTTTCGCTCCGCCGCCCCGGTAACGGCGGTCTAGGCCGCCGCTGTGTAGGGCTGTGTCGCCGCGAAGTGTTCGGCGATCTGAAGCCGGGTCGCAACCCAGACGCTGGGCTTGGTGGTCACGTGCTGCAAAAAACGCTCAAAAGCCGCCGCCCGTCCCGGCCGACCGATAATCCGCAAGTGAACCCCGAGCGACATCATCCGGGGCGCGACTTCCCCCTCGGCATGCAAGAGATCAAAGCTGTCGATGGCATAGTCCAGCCAGTCCCGGGCGGTATAGCCGGGGTGCGGCCACATCTTCATGTCATTGGTGTCGAGCTGATAGGGCACCACCACAATCGGATGCCCGCCGGGCGCGGCCCAGTAGGGAACCTCGTCGGAAAAATCGTCCATGTGATATACGAAACCCTCCTCAGCCAGGAGGCGGCGGGTGTTGTCGCTGGCGAAATAGCGGCTGAGCCAGCCCTTGGGCGTCTGACCGGTGGTCGCGGCGATGGAGAGGGCGGACTTGCGGATAAACTCGCGTTCCTGAGCCTCATCCATCTTGTGTTGAAACTGCCAGCGATAGCCGTGGCTGCAGGCCTCGTGACCCCTTGCGGTGATGGCCTGGGCGAGGTCCGGCGCGGCTTCAAGAGCCTGGCCGCAGACCGTCCAGGTAGAGATCATGCCGTGGCGCGCCAGCATGGCCAGAACCCGGGGCCCGCCGACCCGGATGCCGAATTCGTAATTGGTTTCGTTTGAATAGTTGCGAATGGGGTCCTTCAGGAACATTCCAAGCTCGTCCACGGCCTCCATGCCCTTGTCACCGCGAACCAGGGAACGCTCCGATCCCTCTTCGACATTGACCACGATGGAGAGCGCCAGACGCGCATCGCCCGGCCAAGTTACCTTGCGGCTGTACATGGCCTAACCCCGCACCAGAATGCGGCCCGTCTCGACGTCTGGCTGAACCAGCGGCGCGGGCACATCAGCCCCGCGCTGGACGGCCGGGCGGGCCCCCACCGTCGCCAGCCACCTCTGGAGGTGGGGCAGATCGTCAATCGGAACGCCGGCCCAATCGTGCTGCATCACCCAGGGCCAGCAGGCCATGTCCGCGATGGAATAGTCTCCGGCCAAAAACGGCTCAGTCGCCAGCCGCGCGTCCATCACCGAGAAGAGGCGTTTGGTCTCGGTCTGGTAGCGATCAATGACCGCCGGAATCTTCTCGGGGAAATAGCGATTAAAGACATTGGCCTGGCCATGCATGGGGCCCAGGCCCCCCATCTGCCACATGAGCCATTGGATAACCACCGAGCGCGCCTTGGTCTCGGACGGCAAAAATTTACCCGACTTCTCAGCGAGATAGATCAGGATGGCGCCGGATTCGAAGACGGCGAAATCGCCATTATCCCGGTCGACGATCGCAGGAATTCGGCCATTGGGGTTGATGGCGAGAAAGTCAGGCGTTTTCTGCGCGCCGGTCTTCAAGGGAACAGGCACGACCCGGTAGGCCAGACCCATTTCCTCCAGCGCGATGGAGACCTTCCGGCCGTTCGGCGTCGTCCAGGTGTAGAGATCGATCACGGTTGGACGGCGAACGTATAACCCAGGTGCTTGACCAGGTTGCGCTTGGAAAGATCGCCCCCTTCGCAGTCGCCGTCCGGCCCTTGAGCCTCCAGATTGTCATTGGTCTCATTGGTGCAGATACAGACAAAATGGGTCTCGCCATCCAGGGGGAAGGGAACCTCATGCCAGACGCCCACTTCCATGACGATGCCGCCTGATCCATCGAAATAGAAGGCGGTCACATCATCCGGATTGGGGAGGGTCCCGGCCGATTCATCCCATGAACCATCGGGACGCCGACAGGTGGGCTTGCCCAGCACCATGTAGAAGGGCTTCCCCGAAAGCGGTATGAAGGTCTGGGTGTGCTTGGTGTGGAACTCCATCCATTTGACCGTGAGGTCGCGGGGCTGGAACGAGACGAGATTCAGGCAGAGATCGTCATTGCCGTGAAAGGCCGCCGGCTGGCTGACCCGCACGTTGCGGCCGTAAAAATCGATCTTGTCCCGCTTCAGGCCGGCCGGTTCGCCGATCAGATAGCCATAGCCAGCTAGCGACTCCGCCGTGGCCGGGACGGGCCTCAGGCCGCGCAGGGTGACCTGCTCGAGGGTTTCAACGCTCATGCGGCTTTCCGAAGTTGTTGTTTGAGGCCGAGTTTGCGACGGGCGTCGGCGGGGCTGAGGACCGTGGCGCCCAGATCACGGACGATCCGCGCCGCCTTTTCCACGAGCTGCCCGTTCTTCGCCAGGACGCCCCTTTCGAGATAAAGATTGTCTTCCAGGCCCACCCGCACATTGCCGCCCAACAGAACCGCCTGGGCCACCATGGGCATTTCGTGGACAGAGATTCCGAAAGCCGCCCAGACCGCATTGGCCGGGATCATGGATTTCAGGGCCATGATGGATTCCGCGGAGGCCGCCGCGCCGCCATCAATGCCCAGACAGAATTGGAAGAGTGGATCGCCATCCACCAGGCCCTTGCGAACCAGGCGCGAGGCGATGCCCACCTGGCCCATGTCGAAGACTTCAAGCTCGGGCTTGACCCCCCATTCCTGGGCGTAGCGGGCCATCTTCTCCAGATCGGAGGTGCGGTTGATTACCACGTGATCGCCAAAATTCATGCTGCCGCAATCGATGGTGCAGATNNGGGTCCTCTGGGTCGAGATAGAGATCCCCACCCATGCCGCAGGTGAGGTTCAGAACCACATCCACGGGCGAGTCGCGAACGAGGCCCACAACTTCTTCGTAATAGGCCACTGTTCGGGCGGCCTTGCCCGTCTCGGGGTTGCGCACATGAACATGCACCACCGCCGCGCCGGCCTCGGCGGCCTCGATACAGGCGGCGGCGATCTGGGTTGGCGTCACGGGCACATGGGGACTACGCCCCACCGAGTCTCCGGCGCCGGTGACAGCGCAGGTGATGATCACCTCTTCGTTCATGGCTCGCGTCCTCGCCAAATAGATTCCGAGACTAACCCCGCGCGCCCCGAACCGCCCGTCAACCCCCTAAGGCGTCCGCAAAGCGGACAATCTGTGGTGGGCCGACATATCCCAGCGGCAATCCCGCCTCCGAGGTGAAGCCGTAGACGGGCTCATTCGGTAGCCACTGAGCCAGTTGGCGCCTCACACTCAAGAGCGCGTCAAGATCGATCCCGGTTCGCAGGCCCATGCTCTCCAGCATGAAGGCCAGGTCCTCGGTGACGATGTTTCCGCTGGCGCCGGGCGCGAAGGGGCAACCGCCCAGGCCGCCCAAGGACGCATCCAGGGTCGTGATCCCTTCCTCCAGGCCCGCCAGCGCATTGGCGAGACCAAGGCCCCGGGTATTGTGAAGGTGAAGGCCTGTCAGTCGGTCATCGCCCACAACGCCCCTGACCAGGCGGATCAGACGCCGCACCTGGGTGGGATTGGCATAGCCGGAGGTGTCGGAGAGCCCGACTTCCGCGCATCCCGCCTCCACCAGCCGCGCGGCCAGATCCTGGAGCACGGCGTCGGGAATGGCGCCCTCGATGGTGCAACCAAACGCGGTGGAGAGGCTCCCCTCGAAATGGGGCCGCCGCCCTGGCGGCAAGCTCGCGATCAGGGTGGAGATCGCCCTAGCCTCGGCGATCATCTGGTCGTGGGTGCGCCGGACATTGCGCAGGCTGTGGGTTTCGCTGGCCGAGACGGGCAGGGTGATCTTGTCTGCGCCCGCCGCGATGGCCGCCTCCGCCCCGCGAAGATTGGGCACGAGAACCGCGACGGTCAGGCCCGGGATGGTCTTGGCGTGTTTGACCACCTCGGCCGTGTCCGCCAATTGCGGCAGGAGGGACGCGGGAACAAATGAGCCCACCTCGATCTCGCGCACCCCGGCCGCCGCCTCGGCGCTGATCCAGGCCTTCTTGAGCGCCAGTGGCAGGATCGTATCGATGCTTTGCAGGCCATCGCGCGGCCCGACTTCGCTGATCAGGACATCAATCTTCTGGTCAGCCATGGTCAAGCTTCCACGTGTCTTAATGATATAAGTCTATACCAAATCCCGGGATGGTTCTAGACATCGGACCCATGACCGCCGAGCCCTCTTCCACAGAGACTTTCGACGCCGCCGAGGCCCCGCTCGCGGGCCTCAAGGTGCTGGAATTCACTCATATGGTCATGGGCCCGTCTATCGGCGTGATTCTGGGCGATCTCGGCGCGGAGGTGATCAAGGTCGAACCCCTCGCCGGAGACGCCACCCGCCGGCTCATGGGCTCGGGCGCGGGCTATTTCCCCATGTACAACCGCAACAAGAAGAGCATCCGGCTGGATCTCAAAACCCCTGAGGGTCTGGGTCTCGCCAAGACCCTGGCGGGCTGGGCGGATGTCTTCGTAGAGAACTTCCGCCCGGGCGCTATGGAGGCCCTCGGCCTGGGCTATGAGGCGCTAAGCCCCGCTAATCCCGGCTTGATCTATTGTTCCGCCAAGGGATTCCTGAAAGGGCCTTACGAGAACCGCACCGCCCTCGACGAAGTGGCTCAGATGATGGGCGGCCTTGCCTATATGACCGGCCCGCCCGGTCGACCCCTGCGCGCCGGCGCCTCCGTCATCGATGTCACCGGCGGCATGTTCGGGGTTATCGGCATCCTNNGAGACCACCGCCTTCCTCGTCGGCCAGCACATGGCTCAGGGCGCGGTGACCGGCCTGGCCGCCAAGCCCATGCCCGTGCGCATCTCCGCCTGGGCTATCTATGACGTCTTCGACACCGCCGATGGCGATCAGGTCTTTGTCGGGGTGGTGAGCGACGCCCAGTGGAAGAGCTTCTGCCGGGTGTTTGACCAGGAGGCTCTCGGCGCCGACGAAGGCCTCGCCCTCAACAACCAGCGCGTCGCCGCG
This sequence comes from Caulobacteraceae bacterium, assembly GCA_003136615.1. Lineage (GTDB taxonomy): Bacteria > Pseudomonadota > Alphaproteobacteria > Caulobacterales > Caulobacteraceae > Acaudatibacter. The sequence goes on along the minus strand of PLFA01000196.1, from coordinate 49,349 downwards.
CGCGAGCGGCTGATGCCCCAGATCCGGGCCCTGTTCGCCACCCTTTCCAAGGCCGAACTGCTTGAGCTCTGCGAGAAAGCCGGCCTGCCGTTCGCGCCCATCACGCGGCCGGAAGATCTGACCGCCGATCCCCACCTCCTGGCCTCAGAGGGCTTGGTTAACGTTACGGTGAAGCCGGGCGTGAGCGCTGATCTTCCCGCCCTGCCTCTGCGCATGAATGCGCGCCGCGCCGGGGTGACGCGCGATGTGCCGGAGCCCGGCGAGCATTCCGAAGATATTCTCGCCCAAACCCTGGGATTGGGGGCCGCCGAAATCGAGGAGCTTAGGCGGGCCGGGGCCTTCGCGTGACGTCGCCGAAGACGCTTCTGGACAAGCTTTGGGCTGAGCATCTGGTATCGCCCCTCGGCGCGGCCGACTCCCTGCTGCTCATCGACCGGGTCTGGCTGCATGAGCGCACGGGCGCCGTAGCGCTGCGGGGGCTGGAGGCGGCGGGACGCAAGCTGCTGAGCCCTTCCCAAGCCTTCTGCGCCATGGACCATATTGTCGACACCCTCCCCGGCCGGGGGGATGCGACCCTCATGCCCACGGGCGCGGCCTTCATAACCGCCACACGGGAGGCGGCGCGGGCGGCGAACATCACCCTTTTCGACATCGGCGATGAACGCCAGGGAATCACCCATGTGATCTCGCCCGAACAGGGCGTGGTGCTTCCGGGCCTCACCCTCATCTGTCCCGACAGCCACACCTGCACGCAAGGCGCGCTTGGAGCCCTCGCCTGGGGGGTGGGCTCCAGCGAGGCCGAACACGCCCTGGCCACCAGCACACTACGGGTGCGCAAACCGCGAACCCTGCGCATCGCCGTCCACGGGCGCCTGGGCGCCGGCGTCACGGCCAAGGATCTGGCGCTTCACATCCTAGGCCAAATCTCCTCTTCGGGCGCCAGGGGCCAGATGATCGAATATTGCGGCGAGGCCATTTCCGCCCTGTCGGTGGAGGGACGGATGACGCTCTGCAACATGGCCACCGAGCTCGCCGCCTTCTCCGCCATCATCGCGCCGGACGACGCGACCTTGGCCTATCTGCACGGGCGGCCATTCGCGCCAAAAGGCCCGATGTGGGACCAGGCCGTGGAACACTGGCAGGGCTTGCGCAGTGACGATGAGGCCGCCTTCGACCGGACCTTGAGCTTTGACGCCGACCTCGTGGCGCCCACCATCACCTGGGGGAACAGCCCCCAGCACGCGGCTCCCATCGACGGCGCCGTGCCGACCTTTGACGATGTCGCCCATCACGACAGCCGTGAAAGCTATGACCGCGCCCTCGCCTATATGGACGTGCGGCCCGGCGTCCGCCTCACCGATCTCAAGATCGACGCCGCCTTCATCGGCTCCTGCACCAATAGCCGCATCAGCGATCTTCGCGCCGCCGCCGCGGTCCTGAAGGGTCGCAAGGTCGCCGCCGGGGTCCGGGCCATCTGCGTGCCGGGCTCCACGGCCGTCAAACGTCAGGCCGAAGCCGAGGGCCTGGACCAGATTTTCACGGACGCCGGATTCGAATGGCGGGAGTCGGGCTGCTCCATGTGCTTCTTCGCCGGCGGCGAAAGCTTTGGACCCCAAGAACGCGTGGTCAGCTCCACCAACCGCAATTTCGAGAGCCGCCAGGGCCCGGGAACCCGCTCGCACCTGGCCTCCCCCCAGACCGTCGCCGCCTCGGCCATCGCCGGGCGCCTCGCCGATCCGCGTCTGCTGGACGCCTGATATGACGCCCTTCACAACCCTCACCGGCGTCGCCGCGCCCCTCATCCAGCCGAATATCGACACCGACGCCATCATCCCCTCCCGCGAGATGAAGGGCGTCACCAAGGCGGGCCTCTCGGACGGCCTTTTCGCCGGCTGGCGCTATACGGAGGTGGGCGGCCGCACGCCCCGGTCGGACTTTGTCCTCAATGACCCCGCCTATGACGGCGCGACCATACTCTTGGGGGGCGAGAACTTCGGTTGCGGGTCAAGCCGCGAACATGCCGTCTGGGCCCTGGCCGAATATGGCTTTCGGGCCGTCATCGCCCCCTCCTTCAGCCCCATCTTCCGACAGAATTGCCTGCGCAATGGCGTTCTGGCGGCCGCCGCCGCGCCGGATTTCATCGCCGAACTTGCCACCGGAGTCGCCGCCGGACCGCAAGATCACAGGGTCCATATCGATCTGGCCGCCCAGACCATCACCGGCNNTGGGCGCCATCCAGGCGTTTCGCACTGAGGATCGTGCGCGGAGACCTTGGGTCTATCTGTAAGCCCGCGGCAATCATATTTCCCCGTCATCCCCGGCGAAGCGCAGCGGAACCCGTGACCCAGGGGACTGGGCGCGGCGCGAAGGTTCGCGAACCTCAGCATTTCACCCGGTCGCCTGGGCCNNACCCTCGCCTATGACGACATCGCACCCCCTGGCGCGTCGATCGGCGAGATCCTGTTGGTCCACGGTTTCGCCTCCAACCGCATCGAGAACTGGCGACGCCTCGGCTGGTATTCCGCTTTCGAGCGCGCCGGCTACCGGCTCATCGCCCTGGACCTGCGCGGCCATGGGGAGAGCGAGAAGCCGCACGATCCGGCCGCCTATGGCCGCGCCCAGATGGCCGGCGACGTCGTCTCCCTGATGGATCATCTGGGGCTCAGGAGGGTCAGCCTCATGGGTTATTCCCTGGGGGCGCATCTCGCTCTGGCCACGGCTCTGGCGATCCCAAACCGCCTCGATCACCTCATCCTCGGGGGAGTTGGCGGGCGCATGTTGGAGCCGCCCGCCGCGCCATCGCCGGGCATGACTCTGGCGCAGGCCCTTCTCTCAGAGAACCCCGACGCGATCACCGATCCCATCCAGAAAGGGTTCCGTCTTTTCGCTGAGGCCCAGGGCGAGGACCGCCAAGCCCTTGCCGCCTGCGCCCAAGGTCTTGGCCCGCCAGCAGGCCGCGACGCCCTCGCAAACCTAAATGTTCAAACCCTCATCCTCGCCGGCGCCCGCGACGATTTAGCGGGCAATCCGGACGTTCTCGCCGCCGCCATACCGGACGCCAAGGCGGTCACCCTCGCCGGCTGCGATCACTTCTCCGCCATCCCTCACGCCCTCTTCAAGGCGGCCGTCTTCGACTTTCTCGAGGGGCCGGAGGAGGACGCGCCGGTGTTCGAATAGGGCTCCCCCTCACGCCAGATTATAAACTCCGCCCTTCTCGATCGAGGTCTTGAACGCCGGGCGTGCGTGGAGGCGATCCACCCAGGCCGTGATTGTGGGATAGGGCCCAAGCTTGCCGAAGGCTCTCGCCACCTCGCCCACGAAACTCAGCTGCACATCCGCGCCAGTGAAGCCCTGGGCCAGGATATAGTCCTGCCCGCTTAGGGCCTTCTCGATATAGGCGAGGTTGTTATCGATCTCCCCGTTTATCCGGGGCATGAGCGGCGCTGCCGCCTCGCCCAGACGCATGGTATAGAGGAGCAGCATAAGGGGCAGCATGGCCGATCCCTCGGCGTAGTGGAGCCATTCCAGATAGGCTTCGTGCGTCGCGCCGCCGGTGGGAGGGGCGAGGCGACCCTCGCCATGGGTGCGGATCAGATAGTCCACAATGGCGCCGGACTCGGCGATCTTGATCGGTCCATCCTCGATCACCGGCGACTTGCCCAGGGGATGCGCGGCCTTCAGGCTGTCGGGCGCCAGATTGGTCGTTAGATCGCGCTGATAGGCGTGGATTTCGTAAGGAACGCCCAGTTCCTCCAGCAGCCAGAGGATGCGCTGGGAGCGGGAATTATTCAGATGATGGACGACGACCATGGCGCTCTCCGGTTTTCGCCCTAGCTTAGGGGCGCGTATCCAACGCGTGAAGTCACCGACGGGCGCCGGTTTCGCGGGGGACGAAGTCGACCTATAGAACGGCGTGATGACCGATATTTTCAGCTACCTTATTCCGCTCTCCCTCGCGGCCGTGGTGATAACCCTGGGCGCGGGAATCTTCGCCCTCTTCCGTGGCGGCGAATTCGGACGCAGCTATTCGAACAAGCTCATGCGCCTTCGGGTGGTTCTGCAGTTTGGCGCGATCCTGGTGCTCATGGCTGCTGTCGCCTTCCGTGGCCACGGTCACTAGCGAGAGCCCGCCGCCATGGTTGTCCTCAACAGAATCTATACCCGCACCGGCGATCAGGGGCTCACCCGCCTCGCCGACGGCGCGGAGGTCAGCAAGGCCAGCGACCGGGTCGGCGCCTATGGGGAAGTGGATGAGCTGAATGCCGTCCTTGGCCTCGTCCGTCTCGAGACGGCCTCAGACCCCGCCCTAGACGCGATCCTGGCGCGGATTCAGAATGACCTCTTCGACCTTGGCGCCGATCTCGCCACGCCGCTCAAGCCGGATGGCTCCCCCGCCTTGCGGATCGTCGAAAGCCAGATCGCGCGCCTGGAGCGGGAGATCGATGAGATGAACGGCGCCCTCTCACCCCTCACCTCCTTCGTTCTGCCCGGCGGCTCGCGCGCCTCCGCCTATCTCCATCTGGCGCGGACAGCGTGTCGCCGCGCCGAACGCGCCGCCACGGCCTTCATCGTCGCCCTGCCGGCGCCGGGCGCCCATGGCGAGGCTTTGCGTTATCTCAACCGCCTCTCGGACCTGCTCTTCGTCGCCGCCCGATTCGCCAATGGGAAGGGGGACGGTGATGTGCTCTGGGTTCCGGCGGCGAACCGGTAGAAAGGGTTTAGGGCTTCGCAGCCGCCTTCGGCTCCCCCGGCATTCGCCCCGTCAGGCGCCAGATCGGGATGGGGGTCAGGCACTGGCGGTCGCGCGGGTCCCACCAGGCGCCCGCGCGTTCGCACTTCTGCATCGGCCAGAGATAATAGAATTGGTAATAGGAGGTCGCCGCCACGGCGAGCACGAAGAGGCCGATGAGGATCAGTCTCGTCCGGGCGAAAACCTGGTTCATGGTCGTTTTATAATCTCCGGCGCGGGGCGGGGCCAGGGCCTCGCGTTGCTGCGCCACCCCACGCGCGCGGCTTTGCAAGGCCCGCTTGAAACGCTATGGCGAGCGCCTCTTGGAGGAAAGAACCGCAATGAAGATACTGGCGCCGGTCAAGCGCGTGCTCGATTACAACGTCAAGGCGCGGGTCAAATCCGACCAATCGGGCGTGGATCTGGCCAATATGAAGATGGCCATGAATCCCTTCTGCGAGATCGCCGTGGAAGAGGCCGTCCGCCTCAAGGAGAAGGGCGTCGCCGAGGAAATCGTCGTGGTCTCCATCGGCCCCATCCAGGCCCAGGAAACTATCCGCACCGCTCTCGCCATGGGCGCGGACCGCGGCATTCTGATCCAGACCGATACGGACCCTGAGCCCCTGGAAGTCGCCAAGCTTCTAAAAGCCGTGGCCCTCGCCGAGGAACCGTCCCTCATTCTCATGGGCAAGCAGGCTATCGATGGCGATAACAACGCGGTCGGCCAGATGCTTTCGGCCCTCCTCGATTGGCCCCAGGCGACCTTTGCCTCCAGCCTCGAAGTCACCGGCGCCGTCGCCAAGGTGACGCGGGAAGTGGATGGGGGCTTGCAGACCCTGGAGCTCGATCTGCCCGCCGTGGTGACCGCCGATCTGCGCCTCAATGAGCCGCGCTATGCGTCCCTCCCGAACATCATGAAGGCCAAGAAAAAAACCATCGATATCAAGACCGTCGACGATTACGGCGGACTGACGAGCCCCCACCTCAGCGTCACCAAGGTCGCCGAACCGCCCAAGCGCGTGGGCGGGGTGAAGGTGGATAGCGCCGCGACCCTCGTGGCCAAACTGAAGACCGAAGCGGGAGTGATCTGACCATGGCCGTTCTTGTTTTCGCCGATCACGACAATGTCACGCTTAAGGACAACACCCACAAAACCGTGACGGCCGCCCTAAGTTTGTCGGGCGATGTGGATATTCTGGTAGCCGGCCAGGGCGTCGCCGGCGTCGCCGCCGAGGCCGCCAAGATCGCTGGCGTGCGGAAAGTTCTCACCGCCGAGAGCGAGGCTTTGGGCCGTCAGATCGCCGAGGCCGTGGCCGGCGCCGTCACGCCCCTGATGGCCGACTATGACGCCCTGCTGGTTCCGGCCACATCGGTGGGCAAGAACTTCGCGCCCAGGGTGGCCGCGCTCTTGGATGTCGCGCCCATTTCCGAGATCATAGAGGTGGTGGACTCCCAGACCTTCACCCGGCCCATCTATGCCGGCAACGCTTTGGAGACCGTCGTCTCGTCCGACCCCAAGAAAGTGATCACCGTGCGCGCCACGGCCTTCAAGGCGGCGGGCGAGGGCGGATCGGCGGCCATCACGGCGGTGGACCCCGGCCCTGGCGCGCCCAAGACGCGCTTCGTCTCCGACGAACTGGTCAAGTCTGATCGCCCTGAGCTGGCGGGCGCCAAGATCGTCGTGTCGGGCGGCCGGGCCATGGGCTCCGCGGAGGAGTTCCAGCGCGTGATTGAGCCCCTGGCAGATAAGCTGGGGGCCGCCGTCGGCGCCTCGCGGGCGGCCGTGGATGCCGGATATGCCCCCAACGACTATCAGGTCGGCCAGACCGGCAAGGTCGTCGCGCCGCAGCTCTATGTGGCGATCGGCATTTCAGGCGCCATTCAGCATCTCGCCGGGATGAAGGACTCCAAAGTCATCGTGGCCATCAATAAGGATGGCGACGCGCCGATCTTCCAGATCGCGGATTATGGGCTTGTAGCCGACTATAAGACCGCGATCCCGGAGCTCATGTCGGCTCTGGAGACCGTCAAGGCCTGAGGCGATTTCGCTGCATTGCAGCAATTGGATTGCCCACGCGCGCCGCGTTTGTGTAAGGACTTTTTGGTGAGTTTGAGCGTTTGATGAGCAGTTGGCCCTCTTCCGGGCCCCGAGGCGTCTGATGGCCGAGATAAGAACCATAGGGGTAATCGGCGCGGGGCAGATGGGCAGCGGCATCGCCCATGTCTGCGCCGTGGCCGGATATGATGTCCTTCTCAACGACGTGGCGCCCGCCCGGATAACCGACAGCCTGGATCTGATCGGACGCAATCTGGCGCGGCAGGTGTCGCGCGGAATCATCGCCGAGGCGGATGCCGACGCCGCCCTCTCCCGCATCAAATCAGCGCCGGATCTCGCCCAGGTGGGCAAGGCGGATATCGCCATCGAGGCTGCCACCGAGAACGAAGACACCAAGAAGCTGATCTTCAAGGCCCTCCAGCCTCATCTCAGCGACTCCACGCTCCTGGCCTCCAACACCTCCTCGATTTCCATCACCCGCCTGGCCTCGTCGACGGATCGCCCGGAGCGGTTCATCGGCCTGCATTTCATGAACCCCGTCCCGCTGATGAAGCTGGTGGAGATCATTCGCGGGATCGCCACGGACGCCGCGACCTATGAGATCGCCGTGGGCTTCGCCAAGTCGCTGGGCAAGACCACCGCCAATGCCGAGGATTTTCCGGCCTTCATCGTCAATCGTGTGCTGGTGCCGATGATCAATGAGGCGATCTATACGCTCTATGAAGGTGTGGGCACCGTGGACGCCATTGATACGGCCCTGAAGCTGGGCGCCAACCACCCGATGGGCCCCCTCGAACTGGGCGACTTCATTGGTCTCGACACGGTGCTCTCGATCATGAACGTGCTTCATGAGGGCCTGGCCGACTCCAAATACCGGCCCTGCCCCCTGCTGGTGAAATATGTCGAGGCCGGCTGGCTCGGCCGCAAGGCTGGCCGGGGCTTTTACGACTATCGCGGAGACCGTCCGGTCCCCACCCGCTGACCGGCCCTGAAGTCTTGTCCTCAGTCCGACTGCTGAATGGCCTCGGCGACGTCGCCGCAGATTATGACGTCCTGCTGTGCGATATCTGGGGCGTCATCCACGATGGGGTGACCGCCGATCAGGCAGCCTGCGCCGCTCTCGCACGATGGGTCGCCACGCGCGGCCCCGTTGTCCTGATCTCCAATTCGCCCCGGCCAGCCCCCGAGGTTGTCGCCCAACTGGACGACCTTAACGTCCCGCGCGCCGCCTGGTCCGATATCATCACTTCTGGCGACGCCACTCGCGCGCTCCTGGCCGCTCGGGCGCCCGGCCCCGCCTTCCGCATCGGGCCGGATCGCGACGCGCCACTCTATTCCGGGCTGGGCCTGGACTTCTCGTCCGTGGAGGACGCCGCCTTCATCGCCTGCACGGGCCCCAATGATGATGAGGTCGAAACGCCGGAGGACTACCGCAAAATCCTCACCCGCGCCGCCGAACGCGGACTCGAGATGATCTGCGCCAACCCAGATATCGTCGTGCAGCGGGGCGATCGGCTGATCTATTGCGGCGGCGCCCTTGCCCAGCTCTATGAGACCCTGGGCGGGACGGCGATCATGGCCGGTAAGCCTCATGGTCCCATCTATGAACTGGTCCTGGACCGCGCGCGCACTCTGACCGCCGCGCCTCTGGCCATGGCGCGCGTTCTCGCCATCGGCGATGGCCTGGCGACCGATATCGCCGGCGCCAATAGGGCGGGCCTGAATGTTCTCTTCATCGCGGGGGGCGTTCATGGCGGCCCGGATCTGTTTGAAGGCGGGCGACTGAGCGCCGCGGCCGTCACGCGGCTGCTTGAGGACCAAGGCCTTCACGCCAACTTCGCCCTGCCAAGCCTGTCTTGGTAAAGCCTCGCCAAATGCGACTGCTCGCCTATAGAACCCTGCGCCCGCGAGATTTGGGCATGCCATTTGGGCGGGGGAGCTAAGACAGCCTTGCGCGGATTTTTTTTGGAAGACCTGAGCCTCGGCCAGACCGCCGCTTACAGCCGCGAGGTCACAGGCGCCGATATCGACGCCTTCGCCGAGGTGACCGGCGATGACAATCCGGTGCATCTGGATGAGGCATATGCCGCAAAGACGCGCTTCGGTGGGCGCATTGCCCATGGCATGTTGAGCGCCGGCTATATCTCGACGGTGCTCGGGAGCCGGATGCCGGGGCCCGGCGCCATATATCTCTCCCAGACCCTACGATTTCGCCGGCCGGTCCGGATCGGCGACACGGTAACCGCCACCGCGACCATCTCGGAGATCGATCAGGCCCGGGCTCGGGTCACCCTGAAAACGGTCTGCAAAGTGGCGGGAGACGTGGTGGCCGACGGTGAGGCCGTGGTTCTCGCTCCGCGCAAGGGCGATTGAGCGGCCCATGAAGCTGATCCACGGATGGAAGCGATTGGCCGCCGATGAGCGGGGGGCGTCGGTGGCCCTCGGCAATTTCGACGGCGTGCATCTGGGTCACCAGCAGGTTATCGACGACGCCCGCGCGGCCGCGGGGCGCCTCGGCGCGCCGCTCGGCGTCATCAGCTTCGAGCCGCATGCCCGCATGCACTTTCACCCCGAGGATCCGCCCTTCCGGCTGATGAACGCCCGGCAACTGGCCCGCACGGTGGGCGCACTTGGCGCCGATCAGCTCTATCTCCTGCCCTTCGGGGTTGAGATGGCCAGTTTTACCGACCGCCAATTCGTCGAGGACGTCCTGGTGGCGGGCCTCGGCGTTCGGCACGTGGCCGTGGGCTTCGATATCACCTTCGGCGCGGGCCGGACTGGCGATCCCGGCGCCATGCTCCGCTATGGGGCCGAGATGGGATTTTCGGTCTCGGTGGCTGAACCGGTCGGCGATAGCGGGGGAAAGATCTCGTCCTCCACGATCCGTGACAGCCTGCGTGAGGGCCACCCTGAACTGGCCTGTAAAATGATGGGGCGCCCCTTCGCCATCGAGGGGGTTGTGGAGAAGGGACGCCAGCTGGGACGGCAATTGGGCTTTCCCACCGCCAATGTGCCGCTCGTCGACTATGTGGCGCCCCGGTTCGGCGTCTACGCGACCCGCACCCGCAAGGCCGACGGCCGCGAGCTGGGAGGCGTGGCCAATATTGGGGTGAACCCGACCACCGGGCTCGTCGAGCCGCGCCTGGAGGTGTGGCTGTTCGATTTTGACGAGGACATCTATGGCGAGACCATCGAAACCGATCTCGTCGCGTTTCTGCGGCCAGAAGAAAAATACGCCTCCATCGACATCATGGTGGCCCAGATCCATCAGGACGCGGCCCAGGCCCGCGCAATCCTCGCGGCGGAATAGGGCGGCGTGGCTGGCGGCGGCGCCGCGCCTCTGGTAGTTAAAGAGATCATGAAGACGGCAGGTTTGAATCGGCGAATTAGCCCCCCGGTGTGACGTGAGGGCCTTAGCAAGGCTCCGCGCGCGCCGGAGCCGTCCCGCCCCGCCCTCCGCTAGCAGAGCTTAAAAATCCCTCCGATGCCTGACGACACCCAAGCCCCCGCCCGCGATTATCGCGAGACCGTCTTTCTTCCCCAGACCGAATTCCCCATGCGCGCGGGGCTGCCCGCCCTTGAGCCGCGCCTCCTGGAGAGTCTGGGTGATCTCTATGGTCAGGTGCGCGCCACACGCCAGTCAGAGGGCGCCCCGCTCTTTGTCCTCCATGATGGGCCACCCTATGCCAATGGCGCCATCCACATCGGCCATGCCCTAGACAAGCTTCTCAAGGACTTCGTCGTCCGCTCACGCTTCGCGCTGGGTTTCGATGTCGACTATGTGCCCGGCTGGGACTGTCATGGCCTTCCCATTGAGTGGAAGATCGAGGAGGCCTTCCGCGCCGAGGGGCGCGCGAAAGACCAGGTCTCCAAGGCTGAGTTTCGCGAGCGGTGCCGCACCTATGCGGCGGGTTGGATCGCCGAGCAGTCAGGCGAATTTCAGCGCCTGGGGGTTCTGGGGGACTGGGCGCACCGTTACGCCACCATGGACTATTCCAGCGAGGCGGCCATCGTCGCCGAGTTCCACAAGTTCATCGCCAGCGGTCAAGTCTACCGGGGCTCCAAGCCCGTAATGTGGAGCCCGGTGGAGCGGACGGCTCTCGCCGACGCTGAGGTCGAGTATCACGATCATGTTTCGCCCACGATCTGGGTGAAGTTCCCGGTCGTCGAGGGACCAGACACGGCGCGGGGCGCCAGCGTGGTGATCTGGACCACAACGCCCTGGACCATCCCGGCCAACCGCGCCATCGCCTATAATCCGAAGATCGCCTACGGCGTCTTTGAGGTGCGGGCGCTTGAAACCGATCTGCCCTTTGAGCCCTGGGCGCGGCCGGGTGATCGCCTCATCCTCGCCGAGAGCCTCGCCGAGGGCGTTCTGTCGGCTGCGAAGATCGCCGAGTGGGTGCGAGTGGGACCCATTGACCCTACGAGCTTGGTCTGCGCGCACCCCTTGTCGACGGTGAATTCGGGCTACCGATTTCCGGTCCCGCTCCTGGCGGGCGATCACGTCACCGAGGATGCGGGCTCGGGCTTTGTCCATACGGCGCCCGGCCACGGCGCCGATGACTACGTGGTGTGGCTTGCCGCTGGCCATCGGGACATCCCCGAAACGGTGGACGAAAACGGCGCCTATTTCGCGCACGTCCCGCTGTTTGGCGGGCTGAAGGTCCTGGAAACTGAAGGCAAGAAAGCCGGAAAGTTTGGGGCCGCCAATGAGGCTGTCACCAAGGCGCTTATCGAGGCGGGAACCCTGCTGGCCCGGGGGCGGCTGGAACACAGCTATCCCCATTCCTGGCGCTCCAAGGCGCCTGTGATCTTCCGTAATACGCCCCAATGGTTCATCCGGCTCGACACGCCGCTGGAGGATCCGATCCACGGCGGAAAGACCTTGCGCGAGACCGCCCTGGCGGCCATCGACGCCACCGCCTTTTATCCAGAGGCAGGCCGCAATCGCATCAGGGGAATGGTGGAAAGCCGGCCCGACTGGCTTATCAGTCGCCAAAGGGCCTGGGGCTCGCCCCTGGCCATGTTCGTCGACAAGGCGACCGGAGAGCCCCTGCGCGACCCGGCGGTCAATGATCGGATCGTTGAGATCATCTCGCGGGAGGGCGCCGACGCCTGGTTTACGAGGCCGGTCGGCGATTTCCTGGGAAACCGCGATCCCGCCGCCTATGAGAAGGTCGAGGACATCGTCGATGTGTGGTTTGATTCCGGCTCGACCCACGCCTTCACGCTGGAAGGCCGCGAGGGAACCCACTGGCCCGCCGACCTCTATCTCGAAGGCTCCGATCAACACCGGGGCTGGTTCCAGAGCTCTCTGCTGGAAGCCTGCGCGACGCGCGGGCGGGCGCCCTATGAAGCGGTTCTCACCCACGGCTTCACCCTCGATGAAAAGGGGGAAAAGATGTCCAAGTCCCTCGGCAACACCGTGGATCCCCAATCCATCACCCGCGCCCAGGGCGCGGATATCCTGCGTCTGTGGGCCGCCCTGACCGATTATTCGGAAGATCAGAGGATCGGTCCGACGATCCTTCAGACGACGGTCGACGCCTATCGCAAGCTGCGTAACACGGTGAGGTATCTCCTGGGCGCCCTGGCGGGGTTTTCCGAGGCCGAACGCGTGGGCCTCGCCGACATGCCGCCTTTGGAGAGCTTTATTCTGCATCGCCTCTGGCAGCTCGATGGGGAGGTTCGGTCCGCCTATGAGCGCTACGCCTTCGCCGACGCCATGCGCCCCTTGGCGGATTTCTGCTCAAATGATCTCTCCGCCCTGTTCTTCGACATTCGCCGCGACGCTCTCTACTGTGACCGTCCGGACTCGCCCCGTCGGCGCGCCTGCCGAACCGTGATGGCCTTAGTGTTCGAGCGGCTGACGATCTGGATGTCGCCTATTCTGGCCTTCACCATGGAAGAAGCGTGGCGCACACGGTTCCCCGAAGAGGGGCCCAACGCCCTTCGCACCTTTCCGCCGACGCCGAAGACTTGGCGGAATGAGTCTGAAGCCGCCCGGTGGGCTAAGGTTCAGGCCGTCACCCGCGTGGTGACCGGGGCGCTGGAGATCGAGCGCCGCGAAAAGCGCCTGGGATCGGCCCTTGAGGCCGCGCCGCGCGTCTTTGTCACCGACCCCGACCTTCTGGCCGCCTTTGACGGGCTCGACACCGCGGAGGTGTTCCGCACAAGCCAGGCCACGCTGCTGTCCGGCGAGGGCCCCGACGGGGCCTTCCGTCTGGAGGGCGCTCCGGGTGTTTGCGTCGAGCCTGAAAGGGCCTTGGGGCGCAAATGCGCCCGCTCCTGGCGCATCCTACCCGAGGTCGGCGAGGATCCTCGCTACCCTGACCTCTCGGTGAGAGACGCCGACGCCGTCGCCCTCTGGGACGCGACCCACGCATGAGCCCTGCGACCCCGGCCGGCCGGTGGCCGTTTCCCGTCGCGCTACTCGTCGTGGCGGCCGACCAGGGCGCCAAGGCCTGGATCGTGGGAATGAATCTGGGGATCGGCGGCGGACCCGACGTGCCGGGACCGCTTCGCATCACCCTCGTGGAGAATCCGGGCATCAGCTATGGCTTGTTTCAGAGTGGCGCTGACTGGACCCGCTGGCTCTTCACGGCCTTCGCCTTGGCGGTCACCGTGGCCTTGGCCGTATGGGCGCGGCGGGCGGAACGCCTCCCAGCCGCGCTCGGCCTCGGCCTGATCATGGGCGGCGCGCTGGGCAATGTCGCTGATCGGGTGTTCCGTGGCGCGGTGGTGGATTTCATCGACGCCAGGGCGCTGGGCTTTCCGTGGATTTTCAATGTGGCCGACAGCGCCATCACGGTCGGAATCATGCTTTTGATCGCCGACAGTCTGATCGCGCCTCGGCGCTCGGTGACGTGATCGCCGCACCCCGCGCGCGTTAAAGCAGAATGATTTTTGACGGAATCGTCAAAATCTGAATCCTGCTTTAAACTCAAGGTGAGAGCTTGATTCAGACGTTTCGAGGAAACGTCATCAAGCTCTAATGGCGCGAGGCCGACAAATGGGTTATGCGCCACCCACCGTGCGGGGGCGCGCGTTTTGGAAAGATGCGTTTGATGACTTTTTCCCGCGTTCTGAGGGCAGGCGCTCTCATGGGCCTCATGGGCATCGCCGGCTACGGGCTGGCCGGCTGTCAAGCCGCCTCCAATGCCCTGGGCCTCAGCAAGGTCACGCCCGATGAATTTCGTGTGGTCAGCAAGGCGCCGCTCGTTTTGCCGCCGGATTACGCCCTTCGCCCGCCTGCTCCCGGCGAACCCCGTCCTCAGGAATTGGAGCCCGAGAGCGCAGCCCGCGAGGCGATGCTTGGTCAGCGAGACGCCGAGGTGCGCTCCGATGGCGAGAAATTGCTCGTGGCCAAGGCGGGTGGCGACAAGGCCGATCCCCTCGTGCGTTATGTGGTAGACGACCAGTTTGGCGCCATAGCTCACAAGGATAAGAGCTTCGCAGATTGGGTCCTGTTCTGGAAAAAGGGCCAGCCGGCGGTTCAAACCACCATGGCCAAGGCCGCCGATACCGATACTCCCGTCGATGCGGCGGTGGAGCAGAAGCGTATCAGCAATCTGACCGGCGATAAGACGATCATCATCGCGCGCCAAGGTAACAGCAAGATCAAGCTGCCGGGCCTGTAGGCCACTCCGCCCTGAATTGAGCCTGTCGCACGCCCCCCGGGGAGACATCGGCGAACGCTGCGGTCGCGCTGCCTGGATCGCGTTCGCGGAGCCGGTCCCCAAATGGAAGATCAGGCTCCCGGCTGGCCCGAAGCGCCTCCACGAAGGAATCCCGCCACACCTTGACGTTGGAGGTCTCCACGCCGTCCATAAGGCGACGCCAACGCCGAATGCGCTCAACCAGCGGCATGGATAGGGCGATTTTCAGTCCCTCTGACACTTCCTCCCGGCTGTAGGGATTGATGATCACGGCGTCAGGCATCTGCCGCGCCGCGCCGGCAAAGCGTGACAGAACCAGAACGCCAGGATTTTCCGGATCCTGCGCCGCCACATATTCCTTGGCGACCAGGTTCATCCCGTCCCGAAGCGGCGTCACCAGCCCGACGCGGGCCGCGCGATAGATGCCCGCCAGTTCGTCCCGACGGTAACCGCGATTGACGTAGCGGATAGGCGCCGAGTCCACCTCCGCATAGAGCCCGTTGATGCGACCGCAGAGGGCGTCGATGCGCATCCGCAGGTCCTGGTAGGCCTCCACTTCACCGCGCGACGTGGGCGCGACCTGCAGGTACAGAATCTCACGGCGCAGATCGGGGTTGTCCCGAAGAAACCGCTCGAACCCCAGCAGGCGCTCTTCCAGCCCCTTGGAATAGTCGAGGCGGTCTACCCCAACAATGAGGTTGCGGAAGACGGTATGGGCCGCCATCCGATCGTAGGCCCGCCTGGCCATGGGCGAGGCGGCCAAAGTTTGGAAGTCTTCAACGTCCAGACCGATGGGAAAGACGCGCGCGGTGAGCGAACGCCCAAAGGCCCTCAGGCGCCCATCCGACTCCCAGCCCCCGGCCGCTTCCCCTAGGACATAGGACTCGAAGGCCCAGAGCCATTCATCGGTCTGGAAGCCCACCAGATCATAGGCGAACAGGCTCTCAACCAACTGCCTGTGTCCCGGCAGGGTGGTCAGGATCTGCGGGGCTGGCCAAGGGATGTGCAGGAAGAAGCCGATGGGGTTCCCAACCCCAAGCCGCCGCAACTCTCGACCCAGTGGGATCAGATGATAGTCATGCACCCAGATGAGGTCGTCGGGCTGGAGGAGAGGGGCGAGGATCTCGGCGAAGCGCCTATTGACGCGCTCATAACCTTCGCTGAACGAGCGGTCATAGGCGGTCAGGTCGATACGGTCGTGGAACAGGGGCCAAAGGGTCGCATTGGCGTAGCCGTTATAATACTCCTGATAATCGGCGTCCTCGAGATCCACTGTCATGACTGTGACGTCGTTCACACGCCTGATCTGAATCTTGTCGGAGGGCTGGTCCGTGGTTTCGCCGCTCCAGCCAAACCAGAAGCCTGAATATTCCCGAAGCGCGGCTGAGAGGGCCACCGCCAAGCCGCCCGCGGGCGCGTCACCGGGCCTCTCCGGGGCGTTCACCCGGTTCGAGACCACGACAAGACGGCTCATGGCGGGGGCCTCCACAGCCTCGTTAACAGCCGGGAAACGGCCAAGCCTTAAAGCGGATAGCCCCGGGTATCGTTCCCTAACAGCGTGTGATCGTTCGGGGTTTCCTCTGGCGAGCCGGCGCGTTCAGCCCTTTCGCGCCGTGCTGTCGCCAAGCCAGGCGAGCGCCGCGGCCACATCTGGCAAGGCATGGGTCGCCACGGTGGGCCGGCGGGCCCCGACGATGACGGCCTGGCCGCCAAAGTCCTGAGCCGCGCGAAAACCCGCTTCGTCCGTCAGGTCGTCACCCATGAACACGGGCGCATAGCCGTGGAAGGGGGGCTCGTCCATGAAGGCCCGCAGCGCCGCGCCCTTATCTGGCCCCGGCCCACGAAGCTCCACCACATGATCCCCTCGTTGAATTTGCAGGTCCAGACGGGCGGCCAGACGGTCCGCCAGCTCCTGGCACGCCCCGGCCAGTTCCGGCGCGCCCCGGAAATGTAGCGCGACGGCCACGCCCTTCGGCTCCACCAGCAGGCCAGCTCGGCCTTCGGCGAATAGGGAAATAGCCCCTATGGCCGCCGCCATACCGGTGGGCGCCGGTGGGGAGAAGACCGTTCCATCGGCCGCTCGGCGCACAAGGCCATGCACGGCGCCTATAGCCGTTACGACGCCTTCCAGAATGCGATCAAGATCAGTTAGGGCGCGGCCGCTGACCACCGCGACGCGGCCTTCCGTCGCGGCGAGCAGGCGGACTAGGACGGCGCGTCGCGCGGGATCGGGCCCCACGTCCCCTGGACGCGCCGCAATCGGGGCCAGGACGCCGTCAAGATCCAGGAATATGGCCGTTCGCCCCAAGTCCATCGCGGGAGGCGCTGGCAGGTCATGATCACCAGGGGCTGGCGCGCGTCTCTCGGTCATGTGACCGCTTCCTAGCCTTCCACGATGATGGTGATCGATGGATCCGAGCTGGCGCCCGGAATCACCGCCACTCGCCCGTCCAGCCTGTGGAAGTGAAGGTCCACCTGACCCTGGCCGATGGCCAGGCATTCCACGGCAAGGTGGTCCACGCCCTCGGGAAGGTTCGGGCGCACAATGCGAACCTCCTTCCTTTGAGCGTCGATGGAGAGACCGAGGCTCGCCTGGAGCATCATGAAGGTGGATCCGGCCGCCCAGGCCTGCGGCATGCAGGCGACGGGATAGGCGATGGGCGGCTCATGCGAGACCCGGGTGAAGCCGCAGAGCAGTTCAGGCATGCGCATGTCGAAATTTCGCGACGCCTCGAAGAGATCCGCCAAGACCTTGGCGACGCCCTCGCGTTCGCCATAGCGGGCCATGCCGGAGACGGCGAGGGCGCAGTCATGGGGCCAGATTGAACCGTTATGATAGGACATAGGGTTGTAGCGCGCCTGGCCCGCGGCAACGGTCCTCAAACCCCATCCGCTGTCGAAAGCCCCCGAAAGCAGGCGCTGCGTCACCCGGGCGGCGCGTTCACGTCCGGGCAGGCCGACGAAAAGAAGGTGGCCCGGATTGGAGGACAAGGGGCGGCAGATCTCGCCGTCGCCATCAATCGCCAGGGCGTAGTAGCCTTCGTCCTCCATCCAGAAACGGGATTCTACGGCCTCGCGAAGGGCTTCAGCGCGCGCGCTCCAGGCCTCGGCGCCGGGTTTCCCCAACTGCCCGGCCATATGGGCCATTTCCCGCCAGGCGGCGAAAGCGTAACCCTGGACCTCGACCAAAGCGATGGGCGTCTTGGCGAGCCTGGCGTCGACGTGGAAGACGGAGTCGACGCTATCCTTCCAGCCCTGATTCGAAAGGCCCCCGCCCGCGGCCCTCTGATAGTCGATGAAGCCGTCGGGCCGCGCCGCCGAGCGGGCCTCAAGCCAACGTGTGGCCCGTGTCAGGGCCGGCCACAGGTCTCGGATCAACGCCTTTTCGTCAGTGCGCCGAAGATAAGCTCCGGCCAGGGCGATGAAGAGCGGGGTGGTGTCCACGCCGCCATAATAGAGTCCGAAGGGAACCTCGCCGAGCGCCGCCATCTCACCACGCCGGGTTTCGTGCATGATCTTGCCCGGCTCGGCATCCGCGAAAGGGGACGTTTCCTGGGCCTGCCGCGCCGCCAGGTAGGTCAGCACGCCCCGGGCCAGCCCGGGGTCAAGCCAGAGAAGTTGCCAGGCGCAGATGATCCCGTCGCGCCCGAAGGGCGTCGAGAACCAGGGAATGCCGGCATAGGGGTATGGGCCGGTGTCGAGGGACGTGGTCAGGGCGGCCACGTCCACGCGCGATTGGGCGATCCAGGCCTGGAAGGCCCCGTCCGATGCCGTCACCGTCGCCCCGCTTTCGCGGGTGTCGCGGACAGCGTTGTGGGCCTTGGCCTCGACCTCCAGAAAGCGGGCCTCCGAGGGCCTGTCGGCCTCGCCTGGGCCTGCTTCAACATACAGGTCGAGCGACTGACCCGGGGCCAGGGCGAACATAAACTCAGCCCGCCCGCCGTCCATGCGCCAGGGGGGCTCGGAGAACTCCAGCACACCGGAGCGGACGACCCCGTCCAGCCCTGTATAGCCAAACACCACGCTGCGCCCCGTAACGCGCGGTTCGGCAAGGTCCCCGCGCCGAAGCCTCTGAATCCCCCTGACTTCGAAAATGTCGCGGAAATCCGCGCCATAGACGAAGGCGATGGGCGTCATGACCTCATCCAGCCCGAAATTGGTGAACCTCAGGCGCTCGAACATGCGCCCGCCGCAGAGGCACCGGCGGCGCTCAAGGTGGATAACGCCACGGGGAACCGCGCGGCCGCCCACGGGCGGCAGGTCATGGTTGGCGCCGTTGAAGGTGAAGATGGCGTTGTCCCGCGACAGGCCAAAGCTCAGCTTCGAGGGGCGGTCGCCGCCAATGAGCAGCCCATAACGCGATAGGATTCGCGTGTCGCCACTGAACAGGCCGTCCACCCCGCCGAGAATGTCTCCAAAGGCATTGGCCACCATGAAGGTGTCGCCGTCCTTCAGCGAAATAAGCTGGCCGGTCTCGCTGATCGCGTCGGTGGCTTCCTCCTCGCGGAGTATGGCCGGTTGGCTGTCAGCCATTGGCTCTGCGTATCACGCGCTGGGTCGTGGCGCATCGGCGCTGTGCGCCGAAAGCGGCCGGGACGCGAGCCTGGAACCCAGCCGTGGGGCGGCGATCTGAGCGTAAAGACCAAAATAGCCCTTAGCCATGGCCTCCGCCGAGAAGCGCTTTTCAAAGCGCCGCCTTATGGCGGCCCGATCAAGGTCTTTCAGTCGGGTGATCGCCGCGACCGCCCCCGCCACGTCATTGACAAGAAATCCGGTCACGCCGTCCTCCACCACTTCGGGGGCCGAGCCATAGGGATAGGCGATGACGGGCGTCCCGCAGGCCATGGCCTCTATCATCACCAATCCAAAGGGCTCTGGCCACTCGATGGGGAACAGCAGGGCCTGAGCCCCGCCCAGGAATTCCGATTTGTCGGCGTCCCCGATTTCGCCGATGAATTCGATCAGAGGGTGATCGAGCAGCGGGCGAATCTCAGTCTCGAAATAGGCCCTATCGGCAGGATCGATCTTCGCCGCCATCTTCAGCGGGATGCCGACGGCTTTCGCGATAGCGATCGCGCGGTCTGGGCCCTTTTCCGGGGACATTCGTCCCAGGAAGGCAAGATAGCCTCGCGACTCTTGCGTGAAACGGCAAAGGCTCGCGGGCATGCCATGATAGACGGTACCCATCCAATTGGCCCTGGGAAGGCAGATGCGCTGGGCGTCCGAAATCGACACTAGTGGGAACTGGCGCCAGCGCGCGTAGACCTCGGGCAGATCCTTCATATCAAGGCGACCGTGAAGGGTGGTGAGGGTGCGCGGGGCCAGGGCCTCGAACATCGGAAAGTGAATCATGTCGGTGTGGAAGTGAATGACATCGAAGGCGCCTTGGCGGCGCCTGACCTCGTCGAGCATCGAGAGGTGCGCCGCCAGGTCGGACTTCAGCGGCGCTGGATCCAGACGAATGGCCTGGTCGCGAACAGGAATCAGACGGGCCTTGGTCTGGGCGTCACCGCTGGAAAAGAGGGTGACGTCATGGCCGAGTTCCACCAAGGCGTCGCAGAGATGAGCGACAACGCGTTCGGTGCCGCCATAAAGCTTGGGGGGAACAGACTCGTAAAGCGGCGAGACCTGGGCAATTTTCATCGACAACTCCGAGAGGGACCTTGTCAGAAGAGCCCCATGGCGGCGCTTCGGTTCCAGACGGAGCTAGATGATTTTTCGCCAGGCTTCCGGGGGCAGCCCATTAAGTCAGGCTCAGCCGTCCTCTTCGATGGCGGTTTGCGCGATCTCTCGGGCGCCGCCATTCAGGTGAGAGGCGATCAAATGGCCCGCCGCCACCGCGATGATACAGAATACGACAGAGGCTGCGACATTCACCGCCGCCCTGACCATTCCGCCTGACCGAATAAGGTCAAGCGTCTGCAAACTGAAGGATGAGAAGGTCGTGTAACCCCCGCAGAGGCCGATCATGACGAACAGACGCAGACTTTCAGGGGCGGGAAAGCGCCCATGGGCCAGGGTCAGTGTCCCGAAAAAACCGATTATGAATGACCCACTGACATTGATGAGAATCGTTCCCCACGGCAACTGGCCGAACTGACCGCTTATGGGCCCCGCGGCCACGCCTATGGCATAGCGCGCGAGAGTCCCAAGAGCCCCCCCGATCATGATCAGCACACAATTGGTGAAGGTCACGCCCAACCCACCCCTATTTCCGGAGGTATCCGAGGCCTATCAGGCCGCTTTGCGCAACGACTTGTGGAGCAGATCGATAGCCGCCTCACGGTCAATGCGCTCAATGGCCGCGACTTCTCGCGCCATGCGATCAAGGGCGGATTCATAGAGNNGAGACCAGGTCGCCGGAGTTGATCTTGGCTTCATACTCCTGGGCGCGCCGGCTCCACATTGTGCGCTTTACACGTGCTCGGCCCTTGAGCGTGGTCAGGGCTTGGAACACGACATTACCTTCAGCGAGGCCGCGCAGGCCGGCCGTTCGCGCCTTGCGCGTCGGCACCCGCAGGGTCATCTTTTCATGATCAAATGTAATGACATAGACTTCCAGGGCCGTGCCCACGACCTCCTGGGTTTCGACGCCCACCACCACGCCGACGCCGTGGGCGGGATAGACAACATTATCGCCGACCGTGAACTCGTGTTCGGTCTTCGCATCCATAATTGATCGTCTCCTTAAAGTGTCCGCAGCTTGTGGCCATCAATCGCCTACGGCTGCGCGGGGGCGAAAATGGCCCCGCCCTCTGCTGTTGCGCCCTCAGGCTATCCCCCGAGCTGCTATTCCATGAGCATCGGCGCCGTGAACCCGCCGCCGCAAGCGCGTGGCGAAGGGCCGAAGGTGATTATCTATCACAAACGCCTTGTCATTTAAAGACTCGGTCCGCAGCGCGCGGCATAGCGCCGCCGCCGCCTCCCACCGTGTCAGGAGCCCTGGCCCGGCTTCTCACTGAAATATTTGCTGAGTTTGTCCGTCTCGCGCTCAAACTGCGCCGCGTCGGCGGGCGGCTCGCCCTTGAGGGTTATGTTTGGCCAGATCTTGGCATATTCGGTGTTGAGTTTCAGCCACTTGCCGTCGGGATCGTCCTCCGTGTCCGGTTTGATCGCGTCCACGGGGCATTCGGGTTCGCAGACGCCGCAATCTATGCACTCGTCCGGGTTGATCGCCAGGAAGTTTTCGCCCTCATAGAAACAGTCGACCGGGCAGACCTCCACGCAGTCCATGAACTTACATTTGATGCAGGGGTCGGTGACGATATAGGTCATCAGCAGCTCTAAAATTCTGATCCGAACGTCGCCCTCATGTCAGGCGCGGGTCTTTCTGAGGCCGGGGCTGAAATTGTCAATGGCGACGCGTTCTATGGTGCGCCAAGTTCGTCTGAATGCGCCGCCTCCCGGCCCTCATAAGCCGCCTCTTGGCCGCTCCCGAGGGCCACGTAGAGGCTCTGGGCCTCTGCAGGCGGTCCCCGTCGACAGCCCAAAGCCAGGATCCGCGCCGCCGTCAGGCGTCCGGCGAAGGCGAAGACCAGTTCATCTCCGACCCTGACCATCCGCGAGGGTTTATCAATGCGGCCAGGCCCGCCCGTGCGGTTCAGGCGAATGCGGCCCGACTGGGCCATCTCGGCAGCCAAGGCCCGCGTTTTGAAGAAGCGCGCTCTCCATAGCCAGACATCAACCCTGCAAGCGCTCTCAATGGGCGGAGGTGGTGATGGCGCGTGGTTCAAGCCCGCGCCGCCTTTGGCGTGCCTGGGCGCGCCCGGCGCCGGCGCGACGGGCCCTTAGCGGGCGCCTGGGCACTCATCGCGGCAAGCACCGCAAAGGGCGAATGCGGTGAAGAGGAGTGGCCCGAGCGGGAGGCACTCTCGCGACGCCGACGCCAGATTACGGCCCCGTTTTCCGGTGTCTTGCCTGAAGGAGCAAAATCAAGCGACCGCATAACCTCCGCAAGACGCGCCGTGGTCCATCCAAGGTCGTCCAAGGCCTCTTTGGTCACCACCAGTCCCCCGGTCTCTCCCGCCGGCCGCAAAAGACCGGAGAGTCGCTCGAGGCTCGCCACGGGAATGGCGAGATTTCCCGCGCGCATCAGACCCCTCAAACCCAAGGCGCGTTCAGGGGGCGGGATGGCCGGCAGGACCTGGGGCCCTTCGCGGGTCCATCGCCATCCTGGCGCCGCGCGGTCCGCGCATGCCAGGGCCAGGGGTTGCTCGAGGGTGATCTCGGTCAGGAACAGGCAAAAGCCACCGAATCGCACACCCAGCGTTCGCAGAGCGCGACGCTCCCCCTGGCTCAGCTCGCGAAGCTCCCGCTCCACACCGCGCCGGCTCAATACGCCGCCGCCCTCCACCAACCTGTAGGCGAGGCCTCGTGCGAGACCGCGCAGGCGTCCCGAGGCGAGGGCGTCCCCGAGAGCCTTCTGGCCCTGCAGACTCATGCTGGCCTCCGCCGCGATAAAGGCCTCGAGCCTCCGCGCGGCGCGTTCGCGGGCGGGCGCCGGTCCTAGGTCTCCAAAGAGTCTCACCTGGGGCCTGAACGGGTCGCTATTGATCAGGCTACCGACCGCCTCGCCCCGCCAATGGACATCGCCGCGCATATCCACAGCGAAGGCCTCGTCCTTCTCGCTCGCCAGCTTTCCAAGGCGCCGCGCGACCTCGGGCGCCACCGCTCGGGCGGCCGCGCCTCGGAGGGCCTTGGCCTCCAGCGCTCCCGCGCCCTGCGCCGATTCGAACCGCACGCCCTTGAGGCGGCCGATATAGTGACCCTCAACGGTCACCACGCCGTTCTCCCCGACACCCGCCAAAAGCTCCGATGCCGCGCCCAGACCGCGCAGGAGGACGCTGGTTCGCCGGTCGATGAACCGCGTCATGAGCTTTTCATGCAGGGCGTCGGAAAGCCGCGCCTCAAGGTTTGCCGACCGCTCCCGCCAATGCTCGGGATCCACAAGCCAGTCGGGCCGGTGGGCCACATAGGCTAGGGTCCTCACGCCCGCGAGGCGGGTCGAGAGAGCGTCGATTTCGCCGTCCAGCCGGTCAAGACGGCGATACTGATCGGTCATCCAATCCTCGGGAACCCGCCGATCTCCTAGAGTTAGATAATCAAACAGGACACGCACGAGCCCCACATGTTCATCAGGGGTGATCTTGCGGAAGTCGGGCGTCTGGCAGGCGTCCCAGAGGCGAAAAAGCGCTGAGCGGTCGGCGCAGCGGTCCGCCACGGCGTGCTGGGCGGCCAGGGCCCTTAAGGACCGCTCGTCCAGGGCTTCGTCGGAGGCCCTCAGCCCCACGCCCGGGGCGGGCGCCGAGAGAGAGCGCAGCAGCGCGGAAAGAGACTGAAAATCCAGGGCGCTGTTTCGCCAGTAGGCGGTCTCGACCGGATCAAAGCGATGATTTTCCACCGCCCCGATCAGCTCCTCGTCCATCAGTTCACACCCACCGGTGACGCCGAACGTTCCGTCGGTTCGGAAACGCCCTGCGCGGCCGGCGATCTGGCCTACCTCCCAGGGATGCAACCGCCTGTGCCGGCGGCCGTCAAACTTGGAGAGTCCGGCGAAGGCCACATGGTCCACATCCATGTTCAGGCCCATGCCGATGGCGTCTGTGGCGACCAGGAAGTCCACCTCGCCGGACTGGTAAAGAGCCACCTGGGCATTGCGCGTGCGCGGGCTGAGTGAGCCCATAACCACTGCGGCTCCGCCCCTCTGGCGGCGGATTAGTTCGGCGATGGCGTAGACCTGATCGGTCGAGAACGCGACCACCGCGCCGCGCCTTGGCAGGCGGGTGATTTTGCGCGCGCCTGACCAGGTCAATGTCGAGAAACGCTCGCGCTCGACGATCTCCACGCCGGGCAGGAGGCGGCGGATGAGGGGCGCAAGTGTGGCCGCGCCCAGGAACATGGTCTCGTAAGTGCCCCGGGCATGGAGCAGGCGGTCGGTGAAAACATGGCCGCGCTCAGGATCAGCCATCAGCTGAACCTCGTCTACGGCGAGGAACTCCACCTGGCGGCCCAGAGGCATGGCCTCCACGGTGCAGACGAAATAGTGGGCGCGTGGCGGGATGATCTTCTCTTCGCCGGTGATAAGCGCCACGGCCCCCCGGCCCCGCGCCTTGACGACCCGATCATAGATTTCCCGCGCCAAGAGCCGCAGCGGCAGGCCGATCATGCCCGAGGCGTGACCGAGCATCCGTTCCACGGCCAAATGCGTCTTGCCTGTATTGGTGGGCCCAAGCACCGCCACGAGCCGGGATGGGGCCTGTCCGGTAGGGCGGTGACTCATGGCTCCCAACATGTGGCGAACCGCTTCGCCAATGCAATCAAAAGAGGCGGGCGGAGCGGGCGATTTCGCGAAGTTAACGCGGTCTGAACGGCGCCATGAACAGGTGAGAAACGAAACGCGTCCGAATCAGTGACCACCACCCCATTCGGCCTTCGTTCCCTACGAGGTCTTGTGGCTAGGGCGCCCCAGAGCCACAAGAGCCCGACATGACCTGGTCGCCAAAACAGTATCTGGCCTTCGAGGATGAACGCACCCGCCCGGTCCGCGATCTGGTCGGGGCGATCGGCGTCGGCGATGTCTCTCTCTCCCTGGATATCGGCTGCGGTCCCGGCAACTCCACGGAGGTTCTGGCGGCGCGGTTTCCCGGGGCGAGGATTCAGGGGTTTGACAATTCACCCGAGATGATCGTCGCAGCCCGCGAGCGGCTTCCGGATGTGGAGTTCAAACTGGCCGACGTCGAGGATTGGGCTTTCGCCGACGCTGATATAGACGCGGGCGCACCCCGCCCCGAGATCATTCTCGCGAACGCTGTTCTGCAATGGGTCCCTGGCCACGAGACTCTTTTGCCGGCCATCGCGCGGCGTCTTGGCCCACGCGGGGCGCTCGCCATCCAAATGCCGGATAATCTCGATCAGCCGAGCCACGTTTGGATGCGGGAGACCGCCGCGGACGGACCTTGGCGAGAGAGTCTCCGGGAGGCCGCGGCCGCCCGCACGACCCTTCCGGGCGCTGACTGGTATTATGCTCTTCTGCGACCGCTCTTCGCCAAGGTGGAAATCTGGCGGACGACCTATTATCATCCCCTGGCGGGCGCAGGGGCGATTGTCGAATGGGTTAAGGGGACCGGTCTACGCCCGTTTCTGGACCCCCTCGGCCCCGACGACCGCGCGGCTTATCTTCAAGCTTATCGCCAGCGGCTGGAGGCGGCCTATCCGGCCTTGGCCGACGGCGTGGTGCTGCTGCCGTTTCCCCGGTTGTTCATATTGGCGGAGCGCTAAGCTCTCTGTGCCGTGACGGTCTCCGCCTTAACGCGCCCCGCCCGTCCTTGACGCGTGAGGCGCGTTCCGACTATATCGCCGCCTCCCGTTCCCGCCGCTTCCCTGTAGGGCGCGGGCGCGTCAGCTTTTGGATCAGATTTAGAGCGCCATGTCCCGCCGTTGCGAACTCACCGGGGTCGGCCCGATGGTCGGCCACAATGTGAGCCACTCCAATATCAAGACCAAGCGCCGATTTCTGCCGGCGCTCGCCACGGCGAGCCTGCAGTCCGAGAGCCTGGGCCGCAATTTCCGCCTGAATATTTCCAACGCCGCCCGCCGCACCCTGGATTTCCGCGGCGGCCTAGACGTGTTTCTGCTCAAGGCCCGCGATGAGGCCCTTTCGGCCCGCGCTCTGAAGATCAAGCGCCAGGTCAAGGCCAAGATCGCCAGCGCCCCCACGGCCTGAGCCTTCCCGCCCGGGAACACGGGGCGGTTGAGCTATCCTAACCTAGCTTGATCTCCTTCAGCCTCTGGCGAAGGAAGTCGTCGGCCGTGATGGGCTGCGGATACCGGTTCGGTCTCTCCGGCGACACGCAACAGCTCAGCGTCTCGATAATGAAGTCGGGTCGAAAATGCAGGAAAAACGGCGTGGAATAGCGCGCCACGCCTTGCCTTTCCGGCGCGGGATTGACGACGCGGTGGGTCGTGGACGGCAGAACGTCATTGGTCAGGCGCGAAAGCATGTCGCCGATATTGACCACCACCGCGTCTGGCGGCGGATCGATCGCCCGCCAGGCGCCGTCCCGGTCCAGGATCTCAAGACCTGCCTCCTCGGCGCCCAGCAAGAGCGTGATGGCGTTGATATCTTCATGGGCGCCTGCCCTGATCGCGGGGCCTCCGCCGCACGTTGGCGGGTAGTGCAGGAGGCGTAGCACGCTATTGCCCTCGGCCACTGCGCTGGCGAAGGCGTCTTGTTCAACCCCGAGATAGAGCGCGACGGCGCTCAGCAGGCGACCTCCGAGCTCATCCAGCGCCTCGAACAGCCACAGCATGGCGGGGCGAAAGTCGGCCGGCGCCTCGGGCCAGATATTCTCTGGCATGAAGGCCTTGAGGCGATGGCCGGGCGGAAGTTCGCGGCCCACGTGCCAGAATTCCTTGAGGTCGCTGGCGGTCGCGCCCTTGGCGGTTTCCACCCCAACTGGCGTGTAGCCCCGCTGGCCCAGTCCCCCGACGATGGCGTAGCGGCGCTTGACCTCGTCGGGGAGCGCGAAGAAGGCCTTGGCGGCGTCGAGGGCGCCCGCGATCCTCGCCAAATCCAGGTCGGGGTCGGTCACCACCGCGAATCCATGGCGCGCGAAGCTTCGCCCCATCTCGGCGGCGAAGGCGGCGGGATCGCGATCCTGGAGCGCCAGGGATATGGGAACGAGGGTCGGCGGGGCCATGGGAGACGTTAGATTCACGACCCCAGCGGGAAATCAATGACCCCAGAGACTGCCGTCAGCCTATCGCCCATGGCCAGCCTCTCCTAAAGAACGCGTTGGATATCCATGTGGGAGGGGTTTTGATCTTGGCGAGCTTCAAGTGCCTTGGCCTCGGCGCCGGTCTTTTGCTGGCGGTCTCGTTCGTTCACGCCGCGTCGGCCCAGACACCCTCCCCGCCCTCCTTGCACGCCTTCGCCGAGGTCAGCCTCTCGCCTTCCGGGGCCTTGATCGCCAGCGTCGAGACTGATCAGCCCCTGGCGCCCACGACCAAACGCCCGCGGGGACCGGTGGTTGTCCGTGATCGCCTGACCGGCGCGGTCGTCGCGACCTATGACCCCTGCCCGGCCTGCCGCTATGCCGGTCTCACCTGGTCGCCGGATGGCGCCGCCCTGGCCTTTATCGCGACCGATGCGGAGACGGGCCAGGCCGCGCTGGACGTGGTGAGGGGCGGCCAGGCCAAGGTCCTGGCGAGCCTTGCGGGCGTGGCCCAGACGCCGCGTTTCTCGCCGGATGGAACCCTGATCGCCCTCATGGCGACGCCGGGCGCCCACAAGGAAACGGGCGCGGTGGAAGCGGGCGCGCAACTGGTGGGCGATATCGACGCCCTCACCGTGGCCGATGAAAAACGGATCGCCGTGCTGCCCGCCGCGGGCGGCGCCCTTCGCTATGTCTCGCCGGCCGACACCTTCATCTACGAATATGACTGGCGCCCGGACGGCCAGGGTTTCGTGGCCACCGCCGCCAAGGGCAATGGCGACGATAACTGGTGGATCGCCAAGCTGATCGCCGTGGATCTGGACGGATCGCCCGCGCGGGTTATCGCGGCGCCCGATGTCCAGATGAACGCGCCGCGCGTGTCTCCCGACGGGCGATCCGTGGTCTTCATCGGTGGCCTCATGAGTGATTTCGGCTCGGTGGGCGGCGATATCTACGCGGCGCCTTTCTCAGGCGGAGTGGCGAAGGACATCACGCCAGGATTGAAGGCTACCTTCACCTCCCTGACGGGCTGGCGGGACGGGCGCCTCCTGGCGACCCTGCTGCGGGGCGAGCAGGAAGAAATCGTATCCGTCGATACCGTTCGCGGCGCGCTCGAGACCCGCTGGGCCGCGCCGG
Organism: Caulobacteraceae bacterium; assembly: GCA_003136615.1. Lineage (GTDB taxonomy): Bacteria > Pseudomonadota > Alphaproteobacteria > Caulobacterales > Caulobacteraceae > Acaudatibacter. The sequence continues at coordinate 21,053 of PLFA01000196.1, read as the reverse complement.
TCAGCACCCGCGCGGCGGATGGCCGGGTAAGCTTCAGCGCCGATGGCGCCTTGGCCGCCGCCGAATCCCAGGATTTCACCCATGCGCCCGAGATCCTCGCGGGCGCCCCAGGCCCGGCGTTTCGCCCGGTCACAGAGAGCAATGCCGCCCTGGCCCCTCAGACACGCGCCATGAGCGTCGCCTGGAAGAACGAGGGTTTCGATGTGCAGGGATGGCTGCTGGCCCCTCTCGCTCCCACACCCGGGCGCCATCCCCTGGTCGTGGAAATCCATGGCGGACCCAGCGCCGCGGTCACGCCCCACTATGTCGCCGCCTATGACGACGGTCTCTTCCCCATCGCGGAGTGGCTGCGCCGGGGCTACTACGTTTTCTATGCCAATCCCCGCGGCAGCTATGGCCAGGGCGAGGCCTTCACGCGGGCCAATGTGCGCGATTTCGGCGGCGGCGACCTGCGTGACATCCTCGCAGGCGTGGACAAGGTTGAGACCCTCGCCCCCGTGGACGACAAGCGCCTGGGCGTCTTTGGCCACAGCTATGGCGGCTACATGACCATGTGGACGGTGACCCATTCGCACCGTTTCGCCGCCGCCATTTCGGGGGCCGGCATCGCCAACTGGATCAGCTATTACGGTGAAAACGGCATCGACAAGTGGATGATCCCCTTCTTCGGGGCCTCGGCCTATGACGACCCCGCGATATACGAAAAGGCGTCCCCGATCCTGGCCATCAAAAACGCGCGCACCCCGACCTTGATCTATGTGGGCGAGCGCGACGTGGAGTGCCCGGCGCCCCAGAGTTTTGAGTTCTGGCACGGCCTGAAGGCGGAGGACGTTCCCACCTCCCTCATTGTTTATCAGGGTCAGGGCCACGCCATCCGTGATCCGGCGGATCTGAAGGATCTGCGCGCGCGGCAACTGGCCTGGTTCGCCACCTATCTGGGGAGTTGAGTTCTGATGGGTCCCGTCCCGGCGGAATTCGCGCGCCACCGCGCCATGTGGGTGGGCTTCCCCAGCCACGCCGATCTTTGGGAAGACAACCTCGCCCCCGCCCAGGCGGAGGTGGCCGCCCTGGCTCTGGCCCTGGCGGGTCCGGGACGCGAGAGGGTCAAGCTGATGACCTGCGGCGAGTCCGCGGCGGCGGAGGCGAGGACGCTTCTCGGCGGCGCCTCTGGCGTGGAAATCGTAGCCGGACGCTTTGGCGATATCTGGCTACGTGACACCGGCCCCATTTTTACCGCCCCCGAAGAAGCGGCGGCGTTTCGCTTCAACGGTTGGGGCGGGCGCTATGAGCTGCCGGGCGATGAAAGCGTCGCCGACCAGATCGCCGCCGCCTCACCCGCGAATCTCACCCGCCATGAGTTCGTGCTTGAAGGCGGCGCGCTCGATCACGACGGTCAGGGTACGGTGCTGACAACCCGTCAATGCCTCACGAACCCCAACCGCAATCCTGGCTGGGACGCCGCCAGGGCCGAGACGGCCCTGGCCGAGGCGCTCGGCGCGCGCCACGTCATCTGGCTCGGCGACGGCTTGCTCAACGATCATACCGACGGACATGTGGACAATCTCGCGCGCTTCCTCGCGCCCGGCGTCGCGGCCTGCCCCGTGGCGGTGGCCGCCGATGACCCGAACGCCCGGGTTTATGACGCGGCCGCCAAGGTCCTCGCCGAGGCCCGGGACGCGACGGGCGCCCGGCTGAAGGTAGTCCGCATTCCCGCGCCCGGCCGGATCATTGATGAGCAGGACGCAATAATACCCGCCTCCAGTATGAACTTTTTGATAGGTAATGGCGCGGTGGTCGTGCCCATCTATGCCGAGCCTTTTGGGGGGCAAGCCTTGGAGGCTCTGGCCAAGGTTTTTCCCGGACGCGAGGTCATCGGCCTGTCTTCCCGCGCCCTGATCAGCGGCGGCGGCTCTTTTCACTGCATCAGCCAGCAGGAACCCGCTTGATGGCCCGCTCAATCACCGTGGCGGCGCTGCAGGCGCCGTTCACCGCCGACCGCGACGCCAATATCGCCTTGATCTCCGGGTTGATCCGCGAGGCCGCGGCCGCCGGCGCCCAGGTCATATTGCCACCCGAACTGTTTCAGGGCCCCTATTTCTGCGTGTTTCAGGATGAGCGGTGGTTCGCCGAGGCCCATCGCTGGCGCGACCATCCGTGCGTCCGAGCCCTCGCGCCCCTAGCAGGCGAACTGGGCGTCGTCCTGCCCATCTCCATCTTCGAGAAGGAGGGGCCGCACTATTTTAACAGCCTCGTCATGGCCGATGCCGACGGCTCTCTGCTCGGCGTTTATCGAAAAAGCCACATCCCAGATGGGCCCGGCTATCAGGAGAAATACTATTTCCGGCCAGGCGACACGGGTTTCAAGGTCTGGGACACCCGCCACGGCCGCCTCGGCGTCGGGATCTGCTGGGACCAATGGTATCCGGAGGCCGCCCGCGCCATGGCCCTGATGGGGGCGGAGGCGCTTTTCTATCCCACCGCCATCGGCAGCGAGCCCCACGACCCCAGTCTCGACACCGCGGCGCCCTGGCGGCGCGCGATGCAGGGGCACGCCGTCTCCAACATTATCCCCGTGGTCGGCGCCAATCGGACGGGCTTTGAGCCCTGGCCTGGATATCCCGGAGGGGGCCAGACCTTCTATGGGTCGAGCTTCATCAGCGACCATCGCGGCGACCTCGTCGCGGACCTCGGCCGCGCGGAGACCGGGATCGCCGTGGCGAGCTTCGATCTTGATTTCCTCGCCACCCACCGCGCCGCCTGGGGCTTCTTCCGCGACCGCAGACCCGATCTCTACGGCGCCCTGACCACGGCCCGACCGACGTGAACGGCCACGTCCTGACGCGTCATGTGGTTTTTGCCATATCGAGGTCCTGAAGAAGATGAGACTGAGCCTCCCGCTTTGCGCCGTTCTGGGCGCCCTGATCCTCGATCTTGGTCCCGCGAAGGCCGCGGCGCCTTCCGACCCAGTAGATCCGGCCCAACTCTCGGCGACGGTGAAGGCGCTGGCGTCCGATCCCTTCCAGGGTCGCGCCCCGGGCACGCCGGGCGAGGCGGTGACGCTGGATTATCTCATCGGCCGCTTTAAGGCCCTGGGTCTCGCGCCCGGGGGCGAGGCGGGAAGCTGGACCCAGGATGTGCCGCTGGTCCACACTCTCATGGGCGCGCCGACGGAGCTTCGGATCAATGGGCTGGGCGCCCCCGTCATTCCCGAACGGGGACGCGACATCACTCTCGCCACCGCCCGGCCCGTGGACGCGGTTGATATCCGCAAGGCGCCGATGGTCTTCGTGGGCTATGGCGTTTCAGCGCCCGAGCGAGGCTGGGACGATTTCAAGGGCGCCGACCTGCACGGAAAGATCGCGGTCTTCCTGATCAATGACCCCGACTTCGAGGCCCTCGCCACCGACCCCGTGGCGGGAAAGTTCGGCGGCAAGGCCATGACCTATTATGGCCGCTGGACCTATAAATTCGAGGAGGCGGCCCGGCGCGGCGCCGTCGGCGCCTTGATCGTGCATGAGACTCCGGGGGCGGGCTATGGCTGGTCCACGGTAAATGCGGGCCTGGGCGAAGTGTTCGACATCGTGCGGCCCCAGGGCGGCCCTGAGCCGGTGCTCGTCCAGGGCTGGTTGCAGCGTGACGCGGCGGTGGCGCTCTTCCGCCGCGCCGGCCTGGATTTCGAGGCCCTCAAGGTTCGCGCCCGCCGCGCGGATTTTCACCCCATCGCCATCGGCGCGGCCAACCTGACGCTAGCGGCGCCGGTCACCCACAGCCTCATTCAGAGCCACAACATTCTGGCCAGGATTCCCGGCGCCACGCGGCCGGGCGAGACCGTCATGTTCGGGGCGCACTGGGACGCCTATGGGGTGGGGCCGCCCGACGCCACGGGAGCCACGATCCGGCGCGGCGCCAATGATGACGGCCTGGGCGTCGCCGGCGTTCTGGAGATCGCCCGCGCCTTCGCCGCCGCCCCGCCGCCGGCGCGAACCGTGGTTTTCGCCATCTGGACCGCCGAGGAGCGGGGCCTCCTGGGGTCGGAGACCTATGCGACTCATCCGATCTATCCCTTGGCGACCACGGCGGCCAATTTCACCATGGATATTCTGGAGACCGCCGGCCCCTCCCGGGATGTGGTCCTCATCGGCGCGGGTCAGGATAGCCTCGAAGGCGATCTGGACCGCGCCGCCGCCGCGCAGGGCCGCGTGGTGACGCCGGATTCGCATCCCGAGCGGGGGCTCTTCTACCGCGCCGATCACTTTTCCCTGGCCAAACGCGGCGTGCCCACTCTGCTGCTCATGGCCATCGGCGGGGGCCCGGATCTTGTGAACGGCGGTCGCGCGGCGGGAGAAAAATGGGTCGATGACTATACGGCACATTGCTATCACAAGACCTGTGACGCCTGGGACGCCGACTGGGATCTGCGGGGGGCCGCCCAGGATGTCGACCTGATCTATGCGGTGGGCCAAGAGGTCGCCAATTCCAGCGCCTGGCCAAGTTGGAACAGCGGCTCGGAGTTCGCGGCCATCCGTCAGGCGACCGCAGCCGCGCGGCCGTGAACCGGCGCCGTTGGACACGACGCACATCATGTGTTTGAGGCCGTCATCATGTCCCTTCCCCATGCCGCCAAGATCATCGCGCTCATGACCCTTATCGCCTCTCCGGCCGTGGCGGCGTCCCCGCCCCTGACCCCCGAGCGGGTCTTCGCCAGCCCGTCCCTCTCGGGTCCGGCGGCCCGGGGCGTCGAGGTGTCGCCGGATGGCAAGTGGGTGACCTGGCTGAAGCCCGAGGCCCAGAACCAGTACAAGTTCGATCTCTGGACCGCCCCCACGGCGGGCGGCGCGGCGCGGCTTCTGGTCTCGGGCGAGGCCGTGGAGCCGCGCGGCCAAGCGCTCAGCGAAGAAGAAAAGAGCCGCCGCGAACGCCAGAGACTGGCCGCCCTCTCCGGCGTCGTCTCCTATGAGTGGTCGGAAAGCGGCGATCGCCTGCTGATCCCGGCCGGCGGCGGCCTGTTCATCGCCGACGCGGATACAGGGGCGGTGACCCATCTCACCGAAGCCGGCGCGGGCGCCACGGACGGGCGCCTCTCGCCGAAAGGGCGATACGCCAGCTATGTGCGCGATCAGACGCTGCGCGTGCTGGATCTGGCGTCAGGCGCCGACCGGGCGATCTCGCCCCCGGGCGCCGGGGTGGTCAGCTATGGCGTCGCGGAGTTCGTCGCCCAGGAAGAGATGGGCCGCTACACCGGCTATTGGTGGTCGCCGGACGAACAGTTCATCGCCTATGCCCGGGTGGACGAAAGTCCCGTGGAGATCGCCGAGCGTCTGGAGATCGGGGCCGACGGCGTCAAAATCACCCCGCAGCGCTATCCCAGGGCCGGCACGCCCAACGCCCTGGTGAGCCTCTTCATCCAGCCCCTGACCCCGGGCGCGGCGCCCGTGAAGGCGGATCTGGGGGCCGATAGCGATATCTATCTCGCCCGGGCGCGATGGTCGGCGGACGGCAAGGTTCTCTATGTGGAGCGCCAGAACCGCGCCCAAACCCAGATCGATCTCTTACGGATCGATCCCAAGACAGGCGCCTCCAAGATCCTGCTCTCCGAGCATCAGGAGCCCTGGATCAGTCTGGATGACGATTTCCACCCCTTGAAGGACGGGGGCTTCCTGTGGGGTTCGGCCCGGACGGGGGCCCACCAACTCTATCTCTATGACGCCGAGGGGCGGCTGGTTCACGCCGTGACGTCGGGCGAGGCGCCTCATGCCGGCGGGGGCGGCGGCGCGGGCGTCCATGCGCCGGGGCTCGTGAGCGTCGATGAGGCGCGGGGCCTCGCCTATGTCATGGCGTCGGGCGACACGCCCATAGAGCGTCAGCTTTATGTGGTGTCTTACAAAACCCCCGGACCCCCCAAAGCGATCACCTCTGGCCATGGCTGGTGGACCGCCGTGATGCCCCGGGCCGCCAATGTCTTTGTGGGGTACTATTCCGATCCGGCCACGCCGCCTCAGACCGCGCTCTATGATCTGCAGGGCCGGCGCCTGCGCTGGATCGCGGAAAATCCCCTGGACGCGGACCATCCCTTCTACCCCTATGCGGACAGGTACCCGGCGCCGGAATTTGGCGTGCTGAAGGCCGCGGACGGCGAGGACCTGCACTACGAAATTCAGAAGCCCGTGGGCTTCGATCCGTCGCGCAAATACCCGGTCATCGTCGAGGTCTATGGCGGGCCCGGGGTTCAGACCGTGACGCGCGCCTGGGGTAATCCGCGCGACAAGCTCTATCTGGAGGCCGGCTACATCCTCTTCGCCCTGGATAATCGAGGCTCCGCCAATCGCTCCGAAAAGTTTCAGACGGCCATCTCCCGGCGCATGGGGACCGTGGAGGTGGATGATCAGGTCGTGGGACTCGACTGGCTGCGGGCCCAGCCCTTCGTGGCGGCTGACCGGATTGGCGTCACCGGATGGTCCTATGGCGGCTACATGACGCTCCGCATGCTCACCGATCCGCGCACCCATCTCAAGGCTGGCGCGGCCGGCGCGCCGCCCACCGATTGGCGCCAGTACGACACCCACTATACCGAGCGCTATATGGGCCTGCCTCAGGCCAATGAGGCCGCCTATGACGCCTCGTCGGTCATTCCCCGCTTGGAAGATCTGCGCGGCCGGCTCCTCCTCATGCAGGGATTGGCCGACGACAATGTCCAGGTGGACAATTCCTTCGCCGTCATGGCGCGGCTGCAACGCCTCTCCGTCCCCTTCGATCTGATGCTCTTTCCCGGCCAGCGCCACGGCATCCAGGGCGAGGCCCAGCAGCTCCAACTCTGGCGCACCTATCTGGAATTCTTCAAGCGCGAGCTTCAGCCGTGACGCCAGAGGCGCACCCGCGTCAGTAGAACAGCTTGCGTATGCTCAAGCTGATTGCCCGTCCCACCGGATCTATATAGCCAGGCTGATAGCTGATCGGCGTGACGCCCGCGGCGTCGCGGACCGTGACGCGCTCATCGAGGAGGTTCGTGATGTTGAGGCTGATCCGGACGCCCTTCAGCTCGGGATAGCGCTTCAGCAGCATGCGATCCTGACCCAGATTGTCGAACAGACGCAGATTGAGCGTGGTCAGGCTGGAGAACGCCAGGGGTCCCGTGGCCGTCCCCTGGCCATCGACGAAGGTGCCGCTCTTCCAATCGGCGCTGAGACGCGCGCCATAGTTTCGCAAGGTGAAGCCGACCTGGCCCTCCACCTCATTGCGATACTGGCCGCCCGTGAAGGAGGCCGGCGCGCCGTTCAGTAAATCGAGGGTTGGTCCCCCCGGCGCCACCACCAGCAGGTCCTTGAAATAGATCGTGTGGTAAACCGCCACCTGAAGGCGCCCGGCGCTGGGACGGTCGAGGCTATAGCCAAAACCCCGCCCGCCCCGGCCGCCGCCGCCTCCGCCGGTGAAACCGCGACCGCCATAGGCCGCCGCCGAGGCTCCGGGCCCACCCTGAGCGCCCCCGGTTCCGGGCGACGGCGGTGCGCCCGGTGGCGGGTTCCCGGCGTCTCCGGTCGGGGGACCCTCTGGCGCGCCGCCACCCTGGCCGCCCGGCCGAAAGCCGCCCCCGGGAAAGGCGCCGCCTTGAAAGCCGCCTCTGGCGAACCTGGGCTTGGGCTGGGGCCCGATGGGTCGCCACCAGTTGAAACCCCAGCGAAGTTCCGTGCGCTCCGAGCGGGCGAAGTTCACCGGGCGGTCGTCAAATTCAATCAGCTGGCCCGCCGCGTCCCGCACGAAGCGCGAGGGGAAGGCCTGTTCGATGGCGGAGGTGATGGCCGGGAGGGCCTGGGTGGGGTTGTCGATATCGCTTTTGATATAGTTGGCCGTGACCGTCAGGTTCTCCTTTGGGAGCGGTTTGATCGTCAGGCCAATCTTCAGGACGTTGCGGTTGTCGGCTGTCAGGCTGCGGTTTCCTCCGCTGATCTGGGTGACATCCACCGACTGGCCGGTGACATAGTCGAAGATCGGCACGTTCGGCGTGACCACCATGGGGCCGCCCAGTTGCTGCACCGTCGGCGCCTGCTGATCATTGGTATGCGAGACGATCAGGTTCCAGCCCGGAAATGGCGTCCAATTGACCCCAAAGCCGGTGGATTTCAGCGTCCCATAGTCCGACAACCGGTCGATGGCGGCGTTGCCGTTGAGGGAGAGATCGCCCACGAAAGCGAAGACGTGCTTCTCCCGGCTCGCCAGGGGCACATCCAGGCTCAGTTGGGCATTGGCGTCATTGCGGGTGAGGTAGACCGACTGGGTCTGGGCGCCGCGCGTGGAATAGGAGGCCTGCCAGCTCTGGGTGTCGCCCGCCTTGGCGCTCACATAGATGTTCCCGGCCGGTTCTTTAAGCAAAGGCCCGTTGGCCAGGACCTGCATATTGGCTGAATCGGTGATCGAGCGGGCATAGGTCTGCGGCGTGGCCTGGATCAGAGTCGCCGGCAGGGCGCCGAAGGGATTGAGGGTCCCCGCATTTACCGCGCTCTGCGGGGGCGCCGGATTGATCCCGGTGTCCGTGTCGGTCTGGGTGTCCGCGTGGTCATAGGCCTGGGTGAGTGAAAGCCGCCAGTCCTTGGCGTCCTTGTTGAGCGTCCCGCCCAGATGGGCCGTCCACCCATCGACATATTGCCGCAGGGGCCGGTCCACATAGCGTTCATCCACCACCGGCCCCGCAAAGGGCGAGAAGGGCGTTCCGGCGGGAACATCGAGGCTCAGATCTGGCAGGCCCTGCAACCCCACGCTTTGATTGGCGCTCAATGTGGCGTTGACCGTGGCGTTGATGTCGTGCGGCAAAGGGTGGGCCAGAACGGCATTGGCCGTGACGGTCTGACTCTCCGGCGTCAGGGTCCTGTAGGGGGCGACATTTGTCGTCGTGGGCGCGGCGCCAGAGCTGCCGCCCAGAATATTGCCGGCGAGGGAATAGGGCTGCGCCGGCGCCGGTTCGATGATGTCGCGGGCGGCGTCGGTGATCTGGCTATTGCCCTGATACTTGAGATCGAGGTTCAGCCGGTCGTCGCGCCGGATATGAATGAGGTCGGCCTCCGCCTGTCCCGTGACCTCGCCGCCCTCGGTGGGGCCGCCGCCGACGCCCTCCAGGGTCGTGGCGTGGAAGCGGCGGCGCAGCACGATATTCACCACCCGCTGGTCGGCCGTGTAGCCGTACTTGAGCGACACTTCCTCGGGCAGGATGTCCACCCGCAGGATCGCCTCCACCGGGATATTCTGCACTTCATTCAGCGCGCTGATCCGACGACCATTGAGCAGAATGACTGGCGCCTCGGAGCTTCGACCCCGGTCGCTGCGCGTTTCCGGCGAGAGCTCGCTGAGCAACTCAGTCACCGTGCTCACCCCAAAGGACTGTATGTCCGCGGGGCCTAGCTGGAGCTCCGGCTTGATGTCGCCAACGACCGCTCCGTATTGCGGGACGGTGCGATGGCCGGTGACGGTGAGCTCCGAGACCGTGGGCGTGGGGCTCCTGGCGTCCGCCGCATCGGCCGCCTCGTCGGCGGCGGCCTTGGCCTTGGGGGGCGCCGGGGGTTTCGGGGCCTTCTGTTTGGGCGGCGGCGACGTGGACGGCTGCTGGACGACGGCTTGGGCCGCCGCTGAAGAGGCGATGAGCAGGGTGAGGCTCAGTATAAAGCCGATCCTGTCGGCTCGCGCGCCAAGTCGTGCGTGCTCCATCGTCGGATGTCTCTTACGCCGCCCCTTGAAATCACCCGGCTTCGCCAGGCGGGCTCTGATGCCACATCCCACCGCCGCGCCCATTTCCAACCCGAAACGCGCGCCACCCAACGTCACGCTTTCCGCGCCGCTGTGGCCTTTGGGCTATAGGGCGGCGTCCGCGGCGACGACTTCGGGCCAGCGCGCCCTGGCCTTGGCGATGATGCCCGCGAGGCCCTTAGGTTGGCGATTCGGGTTCGGCCGGATGCGCATGGCGAACAGGTCCTCCAGACCAAAGGGCGCCACGATGGTCAGGCGGGAGTCGGCCTCCATCCGCACCCCGACCGCGAAAGCCGGCGCGACGAAGCGTTCAAGCGCCTCGGCGGTGCTGGTCAGGGCTATATATGGCTCGCCGAAGCGATCCTTGAACCAGAGGTGGACGCGGGCCTGATTGCGCACCTCCACCAGGTCTCGCAGAGGTGGCTGAAAGGCGGCGGCGACCCGGCGAATAACCTTGTCCTCGGCTTCATAGGAGATGTCCGAGGCGTCGAAATAGCCAAGATCATAGTCAGAAAGACCATGGTCCGGGGCGCGGCCGGTGAGTTGATTCCAGACCGGCTGGTAGACTGCGCCGGAGAAGACCATCCAGTCAGGCAGGGCGAGATCCCGCGCCGTGGCGAGAACCCGCATCAGGCCAGGCGTCTGCTGCAGAATTTCCCTTAAGCTGCCCTCAAGATCGCTCATTTCCCGCGAAGCGGCCAGGCGTGACCGAGAGGTCCGTGACCGGCGCCGAGGCCCGGCGCGGACCGAATCGCCTCGGCCACATAGGCCCAGGCGCGGGCCACGGCGAGATCCAGCTGCCGGCCCTCAGCGAGGCCGAGCGCGCAGGCGGACGCCAGGGTGCAGCCGGTGCCATGGGTGTGGCGCGTGTCTTGCCGCGGCCCCTCGAACAGGGTCTCCCCGGCCGAGGTCGCGAGCAGGTCGATCACCCGATCTCCGGCCACGTGGCCGCCCTTAAGCAGCACGGCGCGCGCGCCCAGGGTCAGCAAAGCCTCGGCCGCGCGGCGGGCGTCGTCGAGGGTTTCCACGGCCAACCCCGTTAGCGCCGCCGCCTCGGGCGCGTTAGGCGTGATAAGCGCGGCCCGGGGCAGGAGAAGCGCGCGCAGCTTCTCAAGGCCAGCCGAATCCAGGAGGTCCTGGCCCCCCTTGGCGACCATGACAGGATCGACGACAGCCAGAATGTCGGGATAGTCATCCAACAAGGCCGCCACCGCCTCGACGGTAGCCGCCGAGCCCAACAGACCTGTCTTGATGGCGTCCGCGCCGATATCGGTGAGGACGGCGCGCGCCTGGGCTTCTATCAAGGCTGCGGGTAGGGCGTGGACCGCCAGGACGCCCAGGGTGTTCTGGACGGTGATCGCGGTGATCGCGGTCGCCGCATAGCCGCCGAGCATGGTGACCGTCTTGATATCGGCCTGGACGCCGGCCCCGCCTCCGCTATCCGAGCCGGCGATAATCAGGACCCGCGCCTGTGGCTTAGCCATGCGTGCCCGCATGATAGGTTCTGGCCTCCGATATGGCCTTCGCCATAGCCAAGGCCTGGACCGTTTCGGCGACGTCATGGACGCGAACCATGGCCGCGCCCGCTGCCACACTGGCTAGAGCCGCGGCCAATGATCCGCCGAGGCGATATCCGGCGTCGTAAGCCGCCGGGTCCAAGGTGCGGATAAAGCCCTTGCGGCTGGCCCCCAGCAGGACGGGAAAGCCCAGACCCACCAGACGATCAAGGCCCGCGAGGAGCTCAAGATTATGGGCGGCGGTCTTGCCAAAACCGATGCCGGGATCGAGCCAAATCTTCTCTCTGCGGACCCCCGCCGCCATGGCGACCCGCGCCCTCTCCAGAAGGCGCTCGCTCACCTCCGCCACGACATCGTCATAGTGAGGCGCCTTCTGCATCGTAGCCGGCTCACCCTGCATGTGACCAAGGACCACCTCGCAGCCCAGGGTCGCGGCCATGGCCGGGCTCTCCAGGGCAAAACTCAAGGCCGTGACATCATTCCAGAGGCTCGCGCCCAAGCCTACCGCGGCCTGCGCCACCGCAGGCTTCATCGTGTCGATGGATATGGGAATGGTGCTAAATTCGCGGACCGCGGCGATCACCGGAATCACGCGGGCCAGCTCCTCGGCCTCGCTCACCGGCGCGGCGCCGGGGCGGGTGGATTCCCCCCCGATATCGAGAACATCTGCGCCCTGCGCGATCAGGCGCCCCGCATGAGCCACCGCCGCCTCGACGCGCGCGAAACAGCCGCCATCGGAGAAGCTGTCAGGGGTGACATTCAGGATGCCCATCACCCGCGCGGGGCCGATCATCGGCTCAGCATCCGTCGCTAGAGGCTATCCCCTCCGGGAGCGGGGAGGGAGCGTGCAATTCACGCCAATTCCGGATCCGGCCGCGGCGCCAATGGGACGGAAACCCGGGGAGGCGTCGGCAGGCGCAACTCAGGCTCGTCGCGGTTGGGCTTCACACCCTTGATAACGTTCTGAATCTCGTCGCCCGAAAGGGTCTCATATTCGAGCAGGGCCTTGGCGACGTTATGCAGATCCTCGAGTCGCTCGGTGAGTATCCGCCGGGCCTCATCCAAGCCCCCCTGCACGAGGCGGCGAACCTCCAGATCGATCTTCTGGGCTGTGTCCTCGGAGACGTTCTGAGTGCGGGCCACGGAATGACCCAGGAACACCTCTTCCTGGTTGTCGCCATAGGAAACGGTTCCCAGCTCGTCCGAATAGCCCCAGCGGGTGACCATGTTGCGCGCGAGCCCCGTGGCGGCCTGGATGTCGCTTGAGGCGCCAGAGGTGATCTTGTTCTTGCCGAAGATCAGCTCCTCGGCCACCCGCCCCCCCATCATGATGGCCAGGCGCGAGGTCATCTGCTCGAAGTCCAGGGAGTGCCGGTCGCCCTCGGGCAGCTGCATGACCATACCCAGAGCGAGGCCCCGGGGGATGATCGTGGCCTTATGCACGGGGTCGGCCGCGGGCACTGAGAGGGCGACGAGGGCGTGTCCCCCTTCGTGATAGGCGGTCTTCTTCTTCTCTTCGTTGGTCATGACCATCGATTTGCGCTCGGCGCCCATCATGACCTTGTCCTTGGCGTCTTCGAAGTCGCGCTGCATGACCATGCGGCGATTGCGTCGCGCCGCCATCAGGGCCGCCTCATTAACCAGATTAGCCAGGTCCGCTCCCGAGAAACCTGGGCAGCCTCGCGCGATCACCCGAACGTCCACGTCGGAGGACAGGGGCACGTTGCGCATGTGGACGCGCAAAATCTTCTCGCGGCCGTTCACGTCGGGATTGGGCACCACAACCTGGCGATCAAAGCGCCCCGGACGCAGCAGGGCGGGATCGAGCACATCGGGCCGGTTGGTGGAGGCGATAACGATGATGCTCTCATTGGGATCGAAGCCATCCATCTCGACCAGAAGCTGATTGAGAGTCTGCTCGCGCTCGTCATTACCGCCGCCGAGACCCGCGCCGCGATGGCGGCCGNNCGGCTCGCGCCGACGCCCACGAACATCTCCACGAAGTCGGAACCCGAAATATAGAAGAATGGCACGCCCGCCTCGCCGGCCACGGCGCGACCCAGCAAGGTCTTGCCGGTGCCGGGAGGGCCGATCATCAGGGCGCCCTTGGGGATCTTGCCGCCTAGCCGCTGGAACTTGGCGGGGTCTTTCAGGAAGTCGACGATTTCGGTGAGGTCTTCCTTGGCCTCGTCCACGCCCGCGACGTCATCAAAGGTCACGCGGTTCTTGTTCTCGGTCAGCAGACGCGCCTTGGACTTGCCAAAGCCCATGGCGCCACGCGCCCCGCCCTGCATCTGGCGCATGAAGAACACCCAGAAGCCGATCAGCAAAAGGATGGGCAGCATGTTGAGCAGAATGCTGGGCAGAATACCCGCGCCGGGCTGCTCGAACTCGAAGGACGCGCCATGCTGCTCAAGCCGCTTTTGCAGATCCTCCGTCTCCATCGGGCCGGTCGCCGTGAGGGTTTCGCCCTGACGGTCGCGCGCTTCGATGGTCTGGCCATGTATTTTCACGGACCGGACATCGCCGCTGTCCACGCGGCTCAACAGGTCGGAATAGGCGACCTGGTGCGAGCTCCCGCCGTGGGATCCGCTGTTCATGATGCTGAAGACGGCGATCAGGGCGAGAACGATCACGCCCCAAATCGCTAGGTTACGAAGGTTCATCGGCGGGCCTCATACCTCTCATGGGTAAGGATTTAGGGGGTAATCGGGCATTACGCCATGTGCCGAGCTCAGATTCATGTTGGATCGCCCCACAATGGGCGGCAAGTCTTCGCATAATCAGAGACCGCGCTTCGCCCGCGTCAGTGCGTTGCAGGGTGGGACAGAGCACCTCGCCGGCCGGTCCCAGCAACGCGGGAACCGCCCGCCGCCCGCCGCCTGAAAGGCTTTTCAAAACCTCCCCCGACACAGAGTCCAGTTTCCTCGCCCTCCCTGCGAGGTGACCCACGCACCACCCGGGGGCCCTGGCGATGACCTCGAAGCGCCCGTCCCAGATTGCCGTTGGGCCGGGCCGAAGGGGCATGTCCACGCCGCGACCGCCCCGCCGATCACCGGTTTCGCGGGCCAGGATCAGGGTTCCCGCCTCGGCGATCAGGCGTGCGCCGGCCAGTGTCACGGCGATGGGCTTACCGGAATAAATGCGCGCCAGGATCGTCTCCAGCGCGGGGCGCGGCGGCGCCTTCGGGGCGCCGCCGACGCACACCAAGCCCGCGCCCAGCCAAACCCGCGCCGCCAGCTCGCCGGCGCCGCGAAAGTCGCTGACGGCGCCTGTCAACTCGCCCGCCCTTCCCTCCTGAAATGGCGGGAGGCCCGGCGGACGGGGTGTGGATATATCCTGGGGAGTCGCCCCCTGGCTGATCGCCCGCCGGGCGCGAATTCTGGCGCTGGTCAGGTCATCATTTCCGGGATCGTCAATCCAGGTCTCGCCGATCTCGCGGAGCCACAGCCTCAGATCCTCCCGCCGGGCCCCCAAGAGCGGCCGCAGAATAAATTGATCTCGCCCGTCCGGCCAAATTGGCGAAGGCGACCATTCACGGGGGGCGGGCGTGCGAAGACCTTGCGACCGCATCCAAGCCGATTCCAGAACATCGTCGGCGGTATGGCCCAAGAGTATGACTCGCGCCCCGGCCTGGCGCGCGGCCTCCGCCAGGATGCCGTGTCGGGCCTCCCGCGCAGCCGCCGGCAAGCCAGTCGCGGGCTTGCGGCCGCGCCAGACGCGCGTCAGGTGCGTCACGCCGAGGCTGCGGCAACGGGCCTCACACCATCTCGCCCAGGCCGCGCCCTCGGGCCGGATCTGATGGTCGACCGTGACGGCGATGAGACGGCGGCCCGCCTGGGCGGCCCAGTCGCGTGTCAGGCGCAATAGCGCCATCGAGTCGCCGCCGCCCGAAAATCCCAGGATGATGGGCGCGGCGTCCCGCCTCGCCAGCCTATGGTCCAAAACCGCGGCGCAGGCCGATCCCTCCCATCGCCAGGCCCCCCCCGGTGATGCGGCGCGTGAGACCCGCGCGGCCCCTATGGCCGAAATCCCGTTTTCATCCGCCCCACCCTCACCCGCATTGGGCTTCGACCTTAAGATTGCGGGCGTCCTTCAAAATCGCGGGGGCCACGGACGGGTACCGCCGGGTGAGTTCGCCGAGTGTCTCGCAGGCGTCTTGTGGTTTCCCCAGGGCCATAAGGGACCGGGAGAGGTCCAGCACCGCCGCCGGCGCCCAGTGGGTGTGAGGCCATCCGCGGATGGCGCCGATGTCGGCGGTGGCGGCGTCCTGCCAGTCGTGTCGCGAGATCAGGGCGCGGGCGAGCCCATAGCGCGCTTCTGGACCCTTAGGCCCATCGCCATTCTGAGCGATGAAGGCGCGAAACCCGGCCTCCGCCGTCGCCATATCGCCCTGTTCCAGAGCCGTCTGGGCGGCCGCGAACTGTGCGGCGGGATTAAGGGCTGGCGACGCGGCCTGAGGCGCGCCGGCGCCGAGATCACCCGGGGCTGGGGCGGCCGGCTGAGGCGGCGGGGTCAGCGTCTGGACGGCTTTCTCCAGGGCGGCGATCTCGTCCTTCATACTGGCGAGGGTTGTGCGCAGGTCGCTGGCGCCCTGACGGGACTGGTCCACATCGTGGCGTGTAACCTCCAACTCCCCATTCAGCTTCGCGAGGGACTGTTCCAGGTCGCTCAGCCGGTCGCTGAGCCTCTGGAGATTGGCCTCGGTGTCGGCGGGCTGGACCACGACGGGGGCTCCGGTCTCGCGGCCCTGGAAGACGATGGCGCGCAGTTCCTTCATCGCCTTTTCCATCCGGTCGAGACGCTTGGCGTCTGACTCGGCAAGCGGCGGCGCATCCAACGACACCTGTGCGACGGCGTGATAAGCGCCGCCCGCGACAACGCCCACTGCGAGGGCCGCGCAGCTGATCAGCCACGCAGCCCGGCGCCAGGGCGGGTTAGGAGGGGCGCGCTCCAGAGGTGATGTCCGTGTGGGCGTTACGGTTCTTGGCATAGTCATCCTCGGTCCCACCCAGCGCGATCGGATGTTCCTTGCCATAGGACACCGTCTCGATACGCGACGGCGCCACACCATGGGACACCAGGTAATCCTTTACAGAAGACGCGCGCCGGGCGCCCAGGGCGAAATTGTACTCCCGTGTCCCGCGATCATCGGTATTGCCTTCAATTCGCACCATGACCTGCGGATAGCGATCCAGCCACGACGCCTGCGCGCCCAGGGTCGAATCGGCGTCCGCGCGCAGGGTGTATTTGTCGAAGTCAAAATAGATACGATCACCGGCATGGACCACAAAGTCCTGCACAGAGCCGGGGACGGGTCCGATCGGGCCCTGGGCCATGGGCGGCGGCGCATAGGGCGGCGTATAGGCGGGGGGCGGAGCGGACGGCGGCGCTGCGCTCGCCACCGGCGTTGGTTTGGGATGGCTGGCGCAGGCGGCGATCGAGACCGCGGCCATAATGCAGACCGCCGATCCGGCTATCCGGCGATGCACTGGGTTCATCGTGATGTTCTCCAAAGATTATGGCTAAGACAGAACGCTCAAAAGCTTACAGCGCTCCATAGCCTCCGGAGCGATGGGGCGCTCCTATGCGCCAAGTTGGTCAATCCCATGGCGCCGCTTGATGGGATTGGCTGGGATTTGTTGCTTTGCTGAGATTTTGTCGTGGTCATGTTGATGCACTAAGGCCAACGGCGCGCGGGCGAGAGTCGCCTGACGTCCCAGCTTCAGGGGCCACGCGATGGGTTTGATGTCCAAGGTCATGTCATGCGTCGTTTGCCTATGGGCGACAGCCGCGGCGGCAAGTGTCGACCTGGCGCCCGATCCGGCGGCGCTCAAGGAGACCATCACCCGCCTGGTGGCCTTCGGAACCCGCCACACCCTGTCGGATACGACTTCGGACGTCCGGGGCATCGGCGCCGCGCGGCGCTGGGTGGGGGCGCGCTTCATGGCCTTGAGCAAGGACTGTGGCGGCTGCCTCGTTATCCAGACACCCGCCGCCACCGAGACCGGCGCGCGGATCCTTAAGGCCACCCTGGTCCAGGATGTGCTGGCCATTCAGCGCGGAACATCGGACCCGGACCGGGTGGTCATTATCAGCGCTCATATCGACAGCCGCGTGAGCGACCCACTGAACGCCACGAGCGACGCGCCGGGGGCCAATGACGACGCCTCGGGGGTCGCCGCGGTGATGGAGTCGGCCCGTCTGCTGAGCCGTCGCAAATTTCCCGCCACCATCGTCTATGCGGTCTTGTCCGGAGAGGAGCAGGGCCTCTACGGCGGTCAGATTCTTGCCGACTATGCCAAGGCCAAGGGTTGGCGGGTGGAGGCTGTCCTCAACAATGACATCGTGGGCAACACGCACGGTCAGGATGGGCGCATTGAGGATAAGGTGGTGCGGGTGTTCTCAGAGGGCACGCGGGCGAATGAGTCCGCCGCCCAGTCCGCCGAGCGGCGGCGCAATGGGGGGGAGGCGGATTCGCCCTCGCGCAATCTCGCGCGGTTCATCCAAACGATCTCGGAGGAAAACCGGCCCGGCCTTATCGTGCGCGAGATCTGGCGGGCCGACCGCTTTGGCCGGGGCGGCGATCAGGCCCCGATGCAGGCGGCGGGTTTCCCGGCGGTGCGGATCACCGAAGGAGATGAGAACTATACGCGTCAGCACCAGGATGTGCGGACGGAGAACGGCATCGCCTATGGCGATGTGATCTCGGGCGTGGATTTCACCTATCTCGCTAAGGTGACCCGGCTTAACGCCCTGACACTGGCCGCCCTGGCCAGCGCGCCGCCGCCGCCCATGGACGTGAAGATTTCGGGCGCCGTGACAGCGGATACGACGCTCACGTGGGCGGCGGTTCCCGGGGCGGCCCGTTATCGGGTCTGGTGGCGCGACACCGTCGAGCCCTCTTGGACTCATAGCCGTGATGCGGGAGCCGCCACGACCCTGACCCTCAAAGGGATCAATATCGATGACTATGACTTTGGCGTTTCAGCCGTGGCGGCCGACGGATCACAAAGCCCCGTGGAATTTCCGGGTCAGGTTGGCGCCTTCGTGGCGGCGGCCAAACCCGGGTCGTGATCACATCGGAGTGCGCGCGGCGCGACCCGTGCGCCCTTTCGCTTCGGCGGCCTCTGGGCCATATCCAGATCATGAATTCGCCTCCTCTCCGACCGGTGGCCCGCGCCATGTTGCGTGGTCTGCGCGGGAAATGCCCCCATTGCGGAGCGGGGGATATTTTCTATCGCTATCTGAAAGTCTCGCTCGTCTGCACCGTCTGCGGGCATGACCTCGATCAATACCCCTCCGATGACGGCCCCGCCTATTTCACCATCCTGATCGTGGGCCACCTCGTGGTCGCGCCCCTCTTGCTGTTTCCCTTCATCTGGAAGGCGCCCGTGGCGATGATCGTCCCCGGCGTTCTGATCCCTCTGGCGGCCTTCACCCTGGTCGTGTTGCCGAGGATCAAGGGCGCCGTGATCGGCCTTCTCTATGCCCTCAGCATTCGCCGCGAGGACGGCGCCCTTCACACCGCCGACCGCTTGGAATAGGCCGGGCCCTCGCAGGCAATGCCCAGGGCACATCCATGAACCAGGCGACGCCGTTTCAGGTGAACTGGGACACGGCCAGAATTTCAGCGGTGCTGGACGCGGTGCGAAACTATCCCTGGCCGCCGATCCCCGAGGTCGAAGACGGGTGGGCCTATGGGTGTGACGGCGCTTTCTTGCGCGCCCTCTGCGATCATTGGCTTCTGGCCTATGACTGGCGGGCCGCCGTGGCGGATCTGAACCGCTATCCGCAGTTCATCGCCAAGGTCGAGGATTTCGACCTGCATTATCTGAATGTGGTGGGCGAGGCGGAGGGGCGCCGCCCCCTTTTGCTCAGCCATGGCTGGCCAGGCAGCCATTACGAATTCTGGGGTGTAATCGATAAGCTCAGCCATCCGTCCCGCCATGGCGGGAGCGCCAGCGACGCCTTTGACCTTGTCATTCCCTCCCTGCCGGGCTTCGGTTTCTCCTCCAAGCCCGCGAGTCCCTTCGGCCAGAGAGCCACGGCGCGCCTTTTCAACACGCTGATGACGCAGGTGCTGGGCTACGATCGCTATCTTGCCCAGGGGGGCGACTGGGGCAGTCTGGTGACGTCTTGCCTTGGTATTGACCACGCCCAAAATGTGCGCGCGATCCACTTGAACATGATCGGTCTTCGCCCGGCGGGCGGTCCGCAGAGTGACGCGGAGATCGCCTGGCTTACCCGCACAGGCCAGGCCATGGATCAGTTGGGCGCTTATTTTCGCCTTCAGGCCTCCAAGCCTCAGTCCCTCGCCTGGCTGGGCGCCGGCAACCCCGTGGGTCAGGCGGCCTGGATCGTCGAGCGGTTTTATGACTGGTGCGACCGGCGTGAGACGCCCTTCGAGGCTGTCTTCACGAAGGATCAGCTCCTCACCAATCTGATGATCTATGTGATGACGGGAAGCTTCACGACAGGCGCCTGGTACTATCGGGCGTTGCTCGAAGAGGGTGGCGTGGTTCTAAAAGAGGGCGAACGCTGCGAGACCCCCACGGCCTTCGCCAATTTCCCCGGCGAGGCCCTCTATGCGGCGCCGCCCAGATCCTGGGCCNNGACCTGTTCGTGGGCGATCTCCGCGCCTGGGCCCGGGACGCGGCCTGATCCTTCAAGAAGAAAGCCGCTCATGGCCCGTTATGATTTCGCCTCGGACAATGTCGCCGGCGCCATGCCCGAAGCCCTGGACGCCCTGGTCCGCTTCAACGCCGGGTTCGAGGCGGGCTATGGCGCCGACGGCGTCAGCGCGCGGGCCGCGGACCTGATCCGAGAGCTCCTCAACGTGGATGCGGAGGTCTGGTTCGTGGCCAGCGGCACCGCCGCCAATTCTCTGGCCCTGGGCGCTCTGGTCGCGCCTCATGAAGCGGTGCTGAGCCATGAACATGCGCACATCGCCATGGACGAGACCGGGGCGCCGGGTTTCTTCGGCGCGGGGCTTGGGATCATCGGTCTGGCTGGCGCCTCGGGCCTGATCGACCCCTCCGCCCTTGCCGCCGCCCTGGCGCGCCCCGACACACCCCACGGCCAGGCGCCGGCGGCTCTCTCCCTCACTCAAGCCACGGAGTTTGGCGCGGTCTATCGGGGGGAGGCCTTGGCCGATCTCACCGGTCAGGCCCAGGCGGCCGGCGTGTCGCTTCACCTGGATGGCGCGCGGCTCGCCAATGCCGCGGCCGCTGGATTTGATCTCAAATCCCTTCCGCGCCTCGGGATCGATATCGCCGTCATGGGCGGCACAAAGGCCGGCGCCCCGCCCACNNGGCGGCCAGCTGATCTCAAAAGCGCGGTTCCTCTCGGCGCCCTGGATCGGCATGCTGGAAACGGGCGCCTGGGTCCGCCGCGCCGCCCACGCCAACGCCATGGCCCAACGCCTCGCCGCCCTCATGCCCTTTCCCATCGCCCACCCCGTCCAGGCCAGCGGCGTCTTCGTGGCGATGGATGACCAGGCCCTGGCGCGCCTCAATCAGGCTGGCTGGTTCGTCTATCGGTTCGTCGACGGGACGGCCCGTTTCATGTGCTCATGGGCCACGACGCCCGAGGCCGTGGATGAATTGGGTGAGGTGTTGAAGGGGATTGCGTGAGGAGGCGGGGTGGTGGGTGTCCCGACCGTCATCGACACCCTGAGCCGATGTTGAAGGCCATAACCAATCACGCTTGTTCCGATAACGGGAAATTAGGCGGGATATTGCTGTAGATCACCGATAGCGATGTCACCCTCTCTCGCGTTTGCGCGGGAGGCCTCCAGGATGACGT
>PLFA01000027.1:14734-16425 GCA_003136615.1 Caulobacteraceae bacterium | reverse complement strand
CCCCGGGGGCGGCTGAGCGCGCCGTCGCGCGCCTCATCAGGCCCTAAGCCCGAAATCACCCCTTCAGCGCCTTGCGCAGCGAGGCCTCGATCTGGCCGCCGCAATAGGCGTCGCCATAGTCTTCCCTAGCCTTGGCCGCGAGCGCGACGAGCGCCGGCGAGCCCTGCCCGTTCAGGGGGCTGAATCTCAGTCGTTGGGGGCTGGGGCGCCCCCAAGGTCGATCTGCATCGCCGCGCGCAGATCCTCCGGCCAG
This sequence comes from Caulobacteraceae bacterium, assembly GCA_003136615.1. GTDB lineage: Bacteria > Pseudomonadota > Alphaproteobacteria > Caulobacterales > Caulobacteraceae > Acaudatibacter. The sequence goes on along the minus strand of PLFA01000027.1, from coordinate 16,172 downwards.
GGAACGGCGCGGCGGGCGGCCAGGTGCATGCAGACCAGCACAACCTTGCCGCCGAGCCGCCTTTCACCCGCCTTGTCGAAGGCGAAGGACAGCGTGACCGACGACTCGCCAAGCCGCTCGACCTTCAAGGTGATGTCGAGCCATTCGCCGAGGTCACAGGCGCCGACAAAGTCGGTCTCAAGATGCACCGTCGGCGTCCCCAGGCCCCGCTGCTTGATCAGGGTCGCAAAGTCGCAGCCGAGGGCTTCCGCGCACCAATCCTCCACCGCGGCGTTCAGCATCTCGAAGAAGCGGGGATAGAAGACGATGCCCGCCGCATCGACATGGGCGAACCGCACCTGGGCCCTGGTGGTGAAGCTCATGGTGTCTGTTTCCCTGTCCGCCCCGCCGCGAGGGCGCCGCCCGGCTCGTCTAGCTTAAAATTCAGGGAAATAGGCAAATTGGGCGGCCAAGATTTCACAGGCTGCGGCATTATCGGGCGCGAGGGCCTTGAAGGCGCGCGGGCGGGTGACCCCCGCGCTGGGACATGCCAGAAGTCGCGCGCCCGATATGGCCGCCATGTCGGGGCTGACGGGTGGAGGGATCGCCATGGGTATCGCGCTTGAAGACTTCGCCGCGGCCGTGGCCGGTGGATCGATCCGCACCATCGACCTGACCCAGACCCTCTCGCCGGAGACGCCGACCCTGGTCTTGCCGCCTGAATTTGGCCAATGCGCCGGCTTCAGCCAGGAGGAAATCAGCCGCTATGATGAGCGCGGCGTCGCCTGGTACTGGAACAACTTCACCGTCGGCGAACATACNNCCCAAGGCCTTCATCGCCCCCGCCGTGGTGATCGACTGTTCGGCGCAGGCCGCGGCCGATCCGGACTTCACCCTGACCGTGCCGGTGATCGAGGCCTGGGAGGCGAAGCACGGCAAGATCCCGCCGCGCAGCTGGATCCTCTTTCGCACCGATTGGTCCAAGCGCGCGGGCGAGGCCTATACCAATCGCGGCCCGGATGGCGCCCACACGCCAGGGCCCGACCCGGACGCCGTCAAATTCCTTATCGACGAGCGCGACGCCCACGGCTTTGGCGTCGAGACCATCGGCACCGATTCCGGCCAGGCGCACCGCTTCGACCCGCCCTATCCCGCCCACACCTTCTTCCATGGCGCGGGCCGCTATGGCCTGCAGTGCCTGACCAATCTCGATCTTCTGCCNNGAGGTCGAGGACCTTCGGCTGGGCGCCGGGGAGACCTTTCGCGGCGAGGGGATCCTGGCGGTCACCAAGGCGCTCCTGCAGTCGGGGGTCGCCTATGTGGGCGGCTATCAGGGATCGCCCATCAGCCATCTGATGGATGTCTTCGCCGACGCCCATGATCTGCTCAGCGAACTGGGCGTCCATTTCGAGACCAGCGCCAGCGAGGCGACGGCGGCGGCCATGCTGGCGGCCTCGGT
>PLFA01000027.1:14590-14718 GCA_003136615.1 Caulobacteraceae bacterium | reverse complement strand
ATCATGCAGGAGCGCACCCACGCCTTCGCCATGAAATCCCAGATGTGGCTGCTGGACCCCCGGCCGAACCTCCCCAAGATCGTGGAAATGGTGGAGCTGGGCTTTCAGCTCTCCGAAGCCTCCCACAC
>PLFA01000027.1:0-14542 GCA_003136615.1 Caulobacteraceae bacterium | reverse complement strand
GTCCTGCCCCCCGCCAATTTCCTGCATGAGGTGGAAAAGATCGAGCGGCGCTGGCCCGCCGGCATCGCCTTCGTGCGCGATCACAAGCTGAACGAATGGTTCGGGGCGGCCGAGGGTGAGGTGGGGATCATCGTCCAGGGCGGCCTGTTCAACACCCTCAATCGCGCCCTGGAGCTGGAGGATCTCTCCGACGCCTTCGGGGCGGCGAAGCTGCCGATCTATGTGCTGAACTGCACCTATCCCCTGATCCCCGACGAAGTGCGGGACTTCTGCCTCGGCAAGAGCGCCGTGCTGATCATCGAGGAGGGGCAGCCGGAATTCATCGAGCATGAGCTCAATACCCTGATCCGCCGGGCCGACCTTCAGACGCGGGTGGTGGGCAAGGACGTCTTGCCCCGCGCCGGGGAATACACCGCTCAGGCCATCCGGACCGGCGTGGTGAAGTTCCTCCGGGCCCATGCTCCGGAGCTGGCCCCAGCCCCCGCCACGCCCAATCTACCGGACGCCAGCCTCGGCGTCCTTGCCGCCGAAGTGCCCCAGCGGCCGGCGGGATTCTGCACCGGCTGCCCCGAGCGGCCGATCTTCACCGCCATGAAGATGGCGCAGAAGGAGCTGGGCCAGCACCACGTCTCCGCCGATATCGGCTGCCATCTGTTTTCGATCCTGCCCCCCTTCAATATCGGCAACACCACCATGGGCTATGGCCTGGGGGGCGCCGGCGCCTCGGCCCTGAAGACGGGGGGCGGCAAGCGCTCCATCGCGGTGATGGGCGACGGCGGCTTCTGGCATAATGGCCTGACCTCCGGGGTCGGCAATTCGGTGTTCAACAAGGACGACAATGTCCTCTTGATCGTCGACAACGGCTATTCCGCCGCCACGGGCGGACAGGACATCCCCTCCAGCCTGGGGGACAATAGCCGCCGACGCACCGGCAACCCCATCGAGCGGGCGGTACGCGGAGTCGGTGTGGACTGGGTGCGGAGCGTGACGCGGACCTATGACGTGGCCAGCATGCGCGATGTGTTCCGCGAGGCCCTGACCACCCGCACGGCGGGACCCAAGGTGATCCTGGCCCAATCGGAATGCATGCTGAACAAGCAGCGGCGGGAAAAACCCCTCTTCGCGGCGGCGGTGAAGGCCGGCCGTCGCCAGGTCCGGCAAAGGTTCGGCGTCGATCCCGACACCTGCACGGGCGATCATAGCTGCATCCGCCTCTCCGGCTGCCCGTCCCTGACCATCAAGCCCAATCCCGATCCCCTGCGCACCCACCCCATCGCCCATGTGGACAATAGCTGTGTCGGCTGCGGCCTCTGCGGGGAGGCGGCCCACGCGGCGGTGCTCTGCCCGTCGTTCTACCGGGCCGACATCATCCATAATCCGAGCCGGGCCGATCGCTGGCTCAGCGCCGTGCGCGGCTGGGTCATCGGTTTGCTGCAGGCCCGTGCGGCGCGCGCCCTGGCGGCCAGGGCCTATTGATGGCGTCCCCGCGCCAACGCATCACCCTGGCCATATTGGCCCTGGGCGGCCAGGGCGGTGGCGTCCTGGCGGACTGGATCATCGCGCTGGGCGAGGCCGGCGAGTGGGTCGTGCAGGGAACCTCCGTCCCCGGCGTCGCGCAACGTACCGGCTCAACCGTCTATTATCTCGAGCTTTACCCCAAGGGCGCGCCGCCCATCCTCGGCCTGATGCCGGCGCCAGGCGACGTGGACGTGGTCATCGCCTCGGAGCTGATGGAGGCCGGGCGGGCCATGGTGCGCGGCTTCGTCACCCCCGATCGCACCACCCTGATCGCCTCCACCAACCGCATCTACGCCATCAGCGAAAAGTCCGCGCTCGGCGATGGCATGAAGGACGGCGGGGTGATTCTTGAGGCCGCCCAGTCCCGCGCGGCCCGCTTCATTGGCCTGGACATGGATGACGCCGCGGCGCGGACCGGCAGCGTGATCAGTTCGGTGATGTTCGGCGCCCTGGCGGGATCCGGCGCCCTGCCCTTCACCCGCGAGGATTTCGAGGCGGCGATCCGGGCCGGCGGCAAGGCGGTGGCCTCGAACCTCGCCGGGTTCGCGGCGGGATTTACCGCGGCCCTGGCGCCGCCGGTCGCCAAGGCCGTCGCCTCAGCCCCCGCCATGCCCGCGCCCACAACGGCGGCCGGCGCGCGGATGGCTGAGCGCATCGCCCGGGACTTCCCTCCCGCCGCCCACGCCCTGATCGCCGAGGGCGTGCGCCGGCTCATGGATTATCAGGACCTCGCCTATGCGGAGCTCTATCTGGAGCGTCTGACGCCGCTCGTGGCCCTCGACCGCGTGGGCGGCCGCCTGGTGGCGGAGACGGCGCGCCATCTCGCCCTGTGGATGAGCTATGAGGACGTGATCCGCGTGGCCGAGCTGAAGACCCGGGCCAGCCGGTTTGATCGGGTGAAGGGCGAGGTCGCTTTGGCTCAAGACCAGGTGATGAGCGTCACCGAATTCATGCACCCCCGCTATGACGAGCTCTGCGAGATGGCGCCCAGAGCGGTCGGAACCTGGCTCGCGGGAAGCGCCGGGGCCCGGCGCACCCTGGCGCCCCTCTTCGCCAAGGGCCGGTTCGTGCGAACGACGTCCTTAAGCTGGTTTCTCAGCCTTAGCGCCCTGGCGGCCCTGCGCCCCCTTCGCCGCCTCACCCTGCGCTTTGCCCGCGAGCATGAGCGCATCGCCGCCTGGCTTGAGGACGCAACCGAGGCCGCCAAAGTCGATCAGGACCTCGCCCTGGAGATCATCGCCTGCCAGGCCCTGGTGAAGGGCTATGGCGAGACCCACGCCCGGGGCCTCAGCAACTACGCCCGGATCAAAGCCGCCTGGCGCGCCGGCGGAGATGCGAAAGACATCCGGCGCTGGCGCGAGGCGGCCCTCGCCGATGAAGATGGCCGGAGGCTCGGCGAAGAACTGGCCAAGCTGCGGGCGTGAGGATCGGCGGAGCCTTCGGGCGCCGGACACGTTAGCTCTAAGACGGTTCGCTTCCCGGAAGGCGTCTGATCATGGACGCGAGGCCATCCCCACCCCCCGCGGGCGCGGTCTTCACCTGCCCCATGCATCCCCAGATTCGCCAGTCTAAGCCCGGCGCCTGCCCCATCTGCGGCATGAGTCTTGAGCCGGTCGCCCCGACGGCGGAGGCGGCGCCGAACGCCGAGTTGAAGGACATGAGCCGCCGATTCTGGGCCGGCCTCATCCTGGCGTTGCCGGTCTTTATCCTGGAGATGGGCGGCCATATCCCCGCGCTCGGGCTGGACCGGATCATCCCGCCCGGCGTCTCGACCTGGATCCAGTTCGCCCTCTCGACGCCGGTGGTCCTGTGGGCCGGCTGGCCCTTCTTCCAGCGCGCCTGGGCGTCGGTCGTTCACCGCAGCCTCAACATGTTCAGCCTCGTCGCCCTGGGGACCGGCGCGGCCTATGGCTACAGTCTTGTGGCGACCTTTGCGCCGGGCTTGTTCCCCGTCTCCGTGCGCCGGATGGGAGGCGGGGTTCCCGTCTATTACGAAGCCGCCGCGGTGATCACCGTGCTGGTCCTGCTCGGTCAGGTGCTTGAGCTGCGCGCGCGAGAACAGACCGGCGGGGCCATCCGCGCCTTGCTGCAATTGGCCCCGAAGACCGCTCACCGGCTGCGCGCCGGCGGCGAGGACGAAGAGATTCCGCTCGACCAGGTTCATGTGGGCGACCGCCTGCGCGTCCGACCCGGGGACGGCGTTCCCGTGGACGGCGCGGTTCTGGAGGGGTCCGGGTCGGTGGATGAGTCCATGGTGACCGGCGAATCCATGCCCACCGCCAAACAGCAGGGCGACAAACTCATTGGGGGAACGGTGAATGGCGCCGGCTCCCTCATCATGCGGGCCGACAAGATCGGCGCGGACACCATGCTGGCGCGGATCGTGACCATGGTCTCTGAGGCGCAGCGCAGCCGGGCGCCGATCCAACGCCTGGCGGATACCGTGTCGGGCTATTTCGTCCCCGCGGTTCTGGTCGCGGCGGCCCTCGCCTTCATCGCCTGGGCGACCTGGGGTCCCGCCCCGGCCTTGGCCTATGCCCTGATCGCGGCGGTCTCGGTTCTCATCATCGCCTGCCCCTGCGCGCTGGGATTGGCGACGCCCATGTCCATCAGCGTCGGTATCGGCAAGGCTGCGGCGGCGGGCGTGCTCATCAAGTCGGCCGAGGCGCTTGAGCGCATGGAAAAAATCGACACCCTGGTGGTGGACAAGACCGGGACGCTCACCGAGGGAAAGCCAAAGGTGACTGCGTTCCTGGCCGCGCCGGGCTTCACCGAATCGGAACTCCTACCCCTGGCGGCGGCCCTGGAGCGGTCCAGCGAACACCCCCTCGCCGCCGCCATCGTCGCGGCGGCAACCGACAAGGGCGTTACGATCCCGGACACCGCCCAATTCAAATCCCTGCCCGGTCAAGGCGTCACCGGCCGCGTGGGCGATCAGGCCGTTGGGCTAGGCAATGCCAAGCTGATGAGTGACCTCGGCGTGTCCTTAAGCGCTCTTGAGCGCAAGGCCGATGATCTGCGCGCCGACGGGGCGAGCGCCCTGTTCCTCGCGGTGGATGGGAAGGCGGCCGCCGTCATAGCCATCGCCGATCCGATCAAGGCGTCCACAGGGGGCGCCCTGGATGACCTGCGCGGCGCCGGCCTTCGGATCGTCATGCTGACCGGAGATAACAAGACCAGCGCCCAGGCGGTCGCCCGCCGTCTCGGCATCAAGGACATTCACGCCGATGTCCTGCCCGAGGACAAAAACCGGGTCCTAAAACAGCTCGCCGCCGAGGGACGGATCGTCGCCATGGCGGGGGATGGTGTCAATGACGCGCCGGCCCTGGCCGCCGCCGCCGTCGGTATCGCCATGGGAACGGGCGCGCAGGTGGCTATCGAGAGCGCAGGGATTACCCTTGTGAAAGGCGATCTCGCGGGCATCGTGAGGGCCTTGACGTTGAGCCGGGCGACGATGCGCAATATCCGGGAAAACCTCGTCTTCGCCTTCGCCTATAATGCCGTTGGGATCCCTATCGCCGCGGGCGCTCTCTACCCGGCGTTTGGGATCATGCTGAGCCCCGTGGTGGCGGCCCTGGCTATGTCGCTCAGCTCAGTCTCGGTGATCGCAAATGCGCTGCGCCTCAGAACGCTTAAGCTTTGATCAGAACAATCGACGGAAGCCGCTCTACCGCGCGTTCAAGCTTCAGTTCGGGAATTTCGACACGGCCCGATGACCGTGGCGGGTACGGAGAGTGGCCTGTGAGCGAGGTGTTATTTGACGTCTGGCGACGCGGAGCACGAAGACGAGATGATCGCCCGGGCAGGTCAGGGCGACGCGGGCGCCATCGGCCTTCTGGTCACACGGAACTTGCCTCGCATTATGAGCTTGGCGCGCCGCATGCTCGCGGACGTCGCCGAGGCCGAGGATGTAGCCCAGGAGACCTTTCTGCGGGCCTGGAAGGCGGCGCCGTCCTGGCGTCCGGGGCGCGCCAAGTTCGACACCTGGCTGCATCGGGTGGCGCTCAATCTCTGCTACGATCGCCTGAGACGGCGCCGACGATGGGTGCAGGATCCGCCCGACCGGCCCGACGAAGGACCGGCTCCCGATCGGGGCCTTCATGCCCGGGATATCGGACGGCGGGTCGACCTTGCCCTGGCGGCTCTGCCACCCCGGCAGAGGGAGGCCGTGGTGCTGGTGCATTATCAGGAGCTTTCGGGCGTCGAGGCTTCGGACCTCATGGGGATCAGCGTGGAGGCCCTCGAAAGCCTGCTCGCCCGGGGGCGGCGGACCTTGCGCGCGGCCTTGGCCGATATCTGGCGGCCGGAGTGAGGAGTGGCGCCGATCATGGAGCTTGAAGAGTTCGAGGCTCTGGCCCTGGCCTGGGGCGCGGACGTCGCGCGTTGGCCGGCGGACCTTCAGGCTTCGGCGCGGGATCTGATCACAGCGCGCGCCGCGGAGGCGCAAACGGTCTTAAATGACGCCGGCTTGTTGGATCTGGCCCTGCGCGCCTCGACGCTTCCCATCCCGTCTCTGGAGCTTCGCGCCAAGATTATCGCCGCCGCGCCGCAGCCGCTTGGGCGGTTTCCAAGCTGGCGCGGATGGTTCGGGGCGACCCTGGCGGCGTCCTGCGCCGCGGGCGCCGTGGCCGCAGTGTTGGCCATAACGTTGGGCCTCTTTCCCGACCGGGCGTCCATCTCCGCTGATCCAGCGGCCGACGCCGCGCGGCTTCTGCCCGCCGCCAGCGACGCGACGGTGGGCTGATGAACGCGCGAGGCGAGCGCGCCGCATTGATCGNNTGCGGCAAGTCGCCCGGAGCCTTGATCCCGCCCATCGGCGGGCGCTGATCGCGGTGTTGCAGGCCGAGGGGCAGGCTGTGCGACCGGAAACGCAACGGGTGCGCGCCCTGCGTCAGGACGCCTGGCGGTCTTTGGAGGCGCCGGAGTTCGACCCGGTAAAGGTCAAGGCCGAGTTGGCGCAGGCCCGAACGCTCAATCAAGACGCCAGCGGCAAGGTCCAGGATCGCCTTATCGACTTCGCCGCGGCCCTGCCCATTGACCAGAGGGCTTCCCTCGGCCGGGCGATGTTGGCGCGGATGCCGAGGCCGCCACACCAAAAACCGGCCAGGACGGCCCCCTAATTTAAACTAAGAGCCTGATTCACACGTTTCTATGAAACGTCATCAAGCTCTAGCAGTGAACCTGACTGCGGCCCACCGCGTTGCCGGCCAGGGCGCCGGCGCCAGCGCCTAGCAGGACGCCGCCGGCGTGACCGCCGATGGCGCCGCCGAGCAGGCCGCCGCCCACCGCGCCAATCACCGTGTCGCGCCGCGCATTATCATGTCGGTAGCGCTCGCAGCGATAGTGGCGGTGGTCGTGATCATAAACCCGGCGATAGCGCTCAGGCGGAGGATTGTCGCCGTTATGATAGTCGCCATTGCGATCATCGCCGTTGTGATAGTCCTGGGCTGACACACCAGCGCCAGCGGTCAGAAGCCCGCCGGCAAGGGCCAGGGCGAGGATTTGGCGAATTTTCATTTCTGAGTGACTCCGAATTGCGGAGGAAACGCCGGTCTTACGACACAGGTTCCGGCTCGCGCCACATGCTCCAGAGACGGGGCGCGTCTCGGCGGGGGCGATGTTCGGAGATCACCTCGAAGCCATGACGTTGGTAGAGGGCGATATTCCGCTCGGTCTGGGTCTCCAGATAGGCCGGGCTAGCCGCCCTATCCAGGCGGTCCGTGGCGACCTTCAGGAGCCGCGATCCCACTCCGTGACCCTGGGCCTCGCGAGTCACACCCAGAAACCACAGATAGGCGTGGGGCCGGTCCATGGGGTGGTGCTTGTCCATGTCCTCCATAACCGCCAGGAGGCGGCCGAAGCGGCTGAGCCCCGTGGCGCCCAGGAGGGTCGGCACGGCCGGCAAGAGGGTCAACAGGGGCGTCGGCCCTACGGCCTCGAAGGGCATCCACACCGCCGCGGCGCCGCCGCCCGCCGGGCGCTCGATACGCGCCACGCCCATGGCGATCCGCCCCACCAAGAGGCGGAAAAAGGCCAAGCGCGCGGCGCCCCGGCGCGGATCGTCGCGCAGGAACCAGTCGAACATGACATCATCGGTGAAGGCGTCGGCCAGATCTGCGGCCACCGCCTCGGCGTCGGCGGGACCCGCGAGGACGGGCGCCTCGGCGCCCCTTCGCAGGGCCGCGATATCCATCAGAGGCGTTCGGTAATCTTGATGGCCGCGCGGCATCCGGCGCGGATGACGGCGCGAAGGGCCCCGCCGGCGGGCGCCTCAAGAGCCCCGCCCTCCACGGCCTCGCGTTGATGGGCCAGTTCATCATCGCGGAACACCGATAGCTCGGCGGCCAGGGCCGGTTCGGCCGATTCAATCTCGGCGATCTGGTCGGCATAGTGGCCCTCGATGACGCTNNATGATGGCGTCCAGACGCGAGAGGTGACGCGCCTCATGCGCCTCCATGGCCTCAAGTTGGACGCTCAAGGCCCCATGGACCCCGGCGGCGGCAAAGACCGCGCGTTGGCCGCGATAGATGTGCACGGCGCCGAGCTCCCCGGCGTGATCGACCCGCAGCATCTCAGCCAACCGCGCCGCCTGGGCGCCGGCGCCGGGTCTCGGTGGAACAGGTCTTTGGGGAACGGGACGCTCACTCATGCCGGCCGAACCCTCGTTCTGAAATTGACCCAGGTGGCGGCCAGACTGCCGGTTGCGAGGCCAAGGGCCAGGAGCACGTTCCAACCGGACATGGAGAGGCCCAGGAACACCCAGGCCGGCTTGTCACATTGCGGCACGGCCATGGCGCCCCCGCGCAGCAGGCGCCGCATGTCGGCGATGGTCACTTTGTGGCCGCCGCCGGTGCAGGCTTCCGGACCTGGCCAGAACTTCCACTCCACCCCCGCATGATAGACCGAGAGGGCGCCGTCGGCGATAAAGACCAGCGCCAGGGCCAGACAGAACCACGGAAGCAGCCGGGGCCAAAGCCAGGACTGCCTTGTCGCCACGGACCCAAGGACCCCCAGCTCCAGCGCGATCCAATAGCCCTCGCGCTCCTTAAGGCAGAGCTCGCAAGGCGCCAGATGTCCGAAGGTCTCGAAGCCGTGGGCGATGACCAGAATCGCCAGGGCCGCCCCCGCGGCCACGACCAGCCAGTTTTTCCAGAGGGCGCTCATTGTTCGCTCATATGGGTCAACCGCCGCCAAGGTTAAGGACCGGGCCTATGTCTCAGCTGTGGCTCATAAGGTGCACGGCCGCCAGGACGGCCACGGCAGCAGCCACCACGAGGCTGCTGGCCAGAAGCAGGCGTCGCTCAATGATGGGTAGCAGCGTGGGGCCGAAGCGGCGCACCAGGGCCGAGACCCCGAAGAAGCGGACGCTGCGGGTCACGCAGGAGGCGGCGATAAGCTGCCAAAGGGGAAAGTTGAACATACCGGTCGTGATGGTGATGAGCTTGTAGGGGATCGGCACGAGGCCCAGGGCGAGGATGAACAGCACCCCGAAGTGGTCGACCTGCCGGCGGATAAAGGGTTCGGCGCCCGCATTCCCCGTGATCGCCAGGAGGAAATGGCCGACGGGGTGAAGCTCGTGGCCGATGGCGTAACCCAGAATCCCGCCGATGATCGAGCCGGCTGTACAGATCGCGGCATAGCGCCAGGTCCGCTCCGGCCGCGCCAGAACCATGGGGGCCAGCATCACGTCCGGCGGCACCGGAAAGAACGAACTCTCGGCGAAGGCGATGGCGAACAGGGCGAAAGCGGCATGCCGCGAAGCCGACAGCCTCATCACCCAGTTATAAAGGCCTCGCAGCATCATTCCGCCCTGGATCGCCGCCCGGCCCGAATCCGATGCGAGACCCCTGCTAGCAGACGCTCGCTATCTTCCGCAAAGACCTTATCTCTCTGAGGGCTAATCCACCCGTAAGGCTGGCTGGCCAGGAGAGGCGAAGCGATGAGCGAGGCGCCCCACGATGAGGACCTGGCGGAGATGGCGCGCGATGAGCTGATCCGCGCCCTGACGCTCAAATGGAAGGACCTGGCGCCCATCACGCCCTGGGGCGACAATTTCGAGGGCATAAGCCCGGCGGGGCGGGACGTGATCGTGGAGCGGTCCTATCTGTGGTCGGCCGCCGCCGGCGGCGACATCCTCTGTGAGGTGCGGGTCTATGGGGGCGCCTCGCGCTGGGACCACGGGGCGACGGCCAGCGCCGTGATCGCGCGGCCGAGTTGACGGGGGGCTAACCCCTTATGCTCTCACGCCTTGGCAGAGCCGCGCGATGGATCAGCATGGCCATGGCGGCGACATCGACGAGATACATGTAGCGGTAGTCGCAGGCGCCGGAGATGACGAAGAAGGCGGCCACATAGAGCAGCGCCGCGACGCCCATGGCGACCACGGCGATCAGGTCCGCGCGCCGCGCGCCGCGCCGCAGATCGCTCAGGGCCAGGGCCATGCCGATCAGCATCACGGCGCCCCAGGCCAGATGCGAGAAGACCGGCGTGTTATAGAAGTTGCTCGCATAATCCTCGGCGATTTCGTCCCGGTCGGAACGTCGCGCCTTGAGACCCGACATCTCCAGAACCTCCGGATTGCCGCTATCCACGCCGATAATGATCATCGGACAGGAATCAGCCTTGGGCGTCGTCAGGGTGGCGAGAAAGACCTCCGTTCGCACGCGCAGATAGAGACTGGGCTGCTTCACGATCAGCCGCGCCCAGTCCCGACCCACGCCGTCGGCGCGCGGGCTCATCAGAGGCTCGAAGCTGGGCGGGTTGGCGATATTGTCGGAGGTCGCGGCCTTCCAGCGCGGGGCGGCGTCATCGCGCAGATAGGCCTCAAGGTCCGGCGCCGTGGCGTGGGTGGCCGGAAGGGCCAGATGGGGATCGCGGTGCAGGGCCCCGGCGACGTCCCAGGCCTGCAGCCTCTGCATCTGGTGATGGTTTTCCGGCTTGCCGTCGCCGTGACTTACAAGGAACAGGCTCGCCCCCGCCACGATCACGGCCATGGCCGCCAGGGCGAGCGCCCCCGCCCCCAGGGCGCGGCTCCATCTCGCCCCCCGCGCGCGCAGAATGACGACCAGCGCGACGGCCCCGCAGAGCGGGACGATGAAACCCGTCTGGCGCGTCAGGGCGGCCAGGGAAAAGAGCAGACAGGCCTTGGCGATGACCAGGCGCCTGAGGGCCGGGCGGTCCGACAGGCGATCAATCCAAGCCAGGCAGGCGAACCCCGCCATGGCGGTATTGGCGAACAGGACGTCCTTGAGAACGGCGCCTTGATAGACAATCACCAGGGGCGTGGCGGCGATGGCGAGGAGGACAATGATCGCCACGGGGCGCGGCGCCGGGCGCAGCGTGGCGAATCCCAGAAGCGCGCAGAAGAAAACCGCCGCGTCGATGGCGACAAACGCGGCGGCGTCGGGGCTCTGCCGCACGGCCAGCCCGAGGAGCCAGGCCATGATGGGCGGATGCCAACTGTTATAGACCCCGGCGCGTCCCTGCCCCAGTTGCCAGAGCCCGTCGGGGGAAAAATGGCCCGGCCAGTTGAGGGCCATACAGGCGCCGTAGGCGATCAGTGTCGCCGCCACGAGCGCCAGCGTCGTCTTAGGCGTCCCGTTGATCTTTGCGCCCCGGCCCATGCGCCGCGATTTGCGCCGTCAAACCCTCATCGCGCAATCCCCCGGGGGCGCGAGCGTATCTCTAAGCCGCGAGTCTCCGCGCCGGCGCCGGCTCGCGACGGGCCACATGCAGTTCGCGGTGACGGCCATGCAGGCAGAGCTCCAGGCGATAGCCGCTGCGCGCCAGCAGGTCATGCACCGGGTCGGCGCCCGATGCATTCTCCGGCTCCGGCGTCTGGACGATGAGCACGCCGCCCGCCCGGGGATGGGGCCCCTGGTGGAGCAGACGCTCCAGATCCTCAAGACCATGTGTTTGGGGAACCAGCACAAGATCGGCGTCATCGGCCAGGTGCGGTCCGCCCCGCGCAAAGCCCACCTGATCATAGCCATGGCGGCAGAACCACAGGAGGGCGGCGAGGCCCGCGGGGCCGGTCACGCGGATGGTGCTGGATTTGCTGACGCCAGCGCGCGTCAGAATGTCGGCGAGTGTCTCACTGACCGAGGCCGTGGTTTGGGTAGGGCTGAGGGGCAAGGTGGCGATTTCCGATCACGGCGCGGTTCGGACCCGGGCGACATGCCCTGCGAACACCACGGCCGATTTCACAGGGGGTTTAGACCCTCGGCCCATAAAGGATCGATACGCACCTGGAGTCGCGGGCATAAGCGCCGCGTAAAGGCTCGGCTTATCCCTAGATGAGGCCGAGATCTTTTGGCTGGGCGCCTGGGAACACCTGATCGAGTCTGGCTGGCGTCATCTCATAGGCGCGACGCACAACCCCGCCGATGAGGGATCGATAATCAGTGAGAACCGGATAGTCGCGGTTCTGGTTGAGACCAACCTGGGTCACCGGCGCCTGGGCGCCGACCATGCGACCGCCTTTTACCGCCCCGCCCAGGACCCAATAGACGCTGCCATGGCCGTGGTCGGTGCCCCTGTCGCCATTCTCGCGGAAGGTACGGCCAAACTCCGAAACAACGATGACCGTCGTGCGCGCCCAGACATCGGGGCCGATCTCGTCGGCGAACCCCGCGAGGCCTCGGCCGAGTTCGCCCAGGCGCCCGGCCAGGTAGCCCGTGGCCGCGCCCTCGTTCACATGGGTGTCCCACCCGCCGACATCCACAAAGCCCAGGGTGTAGTCGGCCTTCATCAGCCGCCCCATCCGGCGCGCCGACAACTCAAAGCCCTTGGCCGAAACCGCGCCGCGATTGGCCGCCAACATTTCCGCGGAAATGGAGCGATAGACCTCATCCCGCACCGCGAAGCCCTGTGAGACAGAGGCCCCCAGATCCTCACTCCGATACATGTTCTCAATCAGCTTGGCCTGGCGATCATCGACCCCAGGCTTGCCCATACCGGCCAAACCGAAATTGGGGATGGGGGCGCCGCCCCGAAAAACGATGGGAAGCTGATCGGTGAAAGCGATGGGCCGGGCGCCCGCCAGCTGGCCGTAGAGCCGGCTCATGAATCCCGAGCCATAGTCGCGCGGGCCCTGGAGCTGCTGGCCAAGCTCGATGGTGTCCTGGGTTTCGAAGTGGCTGCGGGACATGTCGTCNNACCAGGAGGAGGCGCTGATCGGTGTTGGGCGCGGCCCAAAGTCGGCCGGCCACGAGGCTGGGCGCGGCGGCCGCGGCGGCGGCGAGAATCTGGCGACGGTTCATCGGGCGATCCTTATCTCCGCATGAATTCGGGAGAGGACAGGAAGAGGGTATTCCAATCCTGGGGAGAGGCGGCTTGGCTCAGCGCGAGGCGCGTGGGCGCTCCAAGCGTCTGGGAAAGGCCGCCAAAATATAGGGCGTTCTGGATTTGCGGAAAGGCGGGCTGGTCCGCCGCGCCCTTGACGTCGGGCCTGAACAGTCCCGCTGAGCCGGACCCGATCTGGCGGGCGATCTCGAAACGCGTGGCCAATTGTCCCGGCCCGTCCCAGGCCGCCGCGACCATGGAATAGCCGTCCGGCGTCTCGTGATTATAGACGCCCTCGGCCAGGCGGTTCAGCCAGCCCTGGATGGGGCCCGTATTGAGGATCACCCGGTCGTCATAGGCGAGCCGTACGCCGGAGACCACATAATGGGCCGGGTCCTTAAACTTGCGGCCGAGGGAGGCGTCGAACTCCAGCGAATGGAAGAGCACCCCCAGGACCTGGGCGATATCGCCATCGCTCCGCCGGAAGGCGTCGGACATTCGCGCCACCAAGGGGGCGGGCGGATCATCGCCCATGAAATAGGTCGCGAGCTGAAGCGAGATATGATGGGCGGTGGCGGGATCACGCGCGAGGATATCCAGGGCCTGCTCGACCTCGCCAAAGCCTGAACCCCGGATCGTGTGGCCAAGGAAGACCTTGTCGCCGAAGTCGTGCCGGTTCGGATTGAATTCAAAGAGGCCCTCGCGGACATAGAGGCCGAGATAGGCGGGCTTCAGGTTGGGCGGGTTTGGCGAAAGATCCACCCCGACGCCGGTAAGGATGCGGGCGAGCTCCTGCACGTCCTTCTGGGTATAGCCCGCGCCCACGCCCAGGGTGTGGAGCTCCATGATCTCCCGGGCATAGTTCTCGTTGATGTGACCGACCGAATTCTGGTCGTTATCGAGATAGCGCAGCATGGCGGGATGGCGCAGCGTCGCCTCCAGCAGATCACGGAATCGGCCCAGGGCATGGGGTCGGATCGCCTGGTCCTCATAGTCGCCCACCATGGCGCGGATATCGCGCTTGGCCTGATAAACATTGAAGTGGTTGAACCAGAACCAGGTCATCTGCTCCTTGAGCTGGTCCGGGGAATAGAGATCCCGCAGCAGCGACCGCGTGGCGGCCTGCCGGGAGAGGTCGTTGAAGGCCTGGTTATAGGCCTGCTGGGCCGCCTTCTTCTGATCGGGATCGGTGATCTGATTGGCGGCCTTGTTCTGGGCGTCCATCTGGACCACCAGGGCCGCCAGCGGCGTGCGGCTCACGGTGAGCGCGTCGATCTCCGCCTGGGCCTCGGGGGGAAGGTGATCGGTCGACGCCGGGTGGAGCTGGCGCGCCAGCCACCGCTCCGCGCCCAGTTTCTGGATGTCCGCCACGGCGGCTGGGCTCGCGCCCCAGGTTATGCGATTGACCAGGGCCAGATCGTGAGCCGTGAGAGGAGCGGCGTCGACAGGCGCCGCCTGGGCCGCCAGGCCAAGGACGACGGAGGACATGATCGCCGCTCTTATGATCCAAGGTCCCATGGCGCCTCTCATGCTCGGGCCGCGCCGGTCGGCGGTGAGGCGGTGTTCGATAAACCCGCGACGATGAACCTGAAGTGACGGGATTTTCAGGCCGCCTGCAACCGGGGCCGGCAGGGAAGACGCCATCACAGAGCGCTGGACGACTGGACGCATCCTATGGCAACGCAAGCCCCAGTGCGGGCGTGGTGAAACTGGTAGACGCGCCGGACTCAAAATCCGGTTC
>PLFA01000017.1 GCA_003136615.1 Caulobacteraceae bacterium | reverse complement strand
CGCTCGACGATGCGGCCCTCCTCCAGCACGATGATCTCATGGGCATGCAGGAGGGAGGAGAGGCGATGGGCGATGATGATGGTCGCCTTGCTGGCCGTGGCCTGGGCCAGGGCGTCGCGCACCTTCTTCTCGGTGACCGCGTCGATCGCGGCGGTGGAATCATCGAAGATCATCACGCCCGGCCCCGGCACGACGCCGCGCGCGATGCTCATCCTCTGGCGCTGGCCGCCCGAAAGGGCGACGCCCCGCTCGCCCACGCGGGTTTCATAGGCGCCGGGCAGGGCGGCGATATAGTCGTGGATCTGGGCCGTGCGCGCCGCGGCGGTGATCCGCATCTCATCCGCCCAGGGATCGGCATAGGCCACATTGTTGGTGACCGTGGAGTCGAAGAGGAACGCCTCCTGCTGCACGAGGCCGACAAAGTCGCGCAGGGACGCGAGAGTCACATCCCTCACATCCTGACCGTCGATCGTCACCCGGCCAGCGGTGACGTCGTAGAACCGGGGGATCAGATTGGCGATGGCGGACTTGCCGGCGCCCGGAGGCCCGACGATCCCCAAGGTGCGCCCGGCCCGGACCTCGAAACTGATATCCTGGAGAACAAGCGGACCGCCGGTATCAAAGGCGAAATCCACATGTTCGAACCGCAGGGTCCCGGCGGTGACGGCCAGGGGCTTTGCGCCAGCCTTGTCGCCGACCACCGGCGGAAGATCGAGGATCTCGAACAGCCGGCCGCCAGAGATCGTGGCGCGAGCGGCGCTCGCGACGATCATGGCGATCTGGCGGATCGGCGATTGTAGCAGGGTCATATAGGTGAGGAATTCGGTCAGCCGCCCGGCGCTCATATGGCCGGCGATCACCTGTCCGCCGCCATACCAGAGCAGGCCCCCCATGGAGGCGTAGAAGCTCAAGGTCATGACGCTCACGGCCCGCAGGCGCAGGATGATCCGGTGATAGGAGGCGGCGAGGGCGTCGCCTGCCGCGCCATCGAACTTGGCCAATTCAAACGCCTTGGCGGCGAAGGCCCGCACCACCCGGATGCCCTGGAGGTTCTCTTCCATGGTGAGGGTGAGGGCGCTCATCAGCTTCTGCACCTTCAGCCAGGTGACCCGCAGGGTGATCCCCAGGCGGCCCAAGACCCACGTGGCGATCGGCACGAAGGCCAGAGCGATCACGGTCATGACGGGATCGGTTGTGACCATCAGGCCCGCCGCCACCACCAGCAATAGGACCACCGTCAGGCAGGTGATCATCCCATTGGGGATGAACGACCTGGCGCCCTCCATATCCAGCATCCCGCGCGTGATCAGATCGCCTGAATGGACCTTGTCATGGAAGCCAAAGGAGAGGCGCTGCAGCTTCTGGAAGAAGTCCAGCCGATAGGCGTAGGCCACCTTCTGGCTCACCCACTCGGCCTGGTAATTGGCGGTGGCCGTGAAGGTCCCCCGCAGCGCCGTGGCCAGGATGGCCAACAGCCCGGTGATCAGCAGGTCGTGGCGCGCGCCGAGAGCTCCCTGACGCTGCACCTCGGTGACCGCATGGCCCAACAGGCGCGGCAGGCTAAGGCTCGCGAGGGCTGCGAAAAGCGACGCCGCGAAGGCCAGGGTCACGCGCCCCGGCGCCTCCGCAAAGGCCTTTCCGACGATCCGCCGCAAAACCCGGGGCATGGCCGCCACATCAAGGGAGACGGGCTCAGCCGTGATCGGCGCCGCCTCGGCGCCGGCCATGTTGGACATCAGACTCATCGTGGATTGTGAACGCGCTTTGGCGTTTAGTTTGAACTGGGGGAGGGGCGTTGGCTAGGGACTCAGATTGTATCCAGCTTCGCTGTTCATGCTTTGTTTTCCGGTGGGACTGGGCTATTGATGCAGCGATGGATCTAAAACGGGGGCGACCACCATGACCGACGAACTCGTCTTCTACACCAGCCCCATGTCGCGGGGCCGGATCGCGCGGTGGATGCTGGAGGAGGTGGGGGCGCCTTATCGGACGGAGCTTTTGGATTTCGCCACGGACGCCAAGGCGCCGGCGTTTCTGGCGATCAATCCCATGGGGAAGCTGCCGGCCCTGACGCACGGGGGCGTGGCCATCACCGAGACGGCGGCCATTTGCGCCTATCTGGCGGACGCCTTTCCGGAGGCCGGCCTCGCGCCGCCGCCGGGGGATAAGGCGCGGGGCGTCTATTATCGGTGGTTCTTCTTTGCCGCCGGGCCGGTGGAGGCGGTGATCATGAACCGGGCCATGGGTTTTGAGGTGCCGGCGGGGCGGGAAGTCATGGCCGGGTTCGGCAGCCCGGCGCTCCTGACAGATGTCTTGGATAAAGCCGTGAGCGCATCGGAGTTTATCGCCGGGGACAAGTTCTCCGCCGCCGATGTCTATCTGGGTTCACAGCTCGGCTGGGGCATGCAATTCGGCTCCATCGAGAAGCGCCCGGCCTTCGAGGCCTATGTGGCGCGGACGGGCGGCCGGCCGGCGGCCGTGCGCGCCCGCGAGATCGACGACGCCCTGATCGCGGCCAAGGCCAGCGCCGCTTGAGCAAGGTCGCGCCGCCGATCCTCTCGGCGCGGGGCGTCGCCAAGACCTATGCCTCGGGTGTTGTCGCCCTGTCGCCAACCGATCTGGAGATCCGCGCCGGGGAAATCTTCGCCCTGCTAGGTCCCAATGGCGCGGGCAAGACGACGCTGATCAGCATCATCTGCGGCCTGGTGAACGCCAGCGCCGGAACGGTGACGGTCGGCGAATTCGACAATGTGCGGGACTGGCGGGCCGCGCGGGGACTGATCGGCCTCGCGCCCCAGGAAATCGCCACCGACGCCTTCGAAAGCGTCTGGGCGACGGTGACCTTTAGCCGGGGCCTCTTCGGCAAGCCCCGCGATGACGCCTATCTTCGGCGCTTGCTGGAGGACCTTTCCCTCTGGGACAAGAAGTCCGCCAAGATCATGGCTCTCTCCGGGGGCATGAAGCGCCGGGTCATGATCGCCAAGGCCCTGGCCCATGAGCCTCGCATTCTGTTCCTCGACGAACCCACGGCCGGCGTGGATGTGGAGCTGCGCCGGGACATGTGGGCCCTGGTGCGGCGCCTTCGCGATTCCGGCGTCACCATCATTCTCACCACCCACTATATCGAGGAAGCGGAGGAGATGGCCGACCGGGTGGGGGTGATCAATAAGGGTCGGCTGATCCTGGTGGAGGACAAGGCCGTCTTGATGGAGAAGATGGGAAAGCGCCAACTGACCATTCAGCTCCAGGCCCCCCTGAGAGCCCTGCCTGATGATCTGGCGGGCTACCGGCTGGAGTTGGCCAACGAGGGCCACCAGCTCATTTACAGCTTCGACGCCAAGGGTGATGAGACGGGCATCGCCGGCCTGATGCGCGGGCTGCACGCGGCGGGCCTGGACTTCAAGGACATCCAGACGAGCCAGAACTCGCTGGAGGATATTTTCGTCGGGCTGGTGGGGGTGGGCGCATGAATCTTCGCGGCGCGCGCGCCATCTATACCTTCGAGCTCTCCCGGTGGTTTCGCACCCTGACCCAGAGCATCATGGCGCCCGTGATCTCCACCTCGCTCTATTTCGTGGTGTTCGGCTCGGCCATCGGCTCACGCATGTCGTCCGTGGACGGTGTAAGCTATGCGGCCTTCATCGTGCCCGGCCTGATTATGCTGTCGCTGCTGACCGAGAGCGTTTCCAACGCCTCCTTCGGCATCCACATGCCCAAGTGGTCGGGCACCATATATGAGCTCCTTTCCGCTCCCGTCTCCTGGTGGGAGGCGGTGGCGGGCTATGTGGGTGCGGCGGCCACAAAGTCCGTGCTTTTGGGCCTCATCATGCTGGCCACGGCGCGGATCTTCGTGCCCTACCACATCGCCCATCCGGCCATGATGGCGGCGTTCCTCGTGCTCACGGCGATCAGCTTCAGCCTGTTCGGGTTTATCATCGGGGTCTGGGCCGACGGCTGGGAGCGGCTGCAGATCGTGCCCACCCTGATCATCACGCCCCTGACATTCCTCGGCGGAAGTTTCTATTCGGTAGCCATGCTGCCGCCCCTGTGGCGCCACATCACCCTGTTCAACCCGGTGGTCTATCTGGTGAGCGGATTTCGCTGGAGCTTTTACGCCCACGCCGATGTGCCCGTGGGTCTCAGTCTTGCCGCCACCGCGGGGTTCATGATCGCCTGCCTGATTGTCGTCTGGCGTATCTTCGCCACCGGATACAAGCTCAAGCCCTAAGGACGCCGCCATGGCCGCCCCTCTCACCAAGCGGACCCTGATCGCCGCCTCCGGGGCCCTGGCCGCGAGCCGGGCTTTTGGACAAGCGGCGCCCGCGCCCCCGCCCGCGCGGCCTCGCGTCATCCTGACCACGTCGTTGGGTCTGATCACCCTGGAACTCGCCGCCGACAAGGCGCCGATCAGCACCGCCAATTTCCTGCGCTATGCGGACCACAAGCGGCTGGATGGAACGCACTTCTATCGCGCCAGCAAGGGCGGCATGGACCCGCCCTCCGGTCTGATTCAGGGCGGCCCCGCCAATGATCCGGCGCGAGTATATCACGCGATTGCCCACGAGAGCACGACGCTTACCGGCCTGCATCACCTGGATGGGACAATTTCACTGGCCCGGCTTGAGCCGGGGAGCGCCACCTGCGATTTTTTCATCTGCGTGGGCGCCCAACCCTATCTCGACGCCGACCCCAGCGCGCCCGGCGATAATCTCGGTTTCGCCGCCTTCGGTCAGGTTGTTGATGGCATGGATGTTGTGCGGCGGATCCTGCTTTCTCCCACATCCCCCACCAAGGGCGAGGGCGCGATGAGGGGGCAGATGCTGGAGCCGCCGATCCCCATCATCAGCGCGCGAGGCGCCGCGTGAGGCGTCTTGGCCTCCTCATCCTGCTGGCGTTGAGCCTCGCGCCGGCCGCGCGCGTCCAGGCCGCCTTGCCGATCTATGGCGTTCGCGTGATCCACGCCTATCCCCATGATCCGGGCGCCTTTACCGAGGGGCTCTTCTACAAGGACGGCTTTCTCTATGAGAGCACGGGCCTTGAGGGTCATTCCAACATCCGCAAGGTGGCGCTGGAGACCGGCAAGGTGCTTCAGCAGCACGATTTGCGGCCGGACCTCTTCGGCGAGGGGATCGTTCCCTGGAAGGCTCGCCTCATCCAGGTCACCTGGCGGACGGGTCTGGGCTTTGTCTATGATCTGGCCACCTTCAAGACGATCTCAACTTTCTCCTATCCCGGGGAAGGCTGGGCCCTCACCACCGATGGCGCGCGGCTGATCCTCAGCGATGGCACGCCGCGCCTGCGGTTTCTGGATCCCAACACCCTGAAACAAACCGCTGATCTCACCGTCACGGCGGAGGGCGCGCCGGTGGCGAACCTGAACGAACTGGAATGGGTGAAGGGCGAAATCCTCGCCAATATCTGGTTCTCGAACTACATCGCCCGCATCGATCCCAAGAGCGGCCACGTCGTCGGCTGGATCGATCTGCGGCCCTTGGCCGCCAAGCTGGGGCCGCACAGCGACAACGATGTGCTGAACGGCATCGCCTATGACAAGGTCCATGACCGCCTGTTCGTCACCGGCAAGAACTGGCCCAAGGTCTTAGAGATCAAGGTCACGGCCCCGACGCCGTGAGGCCGACGTGACTATATGAGCGGGGTCTGAACCATGAGAGACCCGAATGACCGACCTCATTACAGCTGACGCCCCAAAGGCCGAATACATCCTTGGCGACAAGTCCGTGAACCGCATGGGCTATGGCGCCATGCAGCTGGCGGGACCCGGCGTGTTTGGGCCGCCCCGGGACAATGACGCCGCCATCGCCGTGCTGCGCGCCGCGGTTGAGCGTGGGGTCAATCATATCGACACGAGCGACTTCTACGGCCCCCACGTCACAAACAAGCTGATCAAGGAGGCCTTGCACCCCTACCCCGAGGGCCTCGTGATCGTCACCAAGATCGGCGCCCGCCGTGGCGACGACGGCTCCTGGAACCCGGCCTTCTCGCCTGCTGACCTCACCGCCGCCGTCCACGACAACCTGCGCAATCTGGGTCTTGATGTGCTGGAGGTCGTCAATCTGCGGCTGATGTTCGGTGTTCATGGGCCGGCCGAGGGTTCCCTCGAAGGGCCCCTGACGGCGCTGGCGGAGCTCAAAGCCCAGCGTCTTGTCCGGCACATTGGCCTGAGCAATGTAACCCCAACACAAATCGCCGAGGGCCGCCGGATCTGCGAGATCGTCTGCGTTCAGAACCATTACAATCTGGCGAACCGAACGGATGACGCCATGATCGACGCCCTGGCGGCGGAGGCCGTCGCCTATGTCCCCTATTTTCCTCTAGGCGGATTTTCGCCCCTCCAATCGGCGGCCCTCTCCGCCGTGGCGGCGCGGTTGGAAGCCAGCCCGATGCAAGTCGCCCTGGCGTGGCTCCTCCAGCGCGCGCCCAATATTCTGCTGATCCCGGGCACGTCCACTTTGGACCATCTGGCGGAGAACCTCGCGGCGCCTGAACTTCGTCTTTCGCATGAGGACCTGGCGGAGCTGGAAGGTTAAGGCGCCCGACCCTTGAATTTCGAACGAAGGGAGAACACCATGCGTCGTGGATGTGATCTCGCTCACCCTCAGCCGGCCTGAAACGACGAACGCGGTGACGCGCGGCGCGGCGCGGCTGTTTGTGGCCCTGGGCTATGCGCCGCTGATGGAGGTGGGACTGCCCAATGGGCGGAGGGCCGATATCATGGCGCTCGGGCCGCGCGGTGAGATCGCCATCGCCGAGGTCAAATCCAGCCTGGATGACTATCGCACGGACCGCAAATGGGGCGCCTATCTCGCCTATTGCGACGCCTTCTATTTCGCTGTGTCGCCGGAGTTTCCGAGCCACATCCTCCCGGAGGGACCTGGCCTGATCGTCGCCGATGCTTTTGACGGGGCGGTGTTGCGGGAGATGCCCCCCACGCCTCTGGCGGGAGCCCGCCGAAAGGCTCTGACCATCGCATTTGGCCGTTTGGCGGCGGGGCGGGCCTTGGTAGGGTGCTGAATTGACGGAATAGAATTTCTCTATGCTGACGACAAATTCACTCGATTGGCTTTTTCGCAGGCGCACCTCTATTTACGCTGCACTGCGGTGCGAGTCCGCTTCCCATTTCAAACCTGTCACAACGGAGACTTTTATGCTCGGTGTCGGCGAAACCTTACCGTCATTCAAAATCGTCGGCGTAAAGCCCGGCTTCAATCTGCACGAGGAAAAAGGCGAGAGCGCTTTCGAAATCGTGACCAACGAAAGCTTCCCTGGAAAGTGGAAAGTGATCTTCTTCTATCCGAAGGATTTCACCTTCGTGTGCCCCACCGAAATTGCCGAATTCGCCCGCCTGGGCAAGGACTTCGCTGACCGCGACACGATCGTGCTTGGGGGGTCCACGGACAATGAACACTCCAAGCTCGGCTGGCGCCGCGCTCACCCGGATCTGGACAAGCTGCCCATCTGGCAGTTCGCCGACAATGGCGGGAAATTCGCCCGGGATCTGGGCATTCTGGATGAGGCCGAGGGCGTCGCTCTGCGCGCTACATTTGTTGTCGATCCGCACAACGTTGTGCAACATGTCTATGTTACAAATCTCAATGTCGGCCGTGCGCCCCTTGACACCCTGCGGGTGGTCGACGCGCTGCAAACCGACGAGCTGTGCCCCTGCAATCGTCCGGTTGGCGGAGAAACACTGAAGGCGGCCTGATCCCCCCACGGGTTCGCCTTCGGCCAGGGCGGGGGTGGTCGCCGCGACCACTCCCGCCCTATTTTTCATATCGCGGCCATTCCCAAAAAGCTCTGACCTGATCGGATACGCGCCATGTCCCTCGACGCCCTGCGCGAGCATTTGCCCGCCTATGCCAAGGATCTCGCCCTCAACCTCTCGTCCCTGGCCAATGAGACCCTGCTCAATGACCAGCAGAAATGGGGGGCCTTCGTGGCCGCCGCACATGCGGTGGGTCAGCCGGAAGTCGTGAAGGCGATTGAGGCCGCGGCGTCCACTGCTGGCCTCAGCCAGGCGGCCCTGGACGGCGCCAAGGCGGCGGCGGCGATCATGGGCATGAACAATGTCTATTACCGCGCGCTACACCTGATGACGAACCCGGAATATCGCACCCTGCCGGCGCGTCTGCGAATGAACATCATCGCCAATCCTGGCGTGGAAAAGACCGACTTCGAGCTCTGGTGCACCACCGTCTCGGCGATCAATGGCTGCGGCATGTGCCTGGATTCCCATGAAGCGGAGCTGCGCAAGCGCGAGGTGCCCATTGTGAATATCCAGGCAGCCCTTCGCATCGGCGCGGTGGTCAACGCGGTGAGCCGGGTTATCGCGGGCGAGCGGGCCGCGGCTTGAACGGAGGGCGGGCTAGGACAGTCTCTCCCGCCGCCATCTGATTTCTCCCGTCTCTCGCAGCATTTGAGCCGCCAGGACCCTCGCGTCGGCGTCCGAGGCGTCGCCCGCGCGGGCGGTAAGGCGCGCTCGCGCGGTGTCTGGCGCCGTCTCAAGCCATACGCCTTCGAAGGGGGCGCTGACCTCCCGCGCCACGGCTTCGATCATCGCGCGGTGCGTCGGTTCCAGGAACACGGCGTCGGCGATCACCGCGTGGCCGGCCGTAAGGCAGGCGCGCGCCGTTTCGGCCAAGGTCTCATAGACCCGCGCGCTCGCGCTCGGCTCATAGGCCGCCGGTGGCAGACGTCCGAGCGGCTGGGCGCCCCAGAGGCGTTTGCGGATCTCGTCCGAGCGGAGAACGACAGCGCCTGGGGCCGCGCCCATAGCCGGCGCCGCGCCTCGGGCGAAGGTTGTCTTCCCCGAACCCGACAGGCCGCCCACGGCCATCAAGCGGGGCGGATGAGTTTTTAGATAGGCGCGGGCGGCGTCCAGATAGAGCCTGGCTTCTCCAAACTTCCCCTCCCGCGCGCTCACATGGGCTCGCACCGCCGCCCGGGTAGACTGGAAGAGGGGCAGGGCGGCCAAGCCGGCATAGAGGTCCTCGCCCCGCTCCCGCGCCATGGCGTCCGTCCACCCATTTAGAGCCCGGTTCGCCGCCGCCGGCGCGCCGTGAAACTTCAGATCCATCAGCAGGAAGGCGAGATCATAGAGGATATCGATTTCGCGTAGGCGGTCATTGAACTCGATGGCGTCAAAGAGGATGGGGACACCCGCCTCGATAATGATATTCCCCGCGTGAAGATCGCCGTGGCACGGCCGGCAAAAGCCTGCGGCGAACCGCGCATCCAGCAGACCGGCGGTCTGGGCGAGGGAGGCCTGGGCGGCCGCAATCAGATCCTCCACGGCGTCGGCGCCCAATGCGCCCGCGAAGGCGCGAAGCTGGCCAGCGTTGGACTGAATGACATAGGCAAGGCCCGCCGCCCCGCCCTCTCCCGCTAAGATCGGGGGCGAGACCCGGTGGACCCGCGCGATCTCCCGGCCCAGCGCCTCGCCCAACGCGGCGTCAGCTGGCTCGCGTCGCGAGAGCAGTGAGTCATCGGAAAAGCGGCGCATTTCCAGAGCCAGGTCGACCACCGCGCCGGGCCCGTCCCATTCCAGGCTTCCATCGCGCCCGAGGGTAATGGCGTGGACGGCGCGATAGATGTCTGGCGCCGTGAGGCGGTTGAAGGCCAGCTCCCGGTCGATGGCCCAGCGACGCTTTGGCAGGCTGGTGAAGTCCACAAAGCCGAAATTGACCGGCTTTTTTAGCTTCAGGGCGCGATCCTCGAAAAGGAAGATGCATGAGATTGAGGTTTCAATGACCTGCTGGCACGGCCGCGCCCCGCCAGCCCCCGCGCGGAGCCAGGCGTCGATCCGGCCGTTAAGACCGTCATCGGCGTTGCTGTCATGGGCTTTGGCGTCATCCGGGCGGGGGCGATCAGGGTTTGGCGGCGACATGGCCCTGCCTGAACGCCCCATCCTCGGGCGCGGGTCAAGGCGGCACGCGTGAGCACAGTCGGCGATCCGGCCCGCCGCTCGCACCTATTTCAGGGCGCCATCGGAGAGCCTTGGCGCGTCGCAACATGCTCGCCGCAGCCCCTGAAACCCTGACGGATGTGTCCCTGACCAGCTGCCTGCCGCCCGGGATGAACGAATTCAGCGGGCCGCCTGGAGAGAGGCCGGGTGCGGATGAGGCCATTCTAGCGCTTCATGGCGCACCTTGACGGCAGCAGCCCTTGCCACGCCAGAGTCGCAATCACGAAGCCAGGCATCACGGCGGCCATGCTCCCGAGGAGGAAATAGAAGGGCCTGTGCGCCTCAGCGAGGCTGAGCATAAGCACCGCATGCAGCGCGACCACCAAACTCATGGACGTCGCCAGGAAAACCGCCAGTCCGCGCTTGGGCATGATGACCTACGTAAAGATCATAAGGCTTTGATCAACAAAACGCGGCCTGTCGAGACTGCGGTCATCAGCCGCCTAGATCAGAGGCCAGGGTGGCCGTCGCATCTCGAATTTATCGTCCGGGCCAATGGCGAAATAGTCGCCCCAGCCGCCACCACGCATGATCGGTTCGGCGGCCACGGTGTCATAAACGCCATCCGTGATGAGCGCCTTGTCGATATGAACGGCCACCACCTCGCCCAGGACGAGCCAGGTCTCCACGGCCTCCCCGCCCGCGCCCTCAAGCTGGAGGATCTGGGTCATCCGGCACTCGAAATTGACCGGGCTTTCCAGAACTCTCGGCGCGGCGATCAGGCGCGAGGGCGCTTTGGAGAGGCCGGCCAGATCAAACTCATCTACCTCGGGCGGCGCTGGCGTGCAGCTGGTGTTCATGGCTCCCGCGAGAGTGCGCGTGGCGAGATTCCAGCAGAATTCGCGGCTGGCCGCGACATTCGCGACGGTATCCTTCCAGCCGATTGAGGAAAAGCCAATGATCGGGGGGACATAGTTGAAAGCGTTGAAGAAACTGTAGGGTGCGAGATTGGCCACCCCTGTTGACCCCAAGCTGGAGACCCATCCAATGGGGCGGGGCGCGACAATCGAATTAAACGGATCGTGAAGCAGACCATGGCCATCTCGCGGCTGATAGAAGTGCACACGATTGTCAAACATCATTCATCTCCGGAGGTATTCGAAGCGACCGTCGTGGTGAGGATCAAACTGCAACAACAAAGCTCGTGGGCAAGTCAGACCGGCGTCCCGGAATATAGACAAACTTTCGGCCCAATCACGACATGATCGGCATGCCAGATATCCGCGCCCTCTTCACAGGCCCTCATCCACTGAGCGAATAAAAACTGAATTCGCAAATTCAGACGCTTGTTCAGGTCACGATTTCAAGTTAGGGGGTGTGCCCGCAACCAGAGGCAAGCCATGGACGAGTCGAATTCTCAACTTATCGTCGAAAAGACGAGCCAAATTGTCGCAGCCTTTGTTTCGAATAATGAGACGTCGACTGCTGAGCTCCCCACGCTCATTCAGGCTGTGCATCGGGCCCTGTCGGGGATCTCGTCCGGCGCGCCTGAACCGGAAGCCCGTAAGGACCCCGCGGTATCGGTTCGTCGGTCCGTGACGCCTGATTACTTGATCTGCCTGGAAGACGGCCGCAAGTTTAAGTCCCTGAAGCGTCACCTGCGCACCAAATATGACATGAGCCCCGAGGATTACCGTGCCAAGTGGGGCCTAGCCAAGGATTACCCCATGGTGGCGCCCAACTACGCCGCGGCCCGCTCCGCCCTGGCGAAGAATATGGGCCTGGGCAAGGGTGGACGTCAGCCCCCCAAGGCGAGCCCCGCCCGCGCCAAGCGCGGCAAATCGGCCGGCTAAGCCTCCTCCGAAACCTTCCTATCGCCCTGCACGGCGTCCGGTCTCGAACAGCCGGACGCCGTTTTTTTGTCGGCTCCCGGGGCGGCTTAGTTTCCGAGATTGTCCGTCTTGCGGATGAAGGCCGCGACATTGTCGTGAAGCTCTTTCAGGGCCGGTTCATGGGCGTAAACCATGTGGCCTGACTGGTAGTAGTGATACTCGATATTGTCATCGAGCTTGGCCGGAATCTGCAGGTGGTGCATCTCGTACCAGCCCTCGTAGAAGGGCGTCGCCAGGTCATAATAGCCGCCATTGACCATGATCTTCAGGTTGGGGTCGTATTTCATGGCATAGGCAAGATCGGGCATAACGTTCTCGATCCCGGGTAGGGGGAAGGGCGCCCCGGGCGGCTGATGGGCGCCGCCCCAATATTTGAACACGTCGACTTCAGGCTTGTAGGTCTTGCCCTCGCCGTAGTTCAGCTCCCGGCGCACATAGTCGTTGAACAGGGAGACATAGGCCGAGCTGATCGCCGCTGACTGCGGGTCATATTCCACTTCCTTCTCCAGCACGTCCATGGATGGGCCAGAGAAGCGGGTGTCGAGACGGCCCGTGTCGAGACCATCGTCGTTCTGAAGTTCGTGCTCGAACATGCCGCCGGTGATCCGCAGATCAGCCTTCAGGACATAGGCGGCGGGAAGGCCGGTGTAGCGCGCGAACTGCTCGGCGACCTGGGCCTTGCGCGCGGGCTCGAGGCTCGAACCCGCCTGCAGCGCCGAAGCATAATCACCATTGGCGAACTGCTCCACCTCGGCCAGGAAAGGCTCCAGGGCCGCGGGCCGGGCGCCAGGCAGGCGATTATGATACCAGGCGCTCGCTGCATAGGTTGGCAGGGCGGTGATATAGGCTTCGTCCGTACCCGGATTGGCCTCGGGAGCGTCAGCGCTCAGATCGAAATTGAGGATCTGGGACAGCAGAATGACACCGTTGAAATCGACGTCTTCCTGGGTCTCCAGGTCGTTGATCAGCACGGCCGAGCGCGGGGTCCCATAGCTTTCGCCGAAGAGGTATTTGGGTGAATTGAAGCGTCCATATTTGGTCAGGAACGCCATGATGAACTGGCGAAATGTGGAGGCGTCGGCGTCCAGGCCATAGAAGGCCTTTTCCTTGTCCTTACCCGCGATACGGCTGAAGCCGGTGCCGGGCGCATCGACAAACACCAGGTCCGAGGCGTCAAGCAGGCTATAGGCATTGTCCACCAGCTTGTAGGGCGCGGCGGGGGTGTGGCTGTCGTCCTTGGTCACCACGCGGCGGGGGCCAAAGGCGCCCATGTGCAGCCAGACGGTGGAGGAGCCGGGGCCGCCATTATAGAGAAAGGTTATCGGCCGGTCGGCGCTGGGAGCGCCCTTTTTGAAATAGGCGACATAGAACAATGAGGCGGCCGGCTTTTCCGCATCGGCCTTGGCGTCGGGGGGATGGGTCGGGGTGTCATCCGCGTCCTTGGGATGCACCACCAGGGTCCCGGCCACCGCGCGATAATCGATGCGTTGGCCTTCCACGGTCACAGCGCCCTCGGTGGTCACGGCCTCGGGGGTGAAGACGCCGTCGGGTGTTGGGGCGGCGGGACTGGCGGCGGCGGCCGCCGCCGGTTTGGCCTTTGAGTCAGCCCAGGCCGCGCTGCAAGGGGCGGCGCTGGCAAACAGGCCGAAGGAGGCGGCGGCGAGAAGCGCGCTCTTTAGTTTCGACATCTTCACCTTCATGCTGGCGTTTAATCCCATGCGAGGCCTTTAAGGCCTCTCGTCCCTGTGGGGAAGCCAGGGCGCAACCCGCTTGCGTGGGGGCGAGCTATGACCAACAGTTGTGATGGGCGGGGACGGCCGAAAGAGAGATCTCATGATTTCGATGTTACGATCACTTAGCATCCTGCTCGGCGCGGCGGTTCTGGCGGGGGCTGGCTTCGCCCAAGCCAGCGATCTGATCCTGGACTGCAAGGTCCACGCCAACCAATCCGACAATGGCAGAACCGACTGGCGCCGACGGCTCATTATCAAATCCTCCCCGCGCATGGTGGAAATTTTCGACGACTTCGGCGCGGGTCTTAAGCCGCGTAACCGCTACCCTTGGATCGGGATGGATGCGCGCCGGATAAGCCTGGAGGATAGGGGCGGCAAGCGGGCCTATATTGATCGCCAAACGCACATCTATCACCTCAGCGACGCCCCGCGCCATTTCACCCTGGAGGGCCCCTGCGTGAGGGTGGGAGGCGAATCTTAGCCGCGCCCCGGAATGACCGGCAGGATGACCCGAGAGGGCCGCGCGGCGTCCATATAGATCCTGTTGCGCGCGATCCGACGGGTCAGGCCCTGCCCTTCAGGATCGCCAGGATTAGGATTGACGTCGAAGTGCGGGAAGTTGCTGGAGGAGACGTCCAGCCGGATCCGATGCCCCTTCTTGAAGAGGTTCGAGGTGGGGAAGGCGTCGATGCGAATCTCCGCAACCTCGCCGGGCGCCAACATCTCCGGTTTCTCCCAAGACTTGCGGTAGCGGGCGCGCAGAATGCCGTCCGTTAGATTCATCGCAAAGCCCTCCGGATAGTCCTCAACCGTCGCGCAGGGCGATCATGACGTCCGAGGTCAGGACCATGTCCCACGGCGCATCCTCCGCCGGCGCCTCGCGCGCGGGGAAGACGGCGCCCGCTGCGGCGAGAAAGGCGCCCAGGGTGCGGCGGGTGGGGTGGGTCATGAATGGCGGGGCCTTGGCTGCGGCTGACCTCCAACCGTGACCCATGGCGGACCGCGGGTCTAGACGGCGACCTGGGCGCCCATTTCCACCACGCGACCTGGGGGAATGGCGAAAACCTCGCTGGGATCGGCGGAGTTGCGGCTGAGCGCGATAAACAGCAAATCCTGCAGGTGGCGTAGGCCGTGGTCGTGGGTGGGAACGATTGTTCGCCGTCCCAGGAAATAGGACGTCGCCGCCGGGTCCAGGGAGAAGCCTGGAACATGAAGGCGGGCAATGGCCGCGGGAACGTCCGGCGTCTCCATGAAGCCAAAGGCCAGAGTGATGCGCAGGAACGAAGGATTAAGCACCTTCACCTGGGCGCGCGTCTCGGGCGCCACGCGCGGCTCATCGGTGGTGACCACGCTGACAATGACGTTGACCTTATGAAGCACCCCATTGTGCTTGAGGTTGTGCAGCAGGGCGCCTGGCGTCAGGGCGGCGTCTGAGGTCATATAGATCGCTGTGCCAGGCACCTGATGGCGGGGACGCCTCGCCAATGAGGTGAGAAAATCACTTAAGGGTATGCGCTCGCGCCGCGCCTTTTCGGAGATGATGCCGCTACCCCTCAGCCAGGTGTAGATGAGCAAGGCCATGGCCCCGCCGATAGCCAGGGGCACCCAGCCGCCAGACAGGAGCTTAAGGGAATTGGCGCCAAAGAGGGCCAGGTCCACGACGAGGAGCGGCGTGACCACGACCGATGTCCGCAGGAGGCTCCATCGCCACATGCGCCGTACGACCACGGTCGCGAGGGCGGTTGTCACCGACATGGTTCCGGTCACCGCCAGGCCATAGGCGTCGGCCAGAGCGTCAGAGTTCTTGAAGATCCCCACCAACAGGATGACTCCCAGCATCAAGGCGAAGTTCACCGTGGGAAGATAGATTTGGCCGGCTTGGGTATCCGAGGTGCGCCGCACCTCCAGCCGCGGCAGGAGCCCCATCTGCATGGCTGAGCTGGAGAGGGAATAGGCGCCGCTGATCACCGCCTGGCTGGCGATGATGCCCGCCATGGTCGCCAGAACAACCAGGGGCACGCGAAGAGCCACGGGCGCCATCTCGAAGAACCAGTCCCGGTCCAGCGCTCCTGGCGCGTGGCTTGCGGCCGTGGAGAGGAAGTGCAGAGCGCTGGCCCCCTGACCCAGATAGTTCATGGCCAGGGCCGGGAAGACGATGAACATCCAGGCTGACTGGATCGGGCGGCGACCAAAATGACCCATGTCCGCATAGAGCGCCTCGGCGCCTGTGATGGTCAGGGAGACCGAGCCAAGAACGAAAAGACCTATGATCCCGTGATCGCCCAGAAACTGCAGGCCATAGAGGGGGTTGATAGACAGCAGGATCCGCGGCGCCTCGGGAATGTGCGCCAGCCCCATGGCGGTGATGGCGACGAACCAGACCAGACAGATGGGCCCAAACCAGGTCGCGACTTTGCCGGTTCCTCTGGACTGGGCGAGAAACAGGGCGATGAGGACCACCAGGCTGATGGTGATTTCCACCGAGGGCGTGATGGCGTTGGCGAGAGCGGGGGCTGTCTTGAGCCCCTCCACTGCGGAAAGGACTGAAATGGCAGGTGTAATGATCGCGTCGCCATAGAAGAGGGCGGCCCCGCAAATACCGAGAACAAGTATCGCACGGGTGCGATGGCCCACCGCGGTTTGGGCCAAAGCCATGAGGGAGAGGATTCCGCCCTCGCCCCTGTTGCCCGCGCGCATGATCAAGAGGACATATTTCACCGTCACCACGATAATCAGGGCCCAAAGCGTCAGGGACAGGACCCCGAACACTTCGGGATCGCCCACACGTCCGCGGGCGGCCTGGGAGATGGCGGTCTTGAAACCGTAGATCGGGCTGGTGCCGATGTCGCCGAAGACCACCCCGATAGACCCCATCATCAAACCCGCGAATCGGCGGCGCGCGCCTTTTCCCAGCCTGCCTTTATCTGGGGCGTCGGCGCGTGACTCCGGCGGCGGATTGTTCATGGTCGCGGCCTTCTAGGCCGCCCAGCGGCGGAATGAAATGGCGCGGCGATGTGGCGCGCCTGCCGGAGCCTTCGCGCCCAGGAAGATGACACGCAATTGCAAGCTTGCATGGCTAGGCTTGCTCCTCATCTTAGACGGATCGCGATGGGGGGCGCGGGCGTTCCATCCGGGTCCGGGTGGCATATATTTGCCCCCGAGTCATGATCCTGGCCGAGCGCGCGTCGGCGCGCCGCGGCGCCTTTGAGCGGAGATAGCCTTGGCTGAGACGCGATGGATTCAGGACGAAACCCGCCTTGCGGCCATGGGCTCGCCCCGGCGCGCACCATCCGCCGCCGATCTGATGGCCCAGGCGCGGCGCGCCACGGGTCTTGAGGATTTTGGAACAGGAGACGTTGAGGAGGGGCTTGATCGCCTGCAATACGCCTACCACGCTGAGGCCAACCTAAATCTCTTTGGCCGCCTCGCCACGCGCTGGGACAATCTGCGACTGCTCAAGAATCTACTGATCCTCCGCGATCATGAGCGCGCCGATAGCCGCATTCTCACCCGCCCCGTGGAACAGCCGATCTTCGTTCTGGGAATGCCCCGGAGCGGCACGACGTTCCTTCACGGTCTTTTGGCCGAGGATCCGGCCAGTCGGGTCCTGCGATGTTGGCAGGCGATCCACCCCTATCCAGACCACCCGGCGGCGGGCCGCGGAGCGGGCCCTGACAGCGTCCAGCGCAGCTTCAGTTTCTTTAATTGGCTGGCGCCCGAACTTCGCAGCCTCCACCCCTTTGACGCCCGTAGCCCTCAGGAATGCACTGAGCTGACCGGCCACAGTTTCCAGAGCCTGCGTTTCGACACCACCTATAATGTCCCCTCCTATCGGCGGTGGCTGAGCCAGAAAGGCCATCTGGATGCCTACCGACAGCATCGACGGTTCCTGCAGCATCTGCAGGGCGAGTCGGGAGCGCGGTGGGTTTTGAAATCCCCGGACCATGTTTTCGCCATGGAAGCGCTGCGCACGGTCTATCCCGATGCGCGTATTGTCTTTGCCCACCGCGATCCTCTGAAAGTCCTGCCCTCCGTCGCGCGGTTGACGGAGGTTCTGCGCCGGCCCTTTGCGCGGCGCGTGGATCCTCTGGATGTCGGCCGTCAGATCGTTCGGGACTGGTCAGTGGGGGCGCAGAAGATGATCGACGCCCACGTCGGCTCGTTCTGGCCGGCGAATCAGGTGTTTCATGTGCGCTATCGGGGCCTCACCGCCGATCCCGTCAAAACGGTGGGCGCGATCTATGAGCACTTCGGGCTGGAGTTTACGCCCGCCTTTCGCGCGCGCCTGGACGCGGCTGTCTCGCTGAAGCCCGACGGCGGCTATGGGCGGAATATTTACCGCTTCGAGGATTTCGGCCTGGACCCCCGCGAGGAGCGGATGCGCTACCACGACTATATGGCCTGTTTCGATATCGAGACGGAGTTCGCCGGGGCGTGAAACCGCGAACGCTTCTGGCGGTGCTCGCCGGTGCGGGGCTGTTGGTCTGGTTGCTGCTGCGAACAGGTTTGGCGCCGGTGATCGCCGCGGCGGCCAAGCTCGGCCTCCCGGGCTTGGCGTTGATCGTGGCCTTTCAGCTTATCCTCTCCCTGATCATGGGCGGCGCCTGGGCCTTGCTTGGCCGGGGCGGGCGGCCGATGCCCTTCAGCGGATTTGTCTGGGCGCGCCTGACGCGCGATGCGGTGTCCCAGGCCTTGCCGCTCACACAGGTCGGCGGATTGGTTATCGGCGGGCGCGCCCTGGCGCTGGAGGGCATGGCGGGAGATTTCGCCTTGGCCTCGACGATCAGCGATCTGGCCGTTGAGTTCGTCACTCAGATTGCTTTTGTCGCCCTGGGCGGCGGCTTGCTGGCCTGGTTGCGGCCCCATGAGCATATGGGCGCGCCTGTGCTGGCGGTCGTGGGCGCCCTAGCGATCATGGCCACGGGCATGGTGCTGGCCCAGTTCTGGGGCGCGCATTGGATTGAGACCGGCCTGCGCCGTGTCCTGCGCATCGCCCCTGGCGGCGATGAGTCGGCGCCTGTCGCCCATGCCTTTCGGGTCATCGCGCGACGCCCTGACCGCATCGCCGTCGCGTGCGCCATGCATTTGGCCGCCTGGCTCCTCGCCGCTCTGCAGACCTGGATGACTCTCGCCCTGCTTGGCGCACGGATCAGCCTGGGCGGCGCCGTTGTGCTCGACAGCCTGACAGCAGGGGTCAAGGCGGTGGCCTTCTTCATTCCCGCCTCTCTGGGGGTTCAGGAGGGCATGCTCGTATGGCTTGGTCTGATGTTCGGGGTGGCGCCCGGCGCCGCCTTGGCGCTCTCTTTGGCCAGGCGGGCGCGTGACCTCCTGATAGGGTTGCCAGTGTTGGCCGCCTGGCAATGGCGCCACGGCGCGCGCATCTGGCGGCGAGAGTCACACCCTCCTATCGCGGCAGGTCGCTCGTCCCCATGAGCGCCAGGTCCACCGCTCTCGCGCATTGACGGCCCTCGCGGATGGCCCAGACGACCAGGGATTGACCCCTGCGCATGTCGCCGCAGGCGAAGATGCGATCACGCGAGGTGCTGTAATCCTCTGTATTGGCCGCCACCGCGCCGCGCGCATCGAGAGCCACGCCCGCCTGTTCCAGCACGCCCTCATGGTGCGGCCCGATGAAACCCATGGCGAGCAGGACCAGTTCGGCGCGCAAGGTAAAGCGGCCGCCCTCCACCTCGGTCATGACGAGGCGCCCGTCGGGTCCGCGAGTCCATTCCAGCCGGGCGCATTCCAGAGCCTCGATCCGGCCATCAGCCCCCATGGCGCGTCGGGTGGCGACGGCGAAATCACGCTCGCAGCCCTCCTCCTGGGACGAAGAGGTGCGCAGCTTGAGGGGCCAGTTGGGCCAGGTCAGGGCCTTATTCTCGTGGACCGGGGGCTCTGGCATGATTTCCAACTGTGTGACCGAAGCCGCGCCCTGCCGATTGGCTGTGCCTATGCAGTCCGAGCCCGTGTCCCCGCCGCCGATGACCACCACGTGCTTGCCTCGCGCGCTGATGACCCCGGCCGGCGCCGCCGCCGACTCCGAGTCTCCCGCCACGCGCTTGTTCTGCTGGGTCAGGAAGTCCATGGCGAAATGGACGCCCTCCAGGCTGTGCTCTGGCAGATCGAGGTCCCGCGGCCGCTCGGCGCCGCCGGCCAGCACGATGCTGTCATATTGGCTAAGAAGATCGGCGACGGAGACATCCACGCCCACATGCACGCTGGGATGGAAGCTGACACCCTCCGCCGCCATCTGATCGAGGCGCCGGTCGATGAGGGTCTTTTCCATCTTGAAGTCGGGAATGCCATAGCGGAGCAGGCCGCCGATCCGGTCGTTCTTCTCGAAGACGCTCACGGCGTGACCCGCTCGGGCGAGTTGCTGGGCGCAGGCCAGCCCTGCGGGGCCCGATCCCACGATCGCCACGCTCTTGCCCGTGGCGGCGAGGGGCGTCTGGGGCTGGATCCAGCCCTCTTCCCAGCCGCGATCAACGATCTGGCACTCGATGGTCTTGATGGTGACCGGCGTCTCATTGATGTTGAGGGTGCACGCCGCCTCGCAGGGAGCGGGGCACACCCGTCCCGTGAATTCGGGGAAGTTGTTGGTGCTGTGCAGGACGTCCAGGGCGCTAAGCCAATCGCCCCGATAGGTCAGGTCATTCCAGTCCGGGATGAGGTTATTGACCGGACAGCCTGTGTGGCAGAACGGAATACCGCAGCTCATGCAGCGTGACGCCTGACGCTCAAGTTCAGGCGCGGGCAGCGGGAGCACGAATTCCCGCCAGGTCTTCAAGCGTGATGACGGCGGCTCATAGCTACGCTCGCGCCGCGCAACTT
The DNA here is from genome assembly GCA_003136615.1 of Caulobacteraceae bacterium. Taxonomy (GTDB): domain Bacteria; phylum Pseudomonadota; class Alphaproteobacteria; order Caulobacterales; family Caulobacteraceae; genus Acaudatibacter. Next base: position 5,097 of record PLFA01000017.1, on the reverse strand, counting down.
CCAGAAATCCCGTGGTCGATCCCATGGCCCGGCCCTATTCCGCCGCCACGGCGTGTGGCGCCGGGCGCCGGGCCCGGAGCAGCGCATTGCGGTAGTCGTTGGGGATGACCTTGACGAAGCGCGTGAGGGCTAGATCCCAGTTTGCCAGAAGCGCGGCGGCGCGGGCGCTACCCGTGTGGCGATGGTGGCGCGCCACCAGGCCGCGCAGGCGTTCGGCGTCGAACCGCAAGGGATCGCCCATACCGCTATCCCAGACGCTCGGGGCCTCTGACTTCGGAGCCTCGTCATCGATCTCGCCGTTCGCCGGCGCGATGGGCTCAAGGCTGACCATGGCGCTGTTGCACAGGGCGGAGAACTTGCCGTCGGGATCATAGACATAGGCCACGCCCCCGGACATGCCGGCGGCGAAGTTGCGCCCTGTCTCGCCCAAGACGACCACGACCCCGCCGGTCATATATTCGCAGCCATGGTCGCCGAGGCCCTCAACCACCGCGATGGCGCCTGAATTGCGCACCGCGAACCGTTCGCCCGCCACGCCCTCAAAATAGGCTTCGCCGGCTATGGCTCCATAGAGAACCGTATTGCCCACGATGATGTTGGCGGTGGGGTCGCGCCGGGCCTCCCGAGGCGCCCGGACGATGATCCGACCGCCCGACAGGCTCTTACCCACATAATCGTTGGCGTCGCCGGTGAGCTCCACCGTCACACCCCGCGCCAAGAAGGCGCCCAGGCTCTGGCCCGCGGTGCCGGTCAGCTTAAGCTCAATGGCTCCATCGGCGAGACCCTCATGGCCAAAGCGCCGCGCGATCTCGCCCGACAACATGGCGCCAAGGCTGCGGTTCACGTTCCGCACCGGTGCGGTGATCACGGCCGGCGCGCCGCCCGCCAGGGCGTCGTGAGCTTCAGCAATGAACTGGTGGTCCAGCGCGCTTTCGAGGCCGTGGTTCTGACGTTCGCTGTTCCAGAGCCCGAGGGCGTGGCCCGCCGGCGCCTGGTGGAGGACGCGGCTGAGATCAACCCCCGAGGCCTTCCAGTGGTCGAGGGCGGCGCGCGCATCAAGGCGGTCCACGCGCCCGATCATCTCGCGCACCGTTCGCAGGCCGAGCTGGGCCATGATTTGGCGAAGTTCCTCGGCCACGAAGAAAAGATAATTGATCACATGCTCGGGCTGACCGGTGAAGCGGGCGCGCAGCACCGGATCCTGCGTCGCCACGCCTACCGGGCAGGTGTTGAGATGGCACTTGCGCATCATGATGCAGCCTGCGGCGATTAAGGGCGCGGTGGCGAAGCCGAACTCGTCGGCGCCCAATAGAGCGCCCACCGCAACGTCACGGCCCGTGCGAAGGCCCCCATCGACCTGCACGCAGATCCGTGACCTCAGACCATTGAGCAGCAGGGTCTGCTGGGTCTCGGCGAGGCCGATTTCCCAGGGTGATCCGGCATGGGTGAGAGAGGTGAGCGGGCTGGCGCCCGTGCCGCCCTCGAAGCCCGAAATCGTCACATGGTCAGCCCGGCACTTGGCGACACCCGCCGCCACTGTACCCACGCCAACCTCGGAGACCAGCTTCACCGAGACCCGCGACGACGGATTAACGTTCTTCAGATCGTGAATCAGCTGGGCCAGATCCTCGATGGAATAGATGTCGTGATGCGGCGGGGGCGAGATGAGGCCCACCCCCGGTGTCGCGTGGCGCACCCTGGCGATATTGGCGTCGACCTTGTCGCCCGGCAGCTGGCCGCCTTCACCGGGCTTGGCGCCCTGAGCCATCTTGATCTGCAGGTCGTCGGCATTGACCAGATATTCCGCGGTGACTCCAAAACGCCCGGACGCAACCTGCTTGATCGCCGAGCGCATGGAATCGCCATTGGGCAGGGGCTTATAGCGATCCGCCTCTTCGCCCCCTTCGCCCGTATTGGACCGCCCGCCGATGCGGTTCATGGCGATGGCGAGGGTCGTGTGGGCCTCGCGGCTGATAGAGCCGAAGCTCATCGCCCCGGTCGAAAAGCGCTTGACGATCTCGCTGGCCGGCTCGACCTCCTCCAGAGGGACCGGCGTCTCGGCCCATTTGAAGTCCATCAGGCCGCGCAAGGTGAGTAGGCGGCGGTTCTGGTCGTTGATGGACCTGGCGAAGGCCGCATATTCGTCCGGCAGTTTACCACGGACGGCGTGCTGCAGGCTGGCGACGGCCTCTGGTGTCCAGGCGTGTTCCTCGCCGCGGATGCGGAAGCCGTAAATGCCGCCCACATCCAGCATGTTCCGATAGAGGGGCGCATCGCCATACGCGTCGCGGTGGCGACGCACGCATTCCGAGGCAATGTCGGTCAGGCCCGCGCCTTCGATCAGACTGACCGCCCCGGTGAAATAGCGATCCACAAAGGCCGAGGAGAGGCCCACCGCATCAAAGATCTGGGCGCCGCAATAGGACTGGTAGGTGGAGATGCCCATTTTGGACATGACCTTAAGGATGCCCTTGCCGACGGCCTTCACGTAATTCTTGGTCAAGGCCTTCGCCCCGCCGGGCCGGTCCTTGCCCAAGGATTCCAGGGTCTCGAGGACCAGATAGGGGTTGATCGCCTCAGCCCCGAACCCGGCCAGGACGCAGAAGTGGTGAACCTCGCGCGCTTCGCCAGTCTCAACGACAAGGCCGGTCTGCATGCGCAGGCCCTGGCGGATCAGCCGGTGATGCACGGCCGCCGTGGCGAGCGCGGCGGGGATGGGGATCCTCTCCGCGCTGACGGCGCGATCCGACAGGATGAGAATGTTCATGTCCGCCAGGACCGCGTCCGTGGCGGCGGCGCAGAGCGCGTCAAGCGCCGCCTCAAGGCCCTCCACCCCCGCCGCCGCCGGCCAGGTGGCGTCCAGGGTCACGGTGCGGAAGGCGCCATCCAGAAGATCTGAAATGGCGCGAATCTTCTCCAGATCGCCATTGGTGAGGACCGGCTGTGACACCTCCAGCCGCTTATGCGTGCCGGCCTGTCGTCCGAGCAGATTGGGTCTGGGCCCGATCATGGAGACCAGGCTCATCACCAGTTCCTCCCGGATGGGATCGATGGGTGGGTTGGTGACCTGAGCGAAGTTTTGCTTGAAGTAGTCGTAAAGCAGGCGGGGCCGGCGTGACAGCACGGCCAAGGGCGTATCTGTGCCCATGGAGCCAATGGGATCTTCGCCGGTCCGGCTCATGGGTTCGAGAAAGACCGCGATGTCTTCCTGAGTGTAACCAAAGGCCTGCTGACGATCGAGGAGGTCGCTCGGCGCATTGGCGACCGCCGGATCCCAAAGGGGCGGTTCGGGCAGGTCCTCAAGCTTGAACTGTGTGGCCGCCAGCCATTCGGCATAGGGTTGCGCCTGGGCGAGGCCGCGCTTGATCTCCTCGTCCTCAATGATGCGCCCGGCCTCCATATCGATCAGAAGCATCTTGCCAGGTTGCAGACGCCACTTGCGCAGGATCCGCTCTTCCGGAATCGACAGGACCCCGACCTCGGAGGCCATGATCACATGATCCTGGTCAGTTATGACAAAGCGCGCGGGTCTAAGGCCATTGCGGTCGAGGGTGGCGCCGATCTGGCGTCCATCGGTGAAAGCGATGGCGGCCGGCCCATCCCAGGGCTCCATCAAGGCCGCGTGATACTCATAAAAAGCGCGGCGATCCGGATCCATGAGCGGATTGCCCGCCCAGGCCTCGGGGATCAGCATCATCATGGCATGGGCCAGCGGATAGCCGCCGGCGAGGAGCAGCTCGAGGGCGTTATCGAGCTTGGCCGTATCTGAATCGGTGGGATGCAGTAGCGGCCACATCTTGTCGAGATCCGGGCCCAGAAGTTCGGATTCCAGCGTACGGCGCCGCGCGTTCATCCAGTTGGCGTTGCCCCGCACGGTATTGATCTCGCCATTGTGGGCGATGAAGCGATAGGGGTGAGCCAGCTTCCACGACGGGAAGGTGTTGGTGGAAAAGCGTTGGTGCACCATCGCCAGGGCCGACTCCGCGCGGGGATCGGTCAGGTCGCGGTAGAACGTCCCCACCTGAGGGGCCAGCAACAGACCCTTATAGACCACCGTCCGCGAGGAGCAGGAGGGCATATAGAAGTCGGTCAGGTCTGGCAGCCCATAGCGCTCGGCCAGGGCCGGAAGCGGGTTCTGGGTCTGCTTGCGGATCGCGAGAATCTTGCGCTCGAAGGCGTCCTGATCGGAGATCTTCGGGCCCCGAGCAATGATCGCCTGACGAATGACGGGCATCTGGGCGAGCACCGCCTCGCCAAGCCCGGTGGTGTCCACCGGAACGTCGCGCCAGCCGAGGAGTATCTGCCCCTCAACTCTGATGAAATGCTCGAACTGACCGATGGCCGTGTCCCGCGCCGCCTCCTCCCGGGGCAGGAAACACATCGCGACGGCGTAGTCGCCGCTTGCCGGCAGATCGACCCCGGCCCCGCGCGCCCAATCCCTGAAGATTCGGTCCGGAATTTGGATGAGGCATCCCGCGCCATCACCGACAAGAGGATCGGCTCCCACGGCGCCGCGATGATCGAGATTGACGAGAATTTCCAGGCCCGCGCTTATGACTTCGTGCGATTTTCTGCCCTTGATATTGGCCACGAACCCAACGCCGCACGAGTCATGCTCGTTGCGGGGGTCATACAATCCCTGAAATTTCGGGGCAGCAGGCAAGATATTCCTCTTTTCGCGCTCTGAAGCCGGCGCCAAGGCAAGACGGCGCCCTCAAAAGCTTTTCATCGCGGTATAGCCGTATTTACACGCCAACATGGAAACTTGTCGACTGTCCGAACTCTAGCGCCCGCGTCTCGGGCGTGTCGTGCTTGACGCTTCGGCGTCGGCGTGGCGAAGCTGGCCGTGGATAGCAAGCTCGCTGTCCCAAGTGCAAAGGCCGTAAGAATGACCCCTGCGCCGTCGCGGGCCGCTCTGGCGATCATCACGCTTCTGGGCCTGGCCGCGTGCGGTCGGAGCCGGGCGCCCCCGGTGATCACCGCCAAGATCATCGACGCGATCAAGGCGGACGAAGTGCACTGGAACGCCGACTATCGTTCAGGTGATCCGGCCAAGGTCGCCGCCCATTACGCGCCCCACGCGACTTTGATGATGCC
>PLFA01000033.1:70713-71530 GCA_003136615.1 Caulobacteraceae bacterium | reverse complement strand
TGGATATCCTGGTGAATAACGCTGGCATCGGGATTGGCGCGCCCAGCATTACGACCATGAGCCTGGCCGACTTCCAGCGGCAGCAGGCGATCAATGTGGACGGGGTGTTTCTGGGCGTGAAGCACGGGCTTCTGGCCATGCGGGCGGCGGGCAATGGCGGATCGATCATCAATATGTCGTCGGTCGCCGGCCTGAAAGGCGCGCCGACGCTCGCCGCCTATTCCGCCACCAAGGGCGCGGTGCGGATGTTCACCAAGGCCGTGGCTTTGGAATGCGCCGCCGCCAAGGATGGGGTGCGGGTCAATTCGGTACATCCAGGGATCATCGAGACGCCCATCTGGCTCGGCATCGCAGGCGTCCCGGGCGGCGGCAATGCACCCCCTGACCTTGACGCCCTATCGGCCATGGCCGTGCCGCTGGGCGTGAAGGGACAGCCGGAAGATATCGCTCAGGGTGTTCTGTGGCTCGCCAGCGATGATGCGAGGTACGTCACCGGCGCCGAGCTGGTAATCGACGGCGGCATCTCCATTCGTTGAGGAGCAACTTTGGCGGCCGGCAAGGGGGCCACCTTGCAATCGGGGTCTTTCGACCCTACTCTCTTCCGCCCCGTTCGCGTGCCAATTTACGTGATTGGCCCGCGCGGCGCTGGCATCCCAGAACCTTAGACGATCGATACGAGAAGTCAGATATATATGGAAAAAGTTCCCATGACTGGCGAGGGTTTCCAATCCCTCGACGAAGAGCTGCGGCGCCTGAAGCAACGCGAACGCCCCGCCGTGACCGCCGCGATCGGCGAGGCGCGTCAGCATGGCGACCT
>PLFA01000033.1:21358-70699 GCA_003136615.1 Caulobacteraceae bacterium | reverse complement strand
GCCCAGGTGAAGTTCGGCGCCACGGTGAGCGTGGTGGACGAGGACACCGAGGAAAAGGCCCGCTACCAGATCGTTGGCGAGCATGAGGCCGACGTGCGTTCGGGCAAGATCTCCATCGCCTCCCCCATCGCCCGGGCCATGATCGGCAAGGAGATGGGCGATGTGGTCGAGGTGAATACCCCCGGCGGCGTCAAGGCCTATGAGATCCTCAAGGTGGAATGGGTCTGACGGTCCACAACCCATCATTGGAGCGCCGGCATGCCTGAGCCCACAGATGTGCGCTGCCTGATCATCGGGGCGGGGCCGGCCGGCTATACCGCGGCGATCTATGCCGCGCGGGCGCTTTTGGAACCGGTGATGATCCGCGGCCTCACCCCCGGCGGTCAGCTAACCATCACGACTGACGTGGAAAACTATCCGGGCTTCGCGGACGTGATCCAGGGCCCCTGGCTCATGGATCAGATGCAGGAGCAGGCCCAGCATGTGGGCGCGCGGCTGGAGGACGATATCGTCGTCGCCGCAGACCTTTCGGCCCGACCGTTCCTGATCACCTGCGACTCCGGCAAAAAGTGGCGGGCGGAAACGCTGATCATCGCCACCGGCGCCCAGGCCCGGTGGCTGGGGCTTGAGAGCGAGGCCCGCTTCAAGGGTTTTGGCGTCTCGGCCTGCGCCACCTGCGACGGTTTCTTTTATCGCGGCAAGGAGGTCGTGGTCGTGGGCGGGGGCAATACGGCGGTGGAGGAGGCCCTCTTCCTCACCAAGTTCGCCGCCAAGGTCACCGTGGTTCACCGGCGGGACGAGTTCCGCGCCGAGCGGATCCTGCAAGAGCGCCTCTTCGCCCACCCCAAGATCGAGGTGATCTGGAACCACGCCATCGACGAGGTGCTGGGCGAGAGCCACCCGCCCGGCGTCACCGGCGTGCGCCTGCGGAATGTGGAAACCGGCGCCTTCAGCGAGATCGCCTGCCATGGCGTCTTCATAGCCATCGGCCACGCCCCCGCCTCCGAGCTCTTCGCCGGTCAGCTTCCCGTGAAGACGGGCGGCTATCTGGACGTGGCCCCGGGCACGGTAAAGACACCCATCCCCGGCGTCTTCGCCGCGGGCGATGTCACCGACGATGTCTATCGCCAGGCCGTCACCGCCGCAGGCATGGGCTGCATGGCCGCCCTGGAAGTCGCCCGGCTTCTCGCCGAAGAAGACCACGCCCGCGCCCACCACCCCATCACCCACGCCGAGGCGGAGAAGATCGGGGTCTGGTAGGGGTGAGGTTAGGCCCGCCGACGGAACCAAGTTTGCCGCCGGGCGGTACCCTCGCAGCAGATTGCGCGACGTCGCGCGATCACATTTCCATCACAAATCATCCGCCGTCTTCCCATCCCCTTCTCGGGGGCCTATATCTGCAGCGAGACTTATGCTCAGAGTTAGCATAAGCCCTTAAAGAGGAAGCGTCGGGGAAGAAATCACCCGCGCTATTAACAGGCCCTGGAAATGCTCACTTTGAGCATAATGAGGTGGCGATATGGCCGATGGCTCCTTCCCGTTCACGGCCTCCGTGGAGAGCGCCACGTCCCAGATCTGGGACAAAGTGAAAGCTCACGTCACGCCTCTGGAATGGCGGCTCCAAGCCCCCCTGATCGCCGAGATCAACCGCCTCAAGCGCGCCAAGAACGCCGTCATCCTGGCGCATAACTATATGACACCGGAGATTTTCCACGGCGTCGGCGACTTTGTCGGCGACAGTCTCGGCCTCGCCATAGAAGCGGCGCGCTGCGAGGCGGATATCATCGTTCAGGCCGGCGTGATGTTCATGGCCGAGACGTCCAAGGTCCTCTCCCCGACTAAGAAGGTGCTGATCCCCGATACCCGGGCGGGCTGCTCCCTCGCCGCCTCGATCACAGCCGAGGATGTGCGCCTGATCAAGCAACGCTATCCCGGCCTGCCGGTGGTGACCTATGTGAACACCACCGCGGCGGTGAAGGCGGAGACGGACATCTGCTGCACCAGCGCCAATGCCGTGGCCGTGGTGGAAGCCGTGGCGCGGGAATGGGGCGTGGACCGGGTCATCCTGCTGCCGGATGAGTTCCTCGCTCGCAACGTGGCGCGCCAGACGGACATCGGAATTATCTCCTGGACCGGGCGCTGCGAGGTGCATGAGCGCTTTAACGCCGCCGACATCGCCGAGCTGCGCGACGCCTGGCCGGACGCCGAGATCCTGGCCCATCCCGAATGCCCGCCGGAGGTCATCGCCGCGTCTGATTTCGCCGGGTCCACGGCGGCCATGACCGACTATGTGATGACCCGCAAGCCCAAGCGCGTCGTGCTGATCACCGAATGCTCCATGGCCGANNCTCTGCCCGCACATGAAGCGCATCAGCCTGGAGGCTATCCACTCCGCCCTGGCGGAAGAGCGTTATGTGGTCGAAGTTGACGCCGCGGTGGGCATGCGCGCCCGCGCGGCGGTCCAAAGGATGATCGACCTGCCCCGCCCCGCCGTCGCCGCCCGCTATGACCTCGTCCGGGCGCGCCATCACGTTGATGTGGAGCTGATCTAGCGGTCATGGCCTGGTCAGCGCCCCCGACGGGCCAAGGCCGCATGGCCTTTGACGGCGTGCTGGTGATTGGCGCGGGTCTGGCGGGCCTCACCGCCGCGCTGGCCGCCGCGCCGCGACGTGTGCTGGTGATCAGCCCCGCGCCGCTTGGCGAGGCCTGCGCCTCGGCCTGGGCGCAAGGGGGCATGGCCGCCGCCCTGGACCCCGACGACAGCCCGGAGCTTCACGCCGCCGACACCCTGGCCGCCGGCGCCGGACTTTGCGACCCCGAAGCGGTGCGGGTGCTGACCACCGAGGGTCCGGCGGCCATCGCCCACCTTGCCGCCCTCGGCGCGCCCTTCGACCGCCGGGCGGACGGCGGCTTCGTCCAGAGCCTGGAGGCGGCCCATTCCAAGCCCCGCGTCGCCCGCGTGGGCGGCGACGGCGCTGGGGCGGCGATCATGGGCGCCGTCATCGCGGCGGCGCGGCGGGCGGACCATATCCGGATCCTTGAGGATACGGCGGCCCTGGCCCTGCTGCAGGACGGCGTGGGACGGGTGCGCGGGGCTTTGGTACGCAGAGGCGGCGCCCTGATCGAGATCACGGCGGCCGCGACAATCCTCGCCACCGGAGGCCTGGGCGGCCTCTATGCGGTGACCACCGACCCCGTGGCCGTGCGCGGCGAGGGCCTGGCCCTAGCGGCCCTGGCGGGGGCGGAGGTCCTCGATCCGGAATTTGTCCAGTTTCACCCCACGGCGATGGACGTGGGCGCCGATCCGGCCCCCCTGGCCACCGAGGCCCTGCGCGGCGAGGGCGCGCGGCTGGTGAACGCCGATGGCCGCCCGTTCATGGCGGATTATGACGGCGCCGAAGAGCTGGCGGCGCGGGATATCGTGGCCCGGGCCATCGAGTCCGAACGTCGGGCCGGACGCGGCGCGTTTCTGGACGCCCGTCCGCCACTGATTGGCGACATGGCCCACGAGTTTCCCGCCGTCTTCGCGGCCTGCGAGAGCGCCGGGATTGACCCGCGCCTCCAGCCCATCCCTGTTCTGCCCGCGACCCACTATCACATGGGCGGTGTCGCCACGGAACTGGACGGCGCCACGAGCCTGGAGGGCCTCTTCGCAGCTGGAGAATGCGCGGCGACGGGCGTGCATGGCGCGAACCGGCTGGCCTCGAACTCCCTGCTGGAGGCGGCGGTCTTTGGCGCGAGAGCCGGCCGCGCCGCGCGGGACGCCATCAGCCGTTCAAGTCGGCTCATGCCCGCCGCCACCCCGGCGCCGAACCTGCCGCGGGTCGCCATGGCTGAACTGCGCCTGCAAATGACCGCAGGGGCCGGGGTCGTGCGTGACTCCCAGGGCCTTGGCGCCCTCCTTGCCTGGATCGCCGCGGCCGAGGCCGCTCACGGACCCGCCCTGCCGCTTGTCGCCGCCAGGCTGGTGGTCGGCCGGGCCCTAGACCGCCGGGAAAGTCGAGGCGCCCATTTTAGGGCCGACTACCCATTGGCCCATGTTGAGGCCGTCCACACCCGCTTTACGCTCACAGGCGCCCAGGGCCAGACGCGGCGCGCGGCGTGAGCGGGTCTTCCGGCGAACTGCCCGACATACTGATCGCGCCGGTCATCGCCGCGAGCCTGGCCGAGGATCTCGGGCGGTCCGGCGATATCACATCCCTCGCTTGCATCGACGTCGAGGCCCGGCTGACCTGCGCCTTCGTGGCCCGAAAGGCCGGTATCATAGCGGGCTTGGCCTGCGCGCGCCTCGCCATGACGGCCCTGGACCCTGACGCCAGGATAGAGATCTATGTGGCGGATGGGGACCGGGTTCGGGCGGGCGAGCGCTTGGCGGTGGTGGAGGCGGGAGCCCGCGCGGTGCTCAGCGCCGAGCGCACGGCTCTCAATCTGCTGGGTCACCTCTCAGGCGTCGCGACTCTCACCCGCGCCTATGTGGACGCGGTCGCCGGAACGGCGGCGCGGATCATCGACACGCGCAAGACCACTCCCGGCCTTCGCGCCCTGGAGAAATATGCCGTGCGCCTGGGCGGGGGGGCCAATCATCGGTTCGGTCTGGATGACGCCATTCTGATCAAGGACAACCACGTGGCGGCCTGCGGCGGGGTGACCAAGGCCCTGCGCCGGGCCCGCGCCCACGCCGGTCACATGGTCAAGATCGAGGTTGAGGTGGATAGCCTTGGCCAACTGCGCGAGGCCCTCGAGGGGGGCCCGGACATCATCATGCTGGATAACTTTACGCTGCCCGACCTTCGCGAAGCCGTGGCCATCGTCGGCGGCCGAGTAGTGCTGGAGGCCTCCGGTGGCGTCAACTTCGCGACGGTGGGAGACATCGCGCGGACTGGCGTCGATCTGATCAGCGTGGGCGCCCTCACCCACTCTGCGCCCGTACTCGATATCGGCCTGGACGCGGTATGATTACTGCGTTGGGCCGGGGTGCGGCGTCTTTGCTGGTGTAACCTCGGCCAGTGCCGCGGTGAGGGCATGCACCGCTTCCGGCGCGTCGGGACTTCTGGCCACGAGGCTGGCCTCCTCCAGATGCGGCGGCTCCTCGCGGCGAGGCGGCGCGGGCGCGGGTCGACCCATGGCCACGAAAAACACGTGGCGGCCGAGCTGGGCCACGGTGCCCGGGGCGGCGTGCCGCTCGGTTCCGGTCGGAGAGACGTGGAAATTCAGGGCGCGCCCCACCGAGGTCATGACATAGCCGCTCAAGGCCCGCGCGGCGATCTGGCGCGCCTGGCGCCAGGCCGTGGGCTCCACGGGGCGGGACATGGCCCCGTCGCAGACAAAGCTGAACTGGCAATCGCCGGCGAAGCCGCCCTGGAAGACGACGCCACAGACGCTTTTGGGATAGTTGGGATGGCGGGCGCGGTTCAGCACCACCTGAGCCACGGCCGCCTGACCCGCGGCGCTTTCGCCCCGAGCTTCATAATAGACTGCCTCGGCCAGGCAATCGAGATCACGCCCCCGGACACTCTGGGGAGCGGCGCCTTGCAAGGCCGCGCTGGCCGACATGGGCGTCGTGGCGACGCCGGCGCCGGCGTCATAACCCGAACGCGCCACCTGACCGAAAGCGGCCCCAGACGAGGCGCCGCCGTCAATATCACGATGGCCGGCGCCACAGATCACCGCCGTCAGGCCAAGACCAAGCGCCGCGACCACCAAAGGTGCGCCGACCTGCGCGCATGCTTTCGCATGCGGCGATAAAGAAAAACTCAAGATTTCGTGTCCTATGTGGCGAGGTCTTGTTGACCCCAGACAGTCCCGAAAATCTTAGTCCGCGATTTCTGTTGGCGGGCTACTCTGACTACGGGGTTCGGGCCGGTACACGTTGGCCGAACAAAATTGGATTTAAGGCAAAAGCGGCCGTCACGCAAGTTTCATGTGACAAACGCGGAATCGCCCAGGCCCATGCGGCAGGCCTTCAGACGGCCGGCGCGGTGGCGGACTCTTTGACATCAAAGCATTTTTTTAGGAGTCGGGGCGCGGACACGACCCCGCAAAAAAGTTAACGCGCGCTCGCCTTTCCGCGCGAATCAGGCGTCGAGAAGTTGGAATCTGAGATCCATATTGACCCCCGTCATGACCTTTCGCGCCAGGTCATAGAACTGCCCGGCCGCCTGGGTCAGTGGACAACGACCGATCACTTCCACCCGGACGGGCCCGCCGGAATATTCCGGCCAGACACCCTTGATCTGGCCTGTCTCGACGAACGTGATCTGGGCGTTAAGCTTATCCCGCAGGACATCCAGATGCCGCTGATCCTCCGGCGGTCGCCATGTGAGAGGATCAGAGACGACCAACACGGGCGTGCGCTCGTCGTCGTCCAGATAGATGTAATCGATGAGATCGGTCTCAAGAACACTCATGCTCTCAACTCCTTATCTGATTGACCATCGGAGCCTATGAGCCGGGAAATTGAGGGAAAAGTTGGCAGACTGCCAGTCTGCTGCCAAAGTCGGGATTCTCCGGGTCCGGCGAGCTTGCCCGCCCCTCTCGCCCAAATCGGAGGCGCCGCCGCCGCGCTAAGCATCAAACAGCGGGATCGCGCAGGGGCCTAAAGAGGCGAATCGCCACGCTGGAACGGCCAAAGGTGAGGCTTTAGGAAGGACTGACATGACCATGCGCCGCGCTTCACGCCGCGAAATGCTGGCTGGCCTAGTCGTCCTCGGGGCGGGGCGGGCCGAGGCGGCGCCTGGGGCCCCTATCATCGTGTTCGCCGCGGCGTCGCTGAAGAACGCCCTGGATGAGGTGAATATCGCCTTTGAGCGAGAAGGGGGCGCCCATGGCGGCGGAACGGCGCGGGCGTCCTATGCCTCATCCTCCGTCATCGCCCGGCAAATCGAGGCTGGGGCCCCCGCCGACGTCTTCATCTCGGCGGACACGGACTGGATGGACGACCTGGCGAAGCGCGGCCTGATAGCGCCCGGCAGCCGGTTTGATTTGCTGTCCAACCGTCTTGTTCTCATTGCGCCCAAGGACTCCCAAATCCGCCTGAGGGTCGCTCCCGGCATGAAGCTCGCAACGGCCCTCGGGGGCGGACGTCTGGCCGTCGGCGGCCCGGACGTCCCGGCCGGACGATATGCGGAAGCGTCACTGCAGGCGCTAGGGGTGTGGCCGAGCGTCAAGGACCATCTGGCGCCTGGCGAAAATGTCCGGGCGACCCTGGCGTTCGTCGCCCGGGGGGAGGCGCCGCTGGGAATTGTCTATGAAACGGACGCGCTGATCGAGCCGGCGGTGCGGGTGGTCGGGGTTTTTCCGCCGTCGAGCCATGCGCCTATCGTCTATCCCGCGGCCCTGGTGGCGGCCTCGCGCAACCCGGCGACCTCAGCCTATCTCGATTTCCTCAGAACTCCACGGGCGCGCGCGATATTCCGGCGCTACGGTTTCGGAAGCGTCGGTGGCGGCAAACGGCCGTGACAATGCGCTGAAGGGCTTTCCGCATGGACGCCGAAGTCCAGATGGCCGTCGTGGATATCCGAATGGACGGCGTGGGCTTCTCATTGGCCCAACCGGCGTCGAGCTTTGTCTTCTCCGGCCTCACGGGTCCGGTCAGCCTCTGCTCCCTGGTCCGACGGGGCGGTCTTTGGCTTGAGGTGCAATGGCCCCGCCGCCTGACCACGGAGCTTGTGGAAGGGACCATTGTCGGCATCTTCGGCCTCATCCCCACTGGCTAAAGTCCGACCGAGCCAAGCCCGCCGGGGTCGCCTCGCCTCCCCGCGACCCTCAAGATGGCTGACACCGCCCACGCCTATGTCCCCATCGGGCGTCTGCCCACGGCGGCGGACTATGCCGGCGCCTATGTGTTTTTCGCCACGCGGGGCGACGCGGGGCCGGCGACTGGGGCGATACTGAACCATGATGGTGGGCTTGGGGTGCGGGGCTTTGGCCAAACCCGCGGCGGGGACCATCTCAAGGCCCGTTTCGTCGCTCCGGAATCGGCGGCCTTATGAGCGTCGCGGCCCTGGGCTATCTCGGCTTCGCGGTCTCCGACCTTACCGCCTGGGACGCCTTCGCCACCGGCTCTCTGGGCCTCATGCCCGGCGAGCCGATCAGTGGGGCGACCTGTTACCGCGCCGATGAACTGGCCTGGCGGATCGCCTTCGCCGAAGGGGCGGAAGACGACCTGGCCTATGTGGGTTTCGAGGTCAGGGGCCCCGATGATTTGGCCGTCCTCGCGGCGCGCCTGAAAAAGCGCGGGCCTAGCGCTGTCGCCGCCGGAACCGGGGCTGCTCGCCACGCGGGGCGTGGTGGATATGATCGTCGCCCGTGACCCCGAGGGGCTTCGGATCGAGCTCTTTCATGGTCCCACGCAAAGGACCGAAGCGCCGTTTGTTTTGCTCGTGGGCGCGGGTCCGTTCCTCACCGGGGGGCAGGGCCTCGGCCACATCGTCCTGGCCAGGGCGCGGATCGACGCGGCGCGGCATTTCTATCGCGCATCCTCGGCTTTCGACTGTCCGACATCATTCGTATGAGGATCGGGCCCGACCTGGCCCTGGATCTGGAATTCTTCCACTGCAACGGGCGCCACAATACACTGGCCCTGGTCCCGCTGCCGGGACGAGGGCTGGCCAAGCGCCTTCTGCACTTCATGCTTCGGCGCAAACGCTGGGACGTCACACCAACGACCGCATGGTGTCTTTCTATGCGCGGACACCTTCTGGCTTCGAGGTTAAGGTGGGCTGTGGCGCCCTTAATCTTGACGAGACAAGCTGGCGCGTTTCGCGCCATGACAAGACCAGCATCTGGGGCCACAAGTCCGTGGCCGGTCACTGATCAGTTCGCGAGGTCACGCATGGATTTAGGCATCTCCGGGCGGCGGGCCATTGTCTGCGGCGCCAGCGCCGGTCTCGGCCGCGCCACGGCCACCGCCCTGGCCCGGGAAGGCGTTTCCGTGGTGATCGCCGCGCGAACCCGGGAAAACATCGAGGCCGCGGCCAAGGAAATCGCCAGCGAGACCGGCGCGGAGGTGATCCCCATCGCCGTCGATGTGACGACGGAGGCGGGACGCACGGAGCTGCTGGCCGCCTGCCCCGCGCCCGATATCCTGATCAACAACGCTGGCGGCCCGCCGCCCGGGGATTTCCGCAATTGGTCACATGAGGACTGGATCAAGGCGATCGACGCCAACATGCTCTCGGCGATCTTTCTGATCCGCGAAACCCTCGACGGCATGATCGCGCGGCGCTTTGGGCGGGTGATCAACATCACCAGCCACATGGTAAAGCAGCCCGCGGGGTTCCTGGGACTTTCCAATGGCGCGCGGTCTGGCCTCACCGGCTTCATCGGCGGCTTGGCCCGGGACGTGGCCGAGCACAATGTGACGCTGAATAATGTTCTGCCCGGCCAGTTCGACACCAACCGTCTAAAATCCAATCACCAGAGGTTTGCGCAAGGGTCTGGCCGCGACCTGGCCTCGGTCCGTGAGAGCGCCAAGCTGCAAATTCCGGCCCGCCGTTTCGGTCAACCCGAGGAGTTCGGGGCCATGTGCGCCTTCCTCTGCGGCGCAAAGGCCGGTTTTATTACCGGCCAGAACATCCTGCTCGATGGAGGCCAGTTTCCGGGCGTCTGAGCCCACCGTGTAACCATTGGGGCACGGGGCGAAGGAACCTGGCCAAGCGGACTCGCGCCGCCGTCACTACGGTCCAATATCAAAGTGGCCCGCAACACGGCGACCCACGGAAACCCGACTGCCCATGGACAGATCCCAGGACGCTGGAGGCAAGGAGGCCCTCAGCCGCTATTTTGGCCGGTTCGCCCCTCGGATCAATCTGCGCGGCGGCGAGGCCCTGGCGCGGATCGGGCAACCCATCAGCGGGCTCTACCGCCTGGAGGCGGGGCGTATCGCGGAGCTGAAACCCTCCACCAGCGGCGGCTCTCAGATCGTCGCCATCCATCGCCCTGGCGTGGTGCTCGGCGGCCTTGAGGCCCTGGGGGACGGCGTCCACCAGAGCGACCTGGTGGCCCTGCGCGACTCCGAGCTTCGCGCCCTGCCGATCCGCAAGGCCGAGGCGCTTCTGCGTCGCGACACCCATGTTCTGGCGGAAGTGGCGCGGGCCGCCCTTCGCCGCCTGGGCGCCCAGCAGCCGGATCTGCGCCGCCGGGGCTCTATCATTGGCTTCGTCGCCGTCTGCGAAAGCGTGGCCGCGCGCCAGCTGGCGGAGGACCTGGCGGCCCGGACGCGCAAACTGGGCCTCAGGACCGTGGTGCTGGGCATGGAGGCGGCGGCCTTCGGGGCGGCGGAAATCTCCCGGCTCGAGGAGGCGAACGACCTGGTCTTCATGGCCGCGGAGATCGACCAGCCCGAATTCGCCGCCTTTTGCAGTCGCCAGATCGACCGCCTGGTGCTGGTGAGCACGGCCACGACCCCGCCCAGCCCCGACATGATCCCCCGCGCGGCGGCGGCCATCGCCGCCAACCGCCTGGTGGATGTGATCCTGATCCAGCCCTCCACGGCGCCGCGCCCCAGCGGCTCGGAAGTCTGGCTCACCGCGGCGCCCGCCTCGCGACTCTTTCACGTGCGTCAGGGCGATTGGGCCGATCTGGACCGCCTGGCGCGGATCTATGCCGGCCGCTCAGTGGGTCTCGTCCTGTCGGGGGGTGGCGCCCGGGCCTACGCCCATGTGGGGGTCGTGAAGGCCCTGCGAGAACTCAAGGTCCCCATCGACTTTCTGGCCGGCAATTCCATGGGCGCCATCGTCGCCGCCGGGGTCGCCATGGGCTGGGATGATGAGGAGATGAACATGCGCCTTCGGGACGCCTTCGTCGCCTCCAGTCCTTTAAGCGACATCGCCTTTCCCCTGCTCGCCCTGACCCGGGGCCGGCATGTGGAGGCGCGGCTGGAGCGGCACTTCGATGACGTGCAGATCTCCGACCTCTGGCGCCCCTTCGCCTGCGTCTCCACCGACCTCACCGAGGGGCGGCCCCACCACCACCGGCGCGGCCTCCTCCGGGCGGCCCTGCGCGCCTCCCTCTCCCTGCCCGGCATACTCCCCCCGGTGGTGGAAAACGGCCATGTGCTGGTGGACGGAGCCATGGTGGACAATCTTCCCGTGGGCCTGGTGATCGGCCAGCATGACGGCTGGACCCTGGGCTCGGACGTGGGGGAGGCCCAGGGGCTGCGGCCAGCCGATCTGACCCTAAGGCCCTCGGGCTGGGCGTGGCTCGCCTCGGGCGCCTGGCGCCATGGCCCCCCCATCGTCTCGGTTCTGATCCGCGCCGCCACGGTGGGTACGGAGGTCGCCATGGCCGCCACACGCGCCGCTTTGGATGTCACCATCGTGCCCGCGGTGGACCAGGTGGGCCTGCAGGACTGGAAGGCCTATGACCCCGCAGTGGACGCCGGCTACCGCGCCACCATGTCCCGCGCCCCCGACATGGCCGCCATGGCCGTTTGAGAGGGGGCGCCCCCTGGCGATTCCCGCGCCCCTCGCCTAACTTGCTGTTCATGTCTCGTTCCCTCCCCGCGCCTGGCGTTTCCGATGTCTCCGGCGCCTTCGTGGCGGACTTTGATCTGAACGAGGCGGCGCTTTGGCGGCCTCACCGTCCGGCGCGGCCGGAGAAGAGCGAGGGCGGGCGGCGGTTCGAGCTGGTGAGCGACTATGAGCCGGCGGGGGATCAGCCCGCGGCCATCGCCGAGCTGGTGGGGGCGATCGAGGGGCGGGAGCATGATCAGGTGCTGCTNNGCAAGACCTTCACCATGGCCAAGGTCATTGAACAGACCCAGCGCCCGGCCCTGATCCTCGCCCACAACAAGACGCTGGCGGCGCAACTTTATAGCGAATTCAAGAGCTTCTTCCCGAATAACGCGGTGGAGTATTTCGTCTCCTATTACGACTACTACCAGCCCGAGGCCTATGTGGCCCGCACCGACACATATATCGAAAAGGACTCATCGCGGAATGAGCAGATCGACCGCATGCGCCACGCCGCCACCCGCGCGGTTCTGGAGCGGGACGATGTGATCATCGTGGCCTCGGTCTCCTGCATCTATGGCATCGGCTCCGTGGAAACCTATACGGCCATGACCTTCTCCCTCAGCATCGGGGACAAGGTGGATGAGAAGAAGCTGATGGCCGATCTGGTGGCCCTGCAATATCGCCGTAATGATCAGGCCTTCGAGCGCGGCATGTTCCGCCGGCGCGGCGACACCATCGAGCTGTTTCCCGCCCACTATGAGGACCGCGCCTGGCGCATCACCCTCTTTGGCGACGAGATCGAGGGGATTTCCGAGTTCGATCCCCTCACCGGCAAGAAGACCGCCGATCTGGAGAGCGTGAAGGTCTATGCCAACAGCCACTATGTGACGCCCAGGCCGACCCTTCGCCAGGCGGTCAATTCCATCAAGACCGAGCTTAAGACCCGCCTCAACTGGATGGTGGCCAATGGCAAGCTTCTTGAAGCTCAAAGGCTGGAGCAGCGGACGATCTTCGATATCGAGATGATCGAGGCCACGGGAAGCTGCGCGGGGATCGAGAACTATTCCCGCTACCTCACCGGCCGACGCCCCGGTGAGCCGCCGCCGACCTTCTTCGAATATATCCCCGACAACGCCCTGCTGTTCGTGGACGAGAGCCACCAGACCGTGCCGCAAATCGGGGCCATGTATCGCGGCGACTACAGCCGCAAATTCAACCTGGCGGAATACGGTTTCCGCCTGCCCTCCTGCCTGGACAACCGCCCCCTCAAGTTCGAGGAGTGGGAGGCCATGCGGCCGGACAGCGTCTTCGTCTCCGCCACCCCCGCCAAGTGGGAGCTGGAAAAGACCGGCGGCGTCTTCGTAGAGCAGGTGATCCGGCCTACCGGCCTCATCGACCCCCCCGTGGAGGTGCGGCCGGTCTCCAAGGACGGCTTTTCCCAGGTGGATGACGTGATCGCCGAGTGCCGGGATATGGCCAAGCGCGGCTATCGCAGCCTCGTCACCGTGCTGACCAAGAAGATGGCCGAGGACCTCACCGAGTATATGCACGAGCAGGGTCTGCGCGTGCGCTACATGCACAGCGACGTGGACACGCTGGAGCGCATCGAGATCATCCGCGATCTGCGCCTGGGCGCCTTCGACGTGCTCGTGGGGATCAACCTGTTGCGCGAAGGCCTCGACATCCCCGAATGCGGCCTGGTGGCGATCCTCGACGCCGACAAGGAGGGGTTCCTGCGCTCGGAGACCTCCCTCATCCAGACCATCGGCCGGGCGGCGCGCAATCTCGACGGCCGGGTGATCCTCTATGCCGACACCATCACCGGCTCCATGGAGCGGGCCATGGCGGAAACCAACCGCCGGCGGGAGAAGCAGAGCGCCTATAACCTCGCCCACGGCATTACGCCCGAGAGCATCAAGAGCCAGATCAAGGACATCCTCGCCAGCCCCTATGAACGCGGCGACCGGGTCACCGTGGACGCCGGCGTCGCCGAGGACGCCAAGCCCTTCCTGGGCTCCAACTTCCAGACCACCCTGCGCGACCTCGAAACCCGCATGCGCGCCGCGGCAAGCAACCTGGAGTTCGAGGAGGCGGCGCGGTTACGGGACGAGGTGAAGCGGTTGAAGTTGCTCGACCTGGAATTCGCCAATGAGGCGCTGACGGGGTCGGGGGAGACGGTGGATAAATCCGTTCCGAAGGAGGCGCGGGCGGAGGCCAGGGCCCAGGCGGCTGCGCGGTTTCGGAAGGGGGGAAGACGGTAGGGATGTTCGCTCGAGCGATGGCTGGGACAACATGACGGCGGCTCAAGTTGATGCGTTCTTTCAGGGATACGCAGCCGCGTTTTCCCGAGAAGACGTGGGTGAAATCTGCGCGCTCTGGGGACGCGGTAAGGGGCACGCCTTCGCGCCGTCGCGTGAGTCCTAAGCCAATACCGTCTCAGGATCATGCCGAAAGGGATTGATCACCTGGACCGCGCCATAGCTCTGCTGGTCATTCAAGTCCTCACTGAGAAACATCGTGCAATCGGCCTCGGCCGCGGTGGCGAGGAGAAGGCTATCCCACCAGCCGAGACGGCAATCATCCTCCAAACGCCATGCGCGTTGCGTCGTCTGGAGGTTGGACGGCGAGCATAGCCAAGGACTTTGATCGGTCAGATAGGCGCGAATGAGAGGACGGGCCGCGGCGAAGGCCGGCTTGCGACGAACCACCGCGTAACATTCAGACAGGACCTGAAGGCTCAGCCTCATCCGCCCCGAGAGGCGAAGGCTCCTCAGCCACGCCACGCAGATGGCTCGCTTCTCCGGCAAGGTCCCGTCCAAGGTATACAGTAGCGTCGTCGAATCGACGAAGATGTTCATTATGGAGTTCGTCCCGATCTAGGGTGATGCGGTCGCCCTCGCTCAGGGGCAGCCCCGCGAAATCCTCGAGAAAGGCGTTGATGCGCGCGATAGCGTCCCGGCGCGTATCCGACAACTCGCGCTCAGCCTCAAGACGCGCGCCCACCCAGGCCGAGACGCTGCGGCCGGCCCGTGCCGCCTCGACTCTCACCCAGGCGAGGGTGTCTTCATCCATGCTGATGGTGACGTTCATGTCACGAAGTTCGTGTGTCACGAAGTTCGTGTCAAGGGTATTTGCCGGGGCTTAAGGCGCGGCTGGCCCCTTCCCCACCGCCGCGAGAATCACCGGCAGCACCACGCTCCAGGCGGGAGACGTCACCGCCGGCTCGTCATAGTGACTGGCGTGGGAGATCACGATGGCGGTCGCCTTGTCGCCGGCGGCGCGGACGCGGGCGG
This sequence comes from Caulobacteraceae bacterium, assembly GCA_003136615.1. Classification (GTDB taxonomy): domain Bacteria; phylum Pseudomonadota; class Alphaproteobacteria; order Caulobacterales; family Caulobacteraceae; genus Acaudatibacter. Next base: position 55,950 of record PLFA01000033.1, on the reverse strand, counting down.
CGTAGGCAGCGGAGTTGGCGGGGGCGGCGATATTGTCGACCTCGCCATTGATGAAGACCGTGTGGGCGCCATCGGGGAGAAGGGATGCCGGGCTGGTGTCGGCATAGACGTCCGGGTGCGAGGGGGTCGGCGAGCCGGTGAGGGCGCCAAGCTCAAGACCGCAGGGTTGGCGGAAGCTGGGGATATCGGGATGGATGTCGCCGCTGCCGCCGAGGGCGACGACCTCGCGGACGCGGAGCGGGTGAGCCACGTGCAGGGGACTTGAGACCGGGATGTTCTGCCGGCCCCCGACCCAGAGGGCGAGATAGGCGCCGGCCGAGTGGCCCACGACGACGATACGCTGCGTGTCGATGTGCAAAGACCGGGCACGGTCGGCCAGAGACGCCATGGCCGCATTGATGTCCTGGAACGTCCCGGGATAGCCGCCGCCGGGGGTTTCGAGCCCGCGATATTCGATGCTCCAGACCGCGACGCCGTGGGCCTTCAGGGCGCCGGCCATGCCGCGAAGCTGGGCCATGCCTTCGTATTTATTATAGAAACAGCCACCGTGGATCAGCACGGCTACGGGAAAGGGGCCTCGCCCGGGGGGCTCGAAGACCTCCACATATTGCCGGGGCGCGGGGCCATAGCCGATGTGGGCGGTGGGCTCCGGCCCGTTGAGCGCGCGATAGTCCTTGAGTGTCATGGGCTCGGCCGCCCGGACGCCAGCCGCGGCGGTCGTCAGGGTGATCATCGCCAGGGCCGCCAGTCCTCGCCAAGTCATAATCGCCACCGTTTCACCACCTCGCTGGCACCCTAAAGGCCGTGATATGCCTGTCCACAGAGACGGGTGGGACCGCGCACATTATGGATAGTCTTTACGATCCGGGACGCCACGTGGCTCTGGCGGAGATCCCATGGGACGCGGACCATGCGCGCGCGGGGATCAACGCGATTGTCGCCGACACCCGCGCCGCCGCCAGCCCCGAGGGCCTGTGGCCGATCCATCCGGATGACGGACCGCCGGAATGGGGCTCGCTGGTGGGGCTCTATTTTGGCGCCGTGGGGGTGATCTGGGGGCTCGACTATCTGCAGCGGATCGGCGCGGCCGACGAGGGCCCCAATTTCGGCGAGCATCTTGAGGCCATGGAAGCGCGAAATGCGCCTTTCGCTGAGCGGTTTGCCGCAATGGTCGGCGGCTATCTGCTCGGCCAGTCGGGTGTTCTGTTCACCCGGTGGCGCCTTCGCAAGGAACCCGAAGTTCTCGACCGCCTCGCCGCCCTGATCGCGGGAACAATCGACAGCCCGGCCCTGGAACTCATGTGGGGTTCGCCCGGCGTCATGCTGATCGCCCTGACACTCCTCGCGGAGACGGGAGAGGCGCGGTGGGCGACTCTCATTCGGGCCTGCGCCAAGGCCCTGGACGACGCCTTTGGCCCAGACGAAGCCCTGCGGGCGCGTATCTGGACCCAGGAGCTCTATGGCGCGAAGACACGCTATCTCGGCGCCGTGCACGGATTCGCCGGCAACGCCTTTGTGCTGAATCGGGCGCGCGCGCTGATAACACCCGAGGTCTGGGGGACATGGCGGGACAGGTTGGCGCAGACCTTCGCGGCGGGNNAAACTGGACCCGCCAGCGGAGGAAGCGGCCCCGCCCCTGCTCGTCCAGCACTGCCACGGGGCGGCGGGTATGGTGACCAGTCTGGCCGACGTCGATGCGCCCATTGATGATCTGCTGGTCGCCGGCGGCGAGATGACCTGGCGGGCCGGGCCATTAAGCAAGGGATCCAACCTCTGCCACGGCACGGCGGGAAACGGGTACGCCTTCCTCAAGCTCTTCCAGCGCACCGGCGATCAAATCTGGCTCGACCGGGCCCGGGCTTTCGCCATGCACGCCCTCGCCCAGAGCGAGACCCAAGCCGCCGCGCTCGGTCGGCGGCGCTACTCCCTCTGGACCGGGGACCTGGGCGTCGCCTGTTATCTGTGGGACTGCCTTCAGGCCAAGGCGCGCTTCCCCACCCTCGATGTGCTCTAAAGCCCCATGGGCGAGGAAGGCCATCGAAACGAAACGCGCGAGACACGCCAGTTCGAGCGGCTGGTCTTCTTCAGCGACGCCGTCTTCGCCATCGCCATCACCCTGCTGGTTCTGGATCTGAAGCCGCCCGTCGGTGCGTTCAACACGCTGGCTGTGAAGGCCATGATCCCCAGCTTCGAAGGCTTTGGCATTAGTTTCTTCGTGATCGCGGTCTATTGGCTCTCGCACCATGACCTTTTCGGCGCCCTGCGCCGCGACGACCGACCTCTACGCGTCATGAACCTCGCCTTTCTCGCGAGCATCGCCTTCCTGCCCTTCCCCACCAGTGTCATCGCCCTCTACAAGGCGACCACGGCGCCTGTGATTTTTTACGCCCTCAGTGTCGCGACCGTGGGCCTGTTGCAGGTCGGATTGATCCTGACCGCGCGAAGGCCAAGCCTGATGAGGGAGGGAGAAAACCGCGCCGACACCCGACGTCTGGTGGTCCGATCTCTGGTCGCGCCGGCGGTCTTCCTGGCCTCCGTCGGCGTCGCAATCAGGTGGCCACACGCGGCGACCTATATGTGGATCCTGATCTGGCCCGCCCTGAAGGGCGTGGATTTCTGGCCGCAACTCGCGAAAATCAGCAGGGGCAAGCCCCACCTGCTCGCGAAAAAGTGAACGTGATTAAATCGTGATAATCCCCGGAAAGGCCAGATTGATGGGCCCGCGAATTTGCGACTTCACCGTTATTGCCTAATTAGGCAAAGCGCTTCGCGCGATGTCCTTGTTCCAACCTTTGCCGAAGCGATTAACCCCTGAGAGTAGATGTTCCGCCCCCCACCCTCAGACCTGGGGGTCTGATACGCGGGTTTGGGCGCCGCGTTGCTTGTGGAGCCTTGGCGACCGGCACGGCCCTGAGCCTCGCCGCGTGCGCTCGCCACACTATGGGTCCGCCCAAGATGGGGCCGGCGCCGGTGAGCGTGGTGACCATCCAGACCGAGGCCGTCACCCTGACCTCAGACCTTCCTGGCCGCACGAGCCCCTTCAAGGTGTCGGACGTACGCCCGCAGGTGGCGGGCATTATCCTCTCGCGCCTGTTTACCGAAGGGACCGTGGTCCATAAGGGCGAGGCGCTCTACCAGATCGATCCCGCGCCCTATAAGGCGGCCTATGACCAGGCCAAGGCGCAACTGGCAAGCGCCGAGGCGCAGGTGGTCACGGCGAAGCTGAAGTCCCAGCGCTATGCCGACCTCGTCAAGATCAAAGCCGTCAGCCAACAGGACGCCGACGACTCGAAAGCCGCCTATGGTGAGGCGGCCGCGGCGGTGCTGCAGCAGGAAGCGGCGGTGGAATCGGCCAAGATCAATCTGGGCTATACCCGCATCACCGCGCCCATCACAGGGCGGATCGGCGTCTCGACCGTTACGCCGGGGGCCCTTGTCACCACGGGCCAGACCACGGCGCTTTCGACGATCCAGACCCTCGACCCTATCTATGTGGACCTCACCCAGTCCGCGACCGATCATCTGAAGTTGATGGAGGAGCTGAACCGCCTCGGCCCCGGGGGCGGGCCGCCGAAGGGCGCGGCCGTGCGCCTGCAGCTCGGCGACGGCATGGATTATCCCCTGGAGGGGCATCTTCAGTTCACGGACATTACCGTGGACCAGAGCTCCGGTTCGGTGACGCTGCGCGCGGTTTTCCCGAACCCTAAGGGTATTCTCCTGCCCGGCCTCTATGTCCGCGCCCACCTCGTTGAGGGCGTCGATCCGGCGGGCATTCTGGCGCCCCAGGTCGCTGTCACCCGGGACGAAAAGGGCCGACCAATGGCGATGGTCGTCGATAAGACCGGCCACGCCCAGATCCGTCAGCTCACCCTGGCTGGGACCGTGGGCAATGCGTGGCGGGTCACAAGCGGCCTCACGCCCGGCGACCAACTGATCGTCGAGGGTGGTCAGAATGCCCATCCGGGCGCGCCAGTGAAGATCGTGCCCCCCACTGCGCCAGTATCTGGCCCGCCGACCGCGGCCTACTGAGCCGCGACGTCAGGTGATCTCCAGGTTCTTCATTCAGAGGCCCATTTTCGCCTGGGTCGTGGCCCTGGTGATCATGCTGGGCGGCGTGCTGGCCATCCTGACCCTGCCGATCTCGCAATATCCGGTGATCGCGCCGCCAGCGGTGGCCATCACCGCCAACTACCCCGGCGCCTCGGCGGATACGCTGGAGACCTCGGTCACCCAGGTGATCGAGCAGCAACTGCATGGGCTGGACCATCTGCTCTATTTCAGTTCGACCAGCACGGCGAACGGCCAAGCCACGATCACCGCGACCTTCCAGCCCGGCACAAACCCCGACATCGCCCAGGTTCAGGTGCAGAATAAGGTGCAGCAGGCGACGCCACTGCTCCCAGCCGTGGTGCAACAGCAAGGCCTGATCGTCGCCAAGAACCAGGCGAGCCCGCTCCTGGTGATCTCCCTTTACGACCCGCACGGCCGCTACAGCGACGTGGACCTGGGCGACATCGTCAACAGCCGGTTCATCGACCCCCTGTCCCGGATCAACGGCGTGGGCGACACCCAGCTGTTCGGCGGCACCTACGCCATGCGCATCTGGCTCGATCCCTTCAAGCTCAACAATTACAAGCTGATGGCGTCGGACGTCCGGGCCGCGGTGCTGGCGCAGAACGTGCAGGTGCCGGCTGGTGAACTGGGCGGTCCGCCGGACGTCGCCGGCCAGGAACTGGACGCTACGGTCAACGCCCAGTCGCGTCTCCAGACCGCCGATCAGTTCCGGAACATCATTCTCCGAACCCAGCCCGACGGCTCCCTGGTCCGGCTCGGGGATGTGGCCCGCGTGGAGATCGGCGCCGACAATTACGCCCAAAGCGCCCGCTATGACGGCTATCCCGCGGCGGGTCTGGCCATCAAGCTGGCGCCGGGCGCAAACGCCCTGGATACCGCCACCGCGGTGCGCGCCCAGACGGCCGAGCTTGCCAAGACCCTTCCGGCGGGGGTTGTGGTGGACTTCCCCGTGGACAATACCAGCTTCGTCAAGCTGTCGATCAAGGACGTGATCACGACCCTGCTGGTGGCCATCCTTCTCGTGGTCGGGGTGATGTTCTTGTTCCTGCAGAACTGGCGCGCCACCCTGATCCCGGCCATCGCCGTGCCGGTGGTGCTGCTCGGGCACCTTCGCGGTCCTGGCGCATCGCCGGCTATTCCATCAACACCCTGACCATGTTCGCCATGGTGCTGGCGATCGGCCTGCTGGTCGACGATGCCATCGTGGTGATCGAGAACGTCGAACGGGTGATGGCCGAGGAGGGCTGCAGCCCGCGCGAGGCAACGCGCAAATCCATGGACCAGATCACCGGCGCCCTGGTGGGCATCGCGCTGGTGCTCTCGGCGGTGTTCCTGCCGATGGCCTTCTTCTCTGGTTCGACCGGGGTCATCTACCGGCAGTTCTCCATCACCATCGTCTCGGCCATGGCCCTGTCGGTTCTGGTGGCCCTCGTCCTCTCTCCCGCCCTCTGCGCCACACTTCTGAAGCCTCTGCCCAAGGGTCACGAACGGCCTGAGACCGGGTTCTTCGGGGGCTTCAACAGGGTCTTCGACGCGGGCCTCGCGCGTTATGAAAAGGGCCTCAATTTGCTGGTGCGGCGCCCCGCTCCGGCGGGCGGGTTCTATCTCTTCGTCGTTGCCCTGATGATCGCCCTCTTCATCACCCTTCCCACCGGCTTTCTGCCCGATGAGGACCAGGGCAACATCATTAACTTCTTCAACCTTCCTCCTGGCGCCACACAGGCCCGGTCCCTCGCCGTCGCCCGGCAGCTCGAGCACCATTATCTGGGCGGCGAGACCAAGAACGTGCGGGGGATGTTTGACGTCGTCGGTTTCAATTTCGCGGGGGCCGGCGAAAACATGGGCCTGGCCTATGTGCGCCTCTCGGACTGGAAGCTGCGCAAGGCCACGCGGAACAAGGCCCCGGCCATTGTTCAGCGCGCCATGGCCGACTTCAGCCACATCCGCGACGCCCGGGTCTTTGCCTTCGTGCCGCCGCCGGTTCAGGAGCTGGGCATCGCCACCGGGTTCGACCTGGAGCTGGAGAACCAGGGCGCCATGCCCCGCCCCGCTTTCATAGCCGCACGCAATCAGCTTCTGGGCATGGCCGCGCGTGATCCCCTGCTGGTGGGCGTCCGCCCCAATGGCCAGGAGGATACGCCCCAGCTGAATATCAGCGTGGATCAGGCCCGGGCAGGCGCCCTGGGGCTCTCCCTGGCCGACGTCAATGACACCTTGAGCTCCGCCATCGGTGAATCCTACATCAACGACTTCGTCGATCGGGGCCGGGTCAAACACGTCTATATGCAGGCCGACACCCCCTACCGCATGTCGCCTGAGGATATTGGCCGCCTCTATGTGCGGTCGTCCACCGGCCAGATGACGCCGCTCTCGGCGGTGGTGAATGAGACCTGGTCGATCGGGCCGGCCAAGCTGGAGCGTTATAACGGTCTGCCGTCCTTTGAGCTGCAAGGCCAGGCGGCCCCCGGCAAAAGTTCCGGCGCGGCCATGAATGAGATGGAAAAGCTCATAGCCAAGCTGCCCCCGGGCATTGGCCATGAGTGGACCGCCACATCCTATCAGGAGCGACTGGCTGGCAATGCGGCGCCCGGTCTCTATGGCCTGTCGCTGGTGGTGGTCTTCATCTGCCTGGCGGCGCTCTACGAAAGTTGGTCCGTGCCCATTGCGGTCCTTCTGGTGATTCCGCTCGGCATCGCGGGCAGCCTGCTCGCCGCCCATCTGCGCGGTTTCTACAATGACGTCTATTTCCAGGTGGGCCTGCTCACCATCATGGGCCTCTCGGCCAAGAACGCCATCTTGATCGTCGAGTTCGCCTATGACGCGGAAAAGCGGGGGGCGACTCCCCTGGCCGCGGCCCTGGAGGCGGCGTCGCTGCGTCTTCGGCCGATCCTGATGACCTCCCTGGCGTTCATCGCGGGCGTGACGCCCTTGGCCGTGGCCAACGGCGCGGGCGCCGGGAGTCAGACCGATATCGGCACGGGGGTGATCGGCGGCATGCTGAGCGCGACCTTCCTCGCCATATTCCTGGTGCCGCTCTTCTACATCGCCATCCGCGGCGGGTTTGGCCGCCGCCAGGTCGCCCGGCCCGAGGGGGCCGCGCCGACGGTGAGCTCGTGATGCGGCTGGGTCTCGCCATGCTGGGGTCGGGGTTGGGACTGGCCCTCCTCGTGGGCTGCGCGAACGGTCCGCTCACCCCGCCCTATCATAGGCCCCCGCCGCCCATTCCGGCTGCCTTCCCCGCTGGCCCGGCCTATGGCGCCCAGGCGCCGGACGCCGCGCCGGCGCCCTGGAGGGAAGTGTTTGTCGGGGCCAAACTTCGCGGCGTTATTGAGCTCGCCCTGAGCCAAAGCCGGGACCTCCGCGTGGCCGTGGCCCAGGTCTCCGCCGCTCAGGCCCAGTTCCATACACAACGCGCCGCTCTCCTGCCGGCGGTGAACGGTACGGCGAGCGCGACCTACGCCCGCGAATATTCGGGCCTGCCGCCCCAGTACGGGGCGGCTTATGACCGCGTCACGGAATATTCCGTAGGCGGCGCCGTGGCCTCCTATCAAGTGGACCTCTTCGGCAAGATCCGCAGCCTGACCCGAGCCGCCTTTGAACAGTATCTCGCAACGGCGGCTGGCCGCCGATCAGAAGAGCTGACGGTTATCGCCGGGACGGCGACGGACTGGATGACCCTGGCGTCTGATGAGTCCCTCTTGAAGGTGTCCCAAACCACCCTGGCCAACGGCCAGTCCAGCCTGGATCTCGCCAATGCCCGGCTCAACGGTGGGGTCGGCACGGCCCTCGACGTGGCGAACGCCCGCACCATCGTCGAGCAGGCCAAGGCCGATATCGGCCGCTACACAACCCAGGTCGCACAGGACAAGAACGCCCTGGACCTGATTGTCGGCGCCAGCGTGCCCGCCGCCCTATTGCCCACAGACATGGATGATCCCGACGCGCGCCTGCCGAAGGTTCCCGGCGCCCTGACCTCCGCGGTGCTTCTGGCGCGACCCGATGTGATCCAGGCGGAGGATCAGCTCCGCGCCGCCAAGGCCAATATCGGCGCGGCGCGGGCGGCCTTCTTCCCGTCGATCAGCCTGACCAGCTCCGGCGGAACGACAACGGCGTCTCTCGCGAGTCTCTTCGCGCCCGGCACCGCGGTCTGGAACTTCGCGCCGACGATCACCGTCCCGATCTTTGAGGGCGGGGCCAATCGAGCGGGGCTCGATTACGCCAAGGCCCAAGACCGGATCGCCGTCGCCCAATATGAGAAAGCCGTCCAGACCGCCTTTCGCGAGACGGCCGACGCTCTGGCGGTGCAGGGGGTGATCACCTCACGCCTCTCCGCTCAGCAGGGCCTCGTGGACGCCGCCGCCGACAGCCTGCGCCTCGCCACCGCCCTCTATGACCGCGGCCAGGACACCTATCTCGACGTCCTCACCGCCCAGCGCACGCTCTATGCCGCCCAACAGGCCCTGGTCTCCACCCAGCTCATCGCCGCGGACAATATCGTAACGCTCTATGAGGTGCTGGGCGGAGGTTATGGGCAGGGTCTCAGGGCGCCGTAGGGTCTACACCCCCGGCACACCCAATTGGCGGGCGGCTTCTGTGATCTGGGGACGGTCGGAAGGATCGCCGGCGAGGGCGTCGCGATAGGCTGAGGCGGCGGCGGGGCGATCACCCAGAACCATGCGGGCGCGCATGAGGTTGATCCAGCCCTCCGGGTCCTTGGGGTTGACCTTGAGGCGCGCGGCGAGGCGACCGACCATGGAGCCGATCATGGCCTTTTGAGCGGCGGGATTCATCTGCTGGATCTGGGCGGCGGCGGCAGGATTGATCGCCGGCCCCGCCGGCTGTGGCGGGAGCTGGCCGGAAATATCCATGTGGTTCTGGGCCGCCGTATGCTCCACCGCCGCGCGCACCTGAGGCGCCCAGGGCGCTCCCGGCGGAGCACTTCTGATGAGGGTGATCCAGTCGGCCATGGCCCCGGCGTGGTCGCCCTGCTGATCCTTGTAGGCGGCGAGGAAATAGCGGGCGCGCGGATCGGTGGGATCATCGGCCACAGCCGCGACGAAGGCCGCCTTGGCCTGGGGCGTAATCGTCCCCTGCGCCGCGCGGGTCAGGGCCTCTCCTTCAGCCGAAGCGGCCTCGCCGTCTCCGGGCGCGAGATGCGCGGCCCGGCCATAGGCGGCGGCGGAGTCGGCATAGCGCTCGGCCTGCATGAAGGCCGCGCCAAGCGCCTTGAGGGTCCCGGCATCCTTGGGCGAACGCCGCGCCTTCGCCTCAAGCTGCGTGATCAGCCCGGCGAGCTGGACGGCGGGATTGGCGGGGTCGCCGGCGCCTTGGCCGGGCGGCAGTTGGGTGGCCAGGGGACTGGCGAGATCGGGGCGGCCCAGCTTGGCGTAAAGCAAGGTCGCGCCAAGGGCCACGAGCCCAGCGACGGCGACGGCGGCCACGCTGAGAGCGATCCTCGAGAGGGGGCGGGCGGGACGGGCCGGCGCGGCGTCCTCCGCCAAGAACCGGCGGATGGTTTCGGCGCGCAGGGTCTCTGCGGTCTCGGGCGGCAAGGCGCCGGCGGCGGCCTGAGCGGCGATATCGGCGAGCTGGCGGTTCAGAGCCTCGGAGTCGCCGAGCCGCGCGGGCGCCTCCTCCTGGCGGCGGACCAGGGCGACGGCTAGGGCGGCGCAGGCCATGGCGATCATGACGGTGAGAAGGATCCAGATCGTCATCAGACGCGGTCGGCCTCCAGGCGGCGGGCGAGCGCGGCCTCTTCATCAGGGGTGAGCGGGGCGGGCGACGGTCCCTCGGGCTGCGCGCGCCGAGCCATGGCCGCCACGCCGACGCCGCCAAGGACCAGCACGAGGAAAGGGCCCAGCCACAGGATCAAGGTATCGGGCTCAAAGGGGGGCTGCAGCAAGACGAAGTGTCCATAGCGAGCGACGATATAAGCGATGGCCTGCTGGTCGCTGTCGCCGGCCACAAGACGCTGGCGCAGAAGCACGCGCAGGTCGCCGGCCAGGGGCGCCTCGGACTCATCTATGGTCTCATTCTGGCAGACGAGGCAGCGCAGCTCGGCGCCAATCTTCCGGGCCCGGGCCTCCAGCTTGGGGTTGGAAAGTTGCTCGCTGGGCAAGACCGCGAGGGCCGGACCGGCGAGGGCGAGGACGGCCAAGAGCGTGGCGATAAGGCGCGTCATTCGCTCTTCAGCCGGGCCATGAGGGGCGCGAGGGTGGAGGTCCAGACCTCGGGGGTGATCGGGCCCACCTGCTTGTAGCGGACGCGGCCCTGGCGATCGACAATGAAGGTCTCGGGCGCCGCGGCGACGCCCAGATCGATCACCGTGCGTCCAGCCTCATCATCGCCGATCCGCTCATAGGGATTGCCCTCGGCGGCGAGGAAGCGCGTCGCATCGGCCCGGCTGTCGCGCCAATCCAGGCCCTCAATGGCCACGCCCTGGGATTTCAGCGCCATGAGAACCGGATGCTCATAGCGACAGGAGACGCACCAGGAGCCGAAGACATTGAGGAGGCGCGGACTGCCCCCGGTCATATCCGCTGAAGTGAGGCCGGGCGCTTTGGGGTCCACGGGCGGGAGGCTGAAGCTCGGCAGGGGCTTGCCGATCAGGGTGGAGGGCAAGAGGCTGGGATCGCGCCGAAGCCCCAGGGCGAAACCGGCCACCACGATGGCGAAAAGGACGATGGGCGCCAGGAAGATCAGTCGCCTCATGCTGCAGCCGGCTCCAGGACGCCAGCCGGCGCACGGACGCGCTTCACCACGGCCACGCGCAGACGCCGGTCGGCGAGGGAAACCATGCCGCCAAAGGCCATCATGAAGGCGCCGCCCCAGATGAAATTGACCAGAGGGTGGTTCCACAGCCGCACCACCAGGCCGCCACCCGCCGCCCGGTCGCCGATGGAGATGTAGACATTCCCGAGCAGCCCTACATTGATCCCCGCCTCTGTCGTGGTGGTCTGACTATCGGGGTAGAAGCGTCGCTCCGAAATCAGGACGCGCGACCCGGCCAGGGTTTCGATGGCAAAGCGGGCCTGGGCGGCTTCATAGTTCGGTCCCTCAATGCCCCGCAGTCCCGTGAGGGTGACGGTCTTGCCGGCGAGGGTGAGGCTCTGGCCGGGCGTCATGGCGATCACGGCGTTGCTCTGCCAGCCGGCCATGGCGGTGATGCCCAGGGTCGTGACGCCTAGCCCCGCATGGGCGAGGGCCAGGCCGAAGATGGCGAGGGGCGTGGCGCGCATCCGTCCCCAAAGGCCATCCCAAAACGCTCCGTGCGAAACGGGGCGCCAGCGACGGGCCAGCACCGCACCCGCGCCAACGATCAGCCAGGCGCTCAGGGCGAAACCGAGGGCGGCCATGACGTGACCGATGCCGAAGATCAGGATAGCGCCGACGACCGCGATGGCCGAGGCCAGGGCGGGCCATATCAGCCTCGATAGGAGCGGCCCCAGGCTGTCGCGCTTCCAGTTCAACATGGGCCCGAAGCTCACCAGGACAAACAGAAGCATGAAGATCGGCGCGAAGGTGGCGTTGAAATAGGGCGGGCCGACGGAGATCTTGTCGCCGTGCAGCGCGTCGACAAAGACGGGATAGAAGGTGCCAAGGAACACCGTCGCCGTGGCGGCCGCCAGGAACAGATTGTTGAGCGTAATCGCATATTCCTTGGAGACAGCGGTGAAGAGAGCGCCGGTCCGAAACCTCGGCGCGCGCCAGGCGAAGAGGCCGAGCGCCAGGCCGGTCATCACCGCGATCATGCCAAGGATGTAGACCCCGCGTTTGGGATCGACGGCGAAGGCGTGGACGCTGGTGAGCACGCCGGAGCGCACCAGGAAGGTCCCCACCATGCTCATGGAGAAGGCCAGGATGGATAGCAGGATCGTCCAACTGATCAGGGCCCCGCGCTTTTCCAGCACCAGGCAGGAATGGAGGAGCGCCGTGGCCAGGAGCCAGGGCATAAGGGAGGCGTTCTCCACCGGGTCCCAGAACCACCAGCCGCCCCAACCCAGGGTGTAATAGGACCAGACGCTGCCCATGGTGATGCCGATGGTGAGGAATATCCAGGCCGCCAGGACCCAGGGCCTCACCCACCGCGCCCAATTGGCGTCCACTCGCCCCTCGATCAAGGCCGCGACCCCGAAGGAAAAGGCGATCGAGAGCCCCACATAGCCGAGATAGAGAACCGGTGGATGGAAGACGAGGCCAGGGTCCTGCAGCACGGGATTGAGCTCGGCCCCGTCAAAGGGCGCGGGTGTCAGGCGCAGGAAGGGGTTGGAGGTCAGCAGGAGGAACCCCAGAAACGCAGCCCCCACCACGCCCTGCACGGCCAGGACCCGGGCCTTGAGGCTCTCGCGCAGGGACCCGCCGGCGAGGGCAATGGCCGCGCCGTAGACCGCCAGAATGAACACCCAGAGGATCATCGAGCCCTCATGGCTGCCCCACGTCGCGCCGACCCGGTAGAGCAGAGGTTGGGCGCTGTTGCTGTGCGCCGCCACCAGGGCGATGGAGAAATCGCCGGTGACATAGGCGGTTCCCAGGGCCGCGAAGGCGACAGCGATGAACGCCGCCTGGAGCACCGCGGCGGTCCGGCCCATGGACATCAGCGCCCCATCGAGTCGCCACGCGCCGATCAGCAGGGAGGCAGATTGAACCAGCGCCAGACAGAGGGCCAGGATCAAGGCGAGCTGGCCGATTTCGGCGATCATTCGTTTAAAGAGTCCTGTCTCAAGCGGCGCGCTGGCGCGGCCCTTCTAGACCCAAAATCGCGGCGTTCGAAGGGCCAAGGGCGTGGTAAACGGAGCTTCAGCGTCCCAGGCGAGGCGAAAACGAACCATGCCGCTGCGAATTCTGACACTGGCCGCGCTCATCGGCATAGGTCTGAGCGCCGGGGCCCATGCCCAGCCCATCGAAGGCAATTGGCTGGGAGCCCTGAAGCCCGCGCCGGGCGTCATCTTGCATCTGGCGGTCCATATACATGTGACGGCGGATGGGCGTCATGAAGGAGATCTGGACAGCCTGGATCAGGGTGCGCTCGGCATTCCGCTTTCCGAAGTCTCCGACGCGGACGGCGCCCTCGCCTTCCAGGTTCCGGCCATTCACGGGCGCTTCAAGGGGCGGTGGGACGCCGCCGCAAAGGCTTGGGTGGGGCGCTGGTCTCAGGGCGGCCTCGACATTCCCTTGAGTCTCACCGCCGGCGAGACAAAACCGCCGCCGCCCGTCGCCGGACTTGATGGGGATTGGACCGGGGCGCTTATGACCCCCGGCGGTGTTAAACTTCGCCTGGCCTTGCACGTCACAAGCACGTCCGACGCAACCAAGGCCAAGCTCGATAGCCTGGATCAGGGGGTCATGGGCCTGCTGGTCAGCGGCCTCAGCCGCGATGGCGAGCAGGTGCGCTTCGAGGTACCACTGGTGGGGGGCGCCTTTGAGGGCGTGCTGGCCGCCGATGGCAAGACCCTTGCTGGGACGTGGCGCCAGCTGGGACACCCCATGACCCTCATCTTTTCTCACCTAGCCCCCGGCGCGGCGGAACCCGCCCTGAATCGGCCCCAGACGCCGCATCCGCCCTTCCCCTATCGGTCCGAGCCCGTGGTCTTCGACAATACCAAGGCTCATGTGAGTCTGGCCGGAACCCTGACCCTTCCGCCCGGCAAAGGGCCCTTTCCCGCTGTGGTCCTGATCGCCGGATCGGGTCCCCACGGTCGCGACGAACTCATCTTTGGCCACCGCCCGTTCCTCGTCCTGGCGGACTATTTGACCCGTCACGGGATCGCGGTGCTTCGCTACGACAAACGGGGGATCGGCGAGTCGACGGGCGACTACGCCACGGCCACGAGCCTCGATTTCGCGCAGGACGCCGACGCCGCTGTAACCTGGCTCGCCGGGCAGCCCGGGATCGATCCTCGACAGGTCGGCCTTATCGGGCATAGCGAGGGCGGCCTAATCGCCCCCATGGTCGCTGCGCGGGACCCGTCGGTGGCCTTCCTCGTGCTTTTGGCCGGGCCGGGCGTCGATGGGGCGCGGGTGCTGGCCGAACAGGGGCGGCTGATCTCCAAGGCAATGGGCGCCAAGGCGGCGGAGATCGCCAGGTCATCCGCCCTGCGGGAGACCGCCATCGCCATCGTGCGCGATGAGGCTGATCCGGCGACGCGGGCGGCCAAGCTCAAGGCGGCCGTGACGGCCTATGGCGCGGCCCATCACCTCTCAAAAGCCGATCTGGAGGGCCTTGAGGCGCAGTACGCCCCCATCGATTCCGACTGGTTCAGAGTCTTCTTTACCTACGACCCCGCCCCCACTCTCCGGACCCTGCACATCCCAATCCTCGCCCTGATCGGCGAGAAGGACCTGCAGGTCCCGCCGGACCAGAACATCCCCGCCCTGCGCGCCGCCCTGGCGAGCGACCCCAAGGCCACCGTGGCGGAGCTTCCGGGCCTCAATCACCTTTTCCAGATGGCGGTCACCGGCGGGGTCGGTGAGTATGGCGAGATCGCGGAAACCATGGCGCCGTCCGTCTTGGCGCGCGTTACGGACTGGATTTTGGCCGCGACCAAGAGCACTTAGGCGGATGACCTCATCCCTCTCGCGCGGCCAACTGGGCGTTTTCGCACTCCTCGGTTTCGGCGTCTGGCTCTCCGGTGCGGTGATGTTCCGTTTTGGCGGTCATCTCATGTTCGAGAGCGGGCCATGGGGCGTTCTCATCAGCGCCGTAGTTATCGCCGCCAGCGTCTGCCTGCTTCTGAACGCCAGCATGTCCTGGCGGGGCGCGAGCGCCGCTCAGGCGGTGACGGTCGCCGTGGTCATGGCGCTGCCCGGCCTTTTTGGAGACGTGCTCTATATTCTGGCCTTCCCGCTCATCACGGGACTTCGGCCCCTCACGGCCATCCCCTATGCCGCCGTCATCGTCTTCGGAAACGCGGTCCTCCTGGCCTTTGCCCTCCTGCGCGCGGAAACCACAATTTGGAAACGAGCCGCCTGATGAACCGTTTCGCCCTCGCGGCCGCCGTGCTGGCCTTCGTCGCCTCTCCCGCCTTCGCAGAGCCCTCGGGCGACTGGCATGTGGCCGGAAAGGTGTCGTCCTTCGCCTTCACCCTCAAATGCAGATTCAAGGCGGAAGGCGCGCGCCTCACCGGCGAATGCCAGGACGCCTCCACCAACGACCCCAAGCTCGCCACCGGAAAGGTCCATCCCCTAGCCGCCGGCAGGGTGCAAGGCGACCATGTCACCTGGACCTATCAGTCTAGCTTCCTCTTCACCAAGTTCAACGTCACCTATAACGGCGTCCAGAAGGGCGACCGGATGAGCGGGACCATCACGACACAGGGCCGCACGGGGGCTTTCACCTCGACGCGGGGGTAGGCGGGCCCTGTACGAGCTAACCCCTCGACTCCCCACTCCCCGGCGTCGTAGCGTCGGCACATAAAGTCGGGTGGAGTTGGGGCTGATGCGTTTTTCGGGGGTGGCCGCGTACGCGGCTCTGGCGTTCGTGGCCTTAGCGGGAAGCGGCGCGATCGCCGGGAAGCCTACGCCGGATCCGGCCCCCGCCAAGACCGAAGCCCCCAAGCCCCTGCCCCCCGGCCTCGATCCCGAGGCCAACCCCGACCCCTATCCGTCGACCTATCGCCCGACGCCCTCGCCCATGGTGGCGATCATCAATGCGGATATTCTGGACGCCGGCGCCCCGGAGATTCCGCGCGGCACGCTGCTTATGGCTGACGGCAAGATTGTCGCGGTGGGGCCGGCGGTCGCGGTTCCCGAAGGGGCCAAAGTCATCGACGCCAAGGGCCGCACCGTGACGCCCGGCTTGATCGATCCCCACTCGCACCTGGGGGTCTATCCCTCGCCGCAAGTCGAGGCCATGAGCGATGGCAATGAAGCCACGGACCCCAATACGGCCCAGGTCTGGGCGGAGCATTCCATCTGGCCGCAGGATCCGGGTTTTCAGCACGCCCTGGCCGGAGGGGTGACCTCCCTGCAGATCCTGCCGGGCTCGGCCAATCTGTTCGGCGGTCGCTCGGCGATCATCAAGAACGTCTGGTCCGACACAGCCCAGGGTATGAAGTTCCCCGGCGCGCCCTATGGTCTGAAGATGGCCTGCGGCGAGAACCCCAAGCGGGTCTATGGCTCCAAAGGTCGCGCGCCATCCACCAACATGGGCAATGTGGCCGGCTATCGCGCGGCCTGGATCAGGGCCCGGGACTATAAGCGCAAGTGGGACGACTATCGCGCAAAGGTCACCCGTGGCGAGAAGGCGGATCCGCCCCTACGCGACCTGCAGCTCGACACGCTGGTGGGGGTGCTGGAGGGCAAGATCCGCATCCAGAACCATTGCTACCGCGCTGATGAAATGGCCCAGATGATCGATATCAGCCACGAGTTCGGCTTCCACATCACCGCCTTCCACCACGCGACTGAGAGCTACAAGATCGCGGCCCTCCTCAAGCGCGAGGGCATCTGCTCGGTGACCTGGGCCGAGTGGTTCGGCTTCAAGATGGAATCCTTCGACGCCATTGAGGAGAATGACGCCATCCTGCAAAGGGCCGGCGCCTGCGTGACCCTGTCCTCGGACGACGAGAATCTGATCCAGCATCTGAACGTCGAGGCGGCGCTGGCCATGGCCGCGGGAAACCGCGCTGGGCTGGCGATTACGCGGCCGGAGGCCATGGCCTGGATCAGCCTCAACCCGGCCAAGGTGCTGGCCATCGAAGACAAGACCGGCTCCCTCACCCCCGGCAAGATGGCCGATGTGGTGATCTGGAGCGGGGATCCCTTCAGCGTCTATTCGGTTGCGGATCAGGTCTATATCGACGGCAATTTGGCCTGGGACGTCCGCGATCCGGTCTATCCGCCCAAATCCGACTTCATGTTGGGCCAACCCGCGGCCATCGCTATCGCCGGAGGTGCGTCCTGATGCTCCGCTCCCTGATCATCGCGGCCGCCCTGTTCGGCCCATCCGCGGCTTTGGCTGAGACCCTCGCCATCACCAACGCCCATATCGTCACTGAGGGGCCGGCGGGGGAGATCGCGTCCGGAACGATCGTGGTCAAGGACGGCATGATCACCGCCGTGGGCGCGAGCATCACGCCGCCCGCGGGGGCCAGGATCATCGACGCCCATGGCGGGATCGCCACGCCAGGCCTGATCGCCATCGGCGCCCCCATAGGCCTCTCCGAGGTGAGCGAGGGCGTGCCGGAGACGGACGACTCGTCAACCGCCAGCGACCAGATCAGCGCCGCCTTTGACGTACAGTATGCGGTCAATCCGAACTCGCTGGTCATCCCGGTCGCCAGGCTAGGCGGCATCACCGATGCGGTGATCACGCCCGGCGAGCGGCGGTCCCGCGCCACGCGTTCCGAAAGCCTGATGTTCAACGGCCAGGCCGCTGTGATTGATCTGGGCAGCGGCATGGACCTTCTGCGGAAGACACAAGCCGGCATGGCCCTGGACATGGGCGAGGACGGCGCCCGTCGGGCCGGCGGCTCGCGCGCCGCTCAGTTCGTCATCCTCAAGGCCCTGCTTCAGAACGTTCGCGACTATGAGAAGACCAAGGCCAACTATGATCTTGGCCTTAGCCGTGCGCTCAGCCTCTCTCAGCCTGATCTTGAGGCGCTTATCCCCGTCGTGGAAGGGCGCGAGCCCCTGATCGTCAGTGTGCACCGCGCGGCGGACATCCTGCAGGTTCTCAAGCTGGCCCGAGAGGAAAAGCTGAACATCATCCTGGAGGGCGCCGAGGAGGCCTATATGGTCGCGCCCCAGATCGCCGCGGCGCATGTGCCTGTCATGGTTCACGCGTTCGAGGATCTCCCCGCCAGTTTCGATCAGATCGGCGCGACACTGACCAATCCGGCGCGCCTCGCGGCGGCGGGAGTGGCCTTGGCGATCGAGAACCCCTCCTTCTACACCGGCGCCCGCACCCCGCGCGTTGATGCGGGGCGCGCCGTGGCCCATGGCCTGCCCATGAGTGTCGCCCTGGCCTCGATCACCATCACCCCGGCCAGGATTTTCGGGGTGGCGGACAAGATCGGGTCCCTGGAGGCCGGCAAGGACGCCGACATCGTGGTGTGGAGCGGCGACCCGCTGGAGCCCCTGAGCGCGCCAACGGCCATATTGATCAAAGGCGTGGAGGAGCCGCTGCGCGATCGCGACCTCGACCTGCGCGACCGTTATATGGCCATTGCGGGGCTCAAACCGGCGCACTGACGGCGGCCTGAGATTTACCGCAATCGCAAGGCTTTCTGACGAACATGTGGAACCCCAGTTGCCCTGTCGTCGCGGTTTGGATCGGCCTAATGGCTCTGACCCCGGGCCTTGCCGCCGCCCAACAATCCCGCGATCCTGAGGCCGCTGTCGTGCAGGAGCTTATCGTGACCGCGCCGACCGGCGGGCCGGCCTGGTGGAGCGTAACCAAGGGTGGGTCCACGGTCTGGATTCTGGGGACGCCGTCAGGTTTGCCCAAGGGCTTTTCCTGGGATCAGCGGGTGCTGGACCGGCGCTTGGGCCAAGCGCGGGCGGTCTTTCTACCGCCCGAGGCGCATGCGGGTCTGATGGACGTTTTCGGGATCATGGCGGTCCAGCGCAAGCTGAAGAGCCGGGCGCCCCTGGAAGCGCGGGCGCCCGCCCCGCTGGGCGCCCGGTTTGTCGCGGCGACAGCCGCTTTGGGCCGCGCGCCGAAGGACTATGACCACTGGAACGGCCTGATGGCGGGTTTGATGATGAGCGCCGACTTCCAACGAAAGGCGGGGATGGAACCGTTCGCGCCCCTCCCCGCGATTCGCCGCGCGGCCGAAAAGCGACATGTGCCGGTCTCCGACGTCGCGACGTACCCCTTCATGCCCACACTGCGCGCCGGCGTCGCCGAGGTTACGCCTGAGCGGGAATGGGTCTGTCTTGCGGCGGCCGTGGATGAAATCGACAAGGGGCCGGAGGCCTTCACGGCGGCGGCGCGGGGGTGGGCGACGGGCGATGTCAGAACGGCCCTGACGACGCCACGGGGTTATGAGGCCTGCTTCAATTCGATCCCCGCCGGGGCGGAGATTGCCCAGCGCGCGATGAACGATGAGACCCATGCGATCGAGAAGGCCCTGGAGACGCCGGGGCGCGTCGTCGCCGTTGTCAGTCTTCGCACGCTTCTCGCCCAGGACGGCGTGCTCGCAAAGCTCCGTACGGACGGTTACGCGATCAAGGGCGACGCGGCCTCTTGAGGGCGCCCGGCGGGCGACGCGCCTAGATTCAAGGGCGCCGCCTCGTCCTAAGCTTACTTTTTCAGTTCGTCCGCAAGCTTGTCCTGGGCCTTGCCGATCTTGTTCTGGGCGTCGCCCGCGACCTTCTCCGCGGCGCCTTCGATCTCAAGGTTTTCATTACCCGTGATCTTGCCAGCGGCTTCCTTGATAGCGCCGGCCGCCTTGTGGGCCGCGCCTTCGATGCGGTTGGAGCTCATTTCGGTTCCTTGCTGGAGGTAGGGACCTTGCCAATGACCGCGGGCGCGAATGGTTCCAAGCTTGACCACAAGCTAGGTCGCGGCGACGTCGGGGCCACGCTATCCTGGCGATTCGTCTCACGGCCCGAGTGATCCCGCATGGACTATGCCCAACGCATCTTGCAGCCCGGCGAAGCGGTGGCCTATCGCGCCCGCCTGCATTGGATCCTGATGGCGCGGGGCGCGGCTGTCCTCCTGCTCGCGGCCGCCTTCAGCCTCGGCGCCTGGTTCGCCGCGACCCACTATGCGCGAGTGGCGTGGTTGGTCCTGGCGACGATTCTTGGCCTTGTGGGCGCCTATGATGTTTTAAGGGGGTGGCTGCGGCGCATCTCCACCGAGATCATCGTCACCAACCGCCGGATTATCCTCAAGACGGGCCTGATTGGTCGTCAGACCATCGAGATGAACCTCGATAAGGTGGAAAGCGTACTCGTCAGGCAGGGCGTTTTCGGTCGCCTGCTGGAATTTGGGACGATCATCATTCGCGGCGTCGGCGCGGGTCTGGAGCCTATCGCCAATCTTGCCGCGCCGCTGGAATTCCATCGTTACGTCAACGCCGTTCCGTGACGCGCGGCGTCAGGTCAGATATCGAACTTGACGCCCTGAGCGAGCGGCAGAGCGCGGCCATAATTCACGGTATTGGTTGCGCGACGCATATAGGCTTTCCAGGAGTCCGAGCCGGCCTCGCGCCCGCCGCCGGTGTCCTTCTCGCCGCCAAAGGCTCCGCCGATCTCCGCGCCGGAGGGTCCGATATTCACATTGGCGATGCCGCAGTCCGAGCCAAGGTCGGAACAGAAAATCTCCGCCTCGCTCAGGTCGCAGGTGAAGATCGCGGAAGAAAGGCCTTGAGGCACGTCGTTATTCAAGGCGATGGCCTCATCGAGCGTGTCATAGATCATGACATAGAGGATGGGAGCGAAGGTTTCCCGTCGGACAATGTCTGATTGGCCCGGCATCTCCACCAGGGCGGGACGCACATAGACCCCGTGCCCCGGCCCAACCACGCGTTCCCCTCCGGTAACCGCTCCCCCCTCGGCGCGAGCTTGATCCAGAGAGCGTGCCATGGCGGCGAAGGCGGCCTCGTCGATGAGGGGACCCACGAGGGTCTTTGGGTCCCGCGGATCGCCCAAGCTCACTGACGCATAGGCGGCCTTGAGCCGCGGCAGGAGCGAGCCCTGAATGTCCTGATGGACGATCAGGCGGCGAAGGGTCGTGCATCTCTGCCCGGCGGTCCCCATGGCGGCGAAGGCCACGGCGCGGACGGTAAGATCGAGATCAGCGGAGGGGCAGACAATGGCGGCATTGTTGCCGCCGAGCTCCAAAAGCGCCCGGGCGAAGCGCGCGGCCAGGATCGGCGCCACGGCCCGGCCCATGGCCGTGGAGCCCGTGGCCGAAACCAGGCGCACCGCGGGCGATTCCACAATGGCCGCGCCGACACCGGCGGCGCCGACCAGCACTTGGGAGAGGCCGGCTGGCGCATCGCCAAAGCGCGCAGCGGCGCGGTCGAAGAGGGCCTGAACCGCCAGAGCCGAGAGCGGCGTCTTTTCCGAGGGCTTCCAGATCACCGGGTCGCCACAGACCAGCGCCAGGGCGGCGTTCCACGACCAGACGGCGACGGGGAAATTGAAGGCCGAGATCACGCCGACGACACCCAGCGGCTGCCAGGTCTCCATCATCCGGTGATCGGGTCGCTCGGTGGCCAGGGTCAGGCCGAAAAGCTGGCGCGACAGGCCCACGGCGAAGTCACAGATATCGATCATCTCCTGCACCTCGCCNNTCGCAGATGTCGATCATCTCCTGGACCTCGCCCTGGCCCTCGGAGAGGGTTTTGCCCGCTTCCAGGGTGACCAGAGCGCCGAGGTCCGCCTTGGCCGCGCGCAGTTCTTCACCCAGGAGCCGGACCAACTCGCCCCGCCTCGGGGCGGGAACGGCGCGCCAGGCAAGAAACGCCGCCTGGGCCCCCGCGATGGCGCGGGCGCAATCGGCGGGGCTGGCGTCGTGAACCTGGGCGATGATTTCGCCGGTGATGGGCGAGGCGACGGCCCGTGGGCCGCCAGACCAGATTTCCTCGGCGACGCCCAGGCGGCCAAGAATCTCGGCGGCCTCGCTCACGACGTCGGGGGTCAGTTTGACGGCAATGTTCACGCGGCCTGCTCCAGAGGCGCTCGCCGGCGCGGCGCGAGATCGTTGTCAGGGGTCGCATAGGCGCGGCCAAAGCGATTGGCGAGGAAATCGGTCAAGGCGATCTCCTCCTGCCGCACAAAGCCGGCCGCCGGGAGCTCGCCTTCAGCCAGGAGATCCAGCACCGCGCACGCCGCGGAGGCGGTGGTGATCTGGATGGCGCTCGCCGGGCATCCGGCGGCCTGACCTGAATAGACCCGGTGGGCATAGGTCTCCTGGGCCAGGGCGCCATTGCGAAGCCCTGAGGCCGTAACGAAGATGATCACCACATCCTGAACCGTGGCGGGAAGTGCCGTTTCCAGAATATCCTTCAGGACATGGCGCCTTTCGCGCAGGCGCAGATCGTTGAGCAGGGTCTTCATGATCGCCGCGTGGCCAGGATACCGAATGGTGCGATAGTTGAGATTGCGCACCTGGCCGGCGAAGGTCTCGCACAGCGTCCCCAGCCCGCCGGACGTGTTGAACGCTTCATAGGCGACCCCGTCGAGAGCCAAGGACTCGAGGCCCTCAAGGGCTTGCGTCTGGCGCAGCTCCCCCTCGACAATCGCTTCGCAGGGTTCACAATATTCGTTGATCACCCCTTCGGTGGACCAGGTAAGATTATAGCTGAGCGAATTGGCGGGATACCGGGGCAAGGCGCCCACTCTCAGGCGAAGCTCATCCACGGTCTCAAAGCGCGTCGCCAGATCCGCCGCGACGATGGAAATGAAGCCTGGCGCCAGACCGCATTGGGGGATGAAGGCGCTCATCGCCCCCGCCGCCAATTCCTTGACCCGGCGTGTGGAGACCACGTCCTCCGTGAGATCGAGATAGTGAACGCCCGCGAACCTCGCCGCCTCGGCTATGGCAACGGTCAAGTGAAAAGGCGCGGCGCTGATCACCGCATAGAGCCCTTGCATGGCTGCCCGCATACCTGCTGAATCCGCGACATCGAGAGGGCGTGTCTTGACGCCTGGAAGCCGCGCCGCCGCCAAAGCCTGGGGCGATCTGTCCGCCAGGGTGACGGCATAGTCGCCACTGGCTTGGAGAAGGGCGGCGATTATGACGCCAATATGACCCGCGCCGACGACAAGGATGGATTTCATTTCCCGTCCACTCCTCTGACGAATCGCTTGAGCTCTTAGCTGGCGGCTTGCGCCCGTCGATTTCCATTGCCAAACCGACCAAACGCCGACGAACTTTCGTCGAAACGCCGAAGGGAATTGGCGAATGGATGATATCGACCGTCGATTGATCGATGCTCTCCGCGCCGACGCCCGCGCGCCCGCAGCCCGCCTGGCGCGGGGCCTGGCTCTTTCACGCACCACCGTGCAGAGCCGGCTGGAACGGCTGGAGCGCCAGGGCGTGATCACCGGCTACACCCTGCGGCTCAGCGAAACCCACGAGCGCGGCCAGATTCACGCCTATGTACTGATGACCGTCTCCCACAAACATTCTGCCCAGGTGTTCGCGGGCATCCGACGCTTATCCGCCGTGCGCCGCCTGCAATCTGTGAGCGGCCCCTTTGACCTCATCGCCGAGGTCGTGACCCCCACGGTGGCCGAGATGGATCAGATGATCGACGCCCTGGGCGCCCTGGACGGTGTGGAGCGGACGACATCCACTATAGTGCTCTCGACCAAGATTGATCGCTGAAGACCCGTAGAGACCACGCCATGCCCAAGATCGACATTGCGGCCATCCCCGAGCGCAAGGGCGCGGGCTATCCGCCGCCCTTTGACCTTCCCTGCGCGGATCGCGTCCGGCGGCGCCTCGGCCAAGCCGGCGGCCTTGCCGATTTCGGGGTCAATCTCATGCGACTTCCCCCCGGCGGCTGGTCGAGCCAGCGTCATTGGCACTCTCACGAGGATGAGTTCGTCTTTATACTGGAGGGCGAACTATTCCTCCTCGAGGACGGCGGCGAGACGGTCCTCCGCGCGGGCGACGCCGCAGCCTTTCCAAAGGGATCGGGAAATGGACACCACATGATCAACAGATCAGGCGAAGTCGCTGTATATCTGGAGGTCGGCTCGCGCTCGCCGGACGATCTCACCACGTGCTCCGACATCGACATGATGAGCGCCAACGCCGATGGCCGCTTTGTTCACAAGGACGGAACGCCTTACGCCTAGCGAGAATTACGTCCACCGCACCCCAAGAAAGGTCTTGAATGATCAGTATTCTGCTTCTGGCCTTGGGCGTTCTCGCGGCCATGCTTGTCATTATGGGCGTCGGTTGGTTCGTGCAGCGGGCGGCGCATAACGGCGGCTGGACGGACGTTTTCTGGACCTTCGGCACGGGCGCAACGTTGAGCGCCGCCGCCCTGATCCCGCTCGGCGCGGAACCCGGTTTTCCCTGGCGCCGGGTATTCGTCGCCGCCATGGTGGTGATCTGGTCGCTGCGGCTTGGCCTGTACATCGCCCGGCGTGTCGCCAAAAGCCCAGAGGAAGACGCGCGTTATGCGGCCTTTCGCCGGGACTGGGGCGCGGATTTCCAGAAGCGGATGGTCGGGCTGATGCTGGTGCAGGCGCCCGTCTCAGCCCTGCTCAGCCTTTCGCCCCTCCTGGCCGCTCGCACGCCCCGCGCCGGGATCGGGGTTCAGGATGTTGTGGGCGTCATCATCTTCGCCGGCGCGCTCTGGGGCGAGGGCATTGCCGACGGTCAAATGCACGCCTTCCGCGCCAATCCGGCCAACCGTGGCAAGGTCTGCGACACCGGACTCTGGTCCTGGTCGCGGCACCCCAACTATTTCTTCGAGGCGGCCATCTGGATCGCCTATCCTGTCATCGCCCTGGATCTGGCCCATCCTTTCACCTGGTTGTCCCTGATCGCTCCAGTGATCATGTTCCTGACCGTGCGCTTCGCCAGCGGCGTGCCGCCCCTTGAGGAGGCCATGCTGAAGTCCCGGGGCGACGCCTACCTGGCCTATCAAAAGCGGGTCAGCGTCTTCATTCCGCGGCCGCCGAAGCGAGCGTGAGAGGGCCTATAGGTCCTTGCGGTTCCACCAGCCGCCGCCCAGGGCCTGGTATAGAGCCACTGTGTCGGCGTATCGCGCGGACTGTGACTGAATGCGCGTGATCAGGGCCTGCTCATAAGTCTGTTCGGCGAGCATGACGGCGAGGCCCGCCACTTGGCCGGCTTGCTCCTGGCGCCGGGTGATATCGAGCGTGGTCTTGGCCGCCCCTTCGGCCCGGGCTGCGGCCGCCAGGGCGGCGCCGTCAGAGTCCAGAGCCTGCAGGCAATCGGCGACATTCTGGAAGGCGGAGAGCACGGTGCTGCGATACTGTTGCTTGGCCTGATCAAGGGTCGCCTCGGCGGCCTTTTGGCGGTGATAGAGCGCGCCGCCCTGGAAGATCGGCTGGGCGACGTCGCCAGCGATGCTGTAAAAGCTGTTCTGGCCGTTCAGCAGCGTCGAGAACAGGGTCGAGGCGCCGCCAGCCTGTCCGGTCACGGTGAAGGCGGGTAGACGCGCGGCGATGGCCACGCCGACCTCAGCGCTGGCGGCGTGAAGATTGGCGCTGGCGGCGAGAATATCTGGGCGCTGGGCGACAAGCTTGGAGGGCAGGCTCTCCGGCAGATCGGCGGGCAGAGTGAGTGACGCCAGGTCCATGGGGGCGTCATGGACCTCGCTGGGGAAGCGGCCGGTGAGCTGGGCGAGCTGATCCTGCTGAATCGCGAGCTGCTTCCTGAGGGGCGGCAATGTCGCCTCAGCCTGCGCCACGGCGCTCTCCTGGGCCGCGACATCGAGTCCCGCCGCCTGACCCTCGGCCTTTTGGCGCTTCACGATGGCGAGCGCCTCACGCCCCAGGGTGATCACGCGCTGCGTGGCCCTGATTTCATCGCCGAGCGCGGCCGCCTGGATGGCGCCCGAGACCACGCTTGAGGTCAGGGTGAGGTAGGCCGCCTCGGTCTGCCATTTCTGGTCCTCGGCCTGGGCCGCGGCGTTCTCCACCTGACGTCGGATGCCGCCGAAGACGTCGGGCGTGTAGGCCACTGTCAGGGTTAGTGTGTGCAGGGTGAAGAGATTGTTGTTGTCGCTAAGCGGCGGCGCGAGGGTGTCGGTGGCCTTCTGCCGGGCGACATTGTAGTCGACGCCGACGCTGGGGAAAAAGGCGCCCCGCTGGGCGAGATAGGTCTCATGCGCCCCGCGCAGGGCCGCCTTGGCAGCCGCCAGATCGGGGTTGGCCTTTACCGCCTGAGCGACGAGCGCGGTGAGCGCGGGGGATTGAAATAGGGTCTGCCAATCGCCGGCGACATCCATCCCGGCCACGAAGCTCTGGCTCGCCCCGCCTGGACCCGGTGCGGACATCGTGGCCGCCGGCAGCGGCGCGGGCGTGTAGGCGCTCACCGTCGGCGGGGCGGGCTTATGGAAATTTGGCCCCACGGCGCAGGCGGATAGGGCCAGGGCGTTGCTCGCCAGCGCCAAATGCGCGAGGCGGACCCTCACCGCCCCTGCTCCGCCTGCACAGCGGCGACCTTTGATGGATCGGGTCCGCGCCGGGAGAAGAGGTCGATCAGAACCGGCAACACCACCAGGATTAGAATTGGCGCGAGGAGAATGCCGCCCACCACCACCAGGGCGAGGGGCTTTTGCACCTGGGATCCAATGCCGTTGGCCACGGCGGCGGGCAGAAGACCCACACAGGCGGCCATGCTGGTCATGACCACCGGACGAAGCTGGGCGCGGCAAGCCCGCAAAAGCGCCGTGGTC
Source organism: Caulobacteraceae bacterium (assembly GCA_003136615.1). Lineage (GTDB taxonomy): Bacteria > Pseudomonadota > Alphaproteobacteria > Caulobacterales > Caulobacteraceae > Acaudatibacter. Next base: position 29,539 of record PLFA01000033.1, on the reverse strand, counting down.
CGCTCCACCCCCGTCTCGATCAGGGTGTCATAGGCTCCCACCACCAGGATCCCGTTCATCACAGAGATTCCAATCAGAGCGATGAAGCCAATGACCGCCGAAATGCTGAGCGGCGTGTGCGTCAGATAGAGACTAAAGATTCCGCCGATCAGCACCATCGGGATCACACTGGCGGCCAGCAGGGTGTCGCTGATCAGGGAAAAATTGAGGAAGAGCAGGAGGGCGATGAGGACGAGACTCACCGGGACCATGATTTCGAGGCGTGAAAGGGCGCTCTGAAGCTGCCCCAATTCGCCCACCCACTCCACGTGATAGCCACCTGGCAACGTCACCTCGCGGGCGACCTTAGCCTGAGCCTCCAGCACCGCGCCGCCCAGATCGCGACCGCGCACGCTGAACTTGATGGGTATGTAGCGGGACTCCTGCTCGCGATAGATGAAGGAGGCGCCAGAGACGAGGCGGATGTCGGCGACATCGGTCAGGGGAACCTGGATGACGCCCGTCCCGGTCGGCGAAGGCGCGCCCACGGTGATGCGCCGGATCGCCTCCAGGCTTTCGCGATATTGCGGTGCGAGGCGTACCATGATCGGGAAATTTCGGTCGCTGCCGTCCTCATAAAGGTTACCCGCGGCCTGGCCGCCAATCGCCGCCTGAACGGTATTATTGATGTCGCCGGGCGCGAGGCCATAGCGGGCCGCCCGGGCGCGATCGACCTCGATTTTCACGGTCGGCTGGCCCAGGGAATTGAAGACCGCCAGGTCCGTGATCCCCGGAACCGAGGCCATGACATCCTTGATGCGCTCGGCGGTTTTCTGCAGCGTTTCGAGATCGCCGCCGAACAGCTTGACCGAGTTCTCCCCCTTCACCCCGGAGGCGGCTTCCTCAACATTGTCCTCGATATTCTGGGAGAAATTGAAGTCGACGCCGGGAAAGCGGTTCGTCAGATCATCATTGAGGATCTTCGTCAGCTTGGCCTTATCCACGCCCGACGGCCATGTATTGAAGGGCTTGAGCGGTACAAAGAATTCCGCGTTGAAGAAGCCGGTGGTGTCCGTCCCGTCGTCCGGACGGCCGTGCTGGGAAATGACGGTTTCCACCTCCGGATAGGTCTTCATGACCCTGCGCATCTCATTGACGTAGCGGTTGCTCGACTCGAGAGACGACGCCGCCGGCATTTCGGCGCGGATCCAGAAATTCCCTTCTTCCAGATGCGGCAGGAACTCGAGACCCAGGCCCGTCGACGCCAAGACCGCGATGGCCATCAGCAGACCCGCGCCGCCGAGGGTCAGGATGCGATTGGCCAGCGCGAATTCCAGCATCGGGTCGTAAAGACGCCGGAGCCAACGCACGAGGAAGGTGTCCTTTTCCTCCACCACGCGCGGCAGGATCAGGGCGCTCAAGGCGGGCGTCACGGTAAAGGTGGCCAAAAGTCCGCCGGCGATGGCGTAGGCATAGGTCTTGGCCATGGGACCAAAGATGTGCCCCTCCACCCCTACCAGGGTGAACAGGGGAATGAAGCTGGTGATGATGATCGCTGCCGAAAAGAAGATCGCCCGGTTCACCTCCGACGCCGCCTCGCGAATTGTGGCCAGCTTGCGCGTCAGGCGATTGCCCGGACCGCGCGGCGTGGAGAGCGGATGTGAAAGCTGTCGGTAGATGTTCTCCATCATGATCACCGTGGCGTCGACCACGAGTCCGAAATCGATGGCGCCCACGGAGAGCAAATTCGCGGACTCCCCCAGCACGGTCATGATCAGGATCGCGAAACAGAGGGCGAAGGGAATGGTGGCGGCGACAATCACCGCGCTGCGCAGGTTGCCCAGAAACAGCCACTGAACGAGGAAGATCAGGATCACGCCCTCGGCCATGTTGTGCAGCACGGTCTCGGTGGTGACATTAATCAAATTCTTGCGGTCATAGATCGTCTTGATCTTCACGCCCGGAGGCAAAATGTTGGTTAAATTGATCTTTTTGACCTCGTCCTCGACGCCCTTGATGGTCGGAGTGCTCTTCTCGCCCCGGTTCATAAGTACAATGCCCTGGACGATGTCGTCGTCATTGTCCTGACCGGCGATCCCTAGGCGCGGCAGGTGGCCAACTTCGATGGTCGCGATATCGCGAAGCTTGACTGGCAGGCCGTTGCTCGCTGTGATCATGGTGTCGGCAAGCTGATCGGGGGAATGGATCAGCCCCACGCCCCGGACAATGGCGGCCTCCGGGCCGAAGTTGACGGTCTGGCCGCCCACATTGACGTTGCTGTTGTTAACGACGGTCAGAACCTGAGGCAGGGTCAGGCCATAGGCGATGAGCTTGTTCTTATCGATATTGACGTCATAGGTCTTGGTCTTGCCGCCCCATCCCGAGACGTCGATGACGCCCGGCACGGCCTTGAAGCGGCGCTCCAGCACCCAATCCTGGAGCGTCTTCAGATCGGTGATCGAATAGCCGGGCGGGCCGACCACGCGATAGCGATAGATCTCGCCTATAGGGCTTTCAGGGGAGATCTGCGGCTGGGCGTTATTGGGTAGATTGCCAAGCTGGGTGAGGCGATCAATGACCCTCTGCTCGGCTTCGTAATAGGTAAAATCGTAGCTGAACTGGACCTTCACGTCCGAGAGACCGAAGAGCGAGATTGTCCGCACCGAGGTGATGTGCGGAATGCCCGCCATCTGAATCTCAATAGGGATGGTGATGTAGCGTTCCATCTCCTCGGCGGACTGGCCCGTGTTCTGGGTCACAACCTCAACCAGGGGCGGGACGGGGTCGGGATAGGCCTCGATATTCAGGCGCAAGAAGGCGAAGACCCCGGCGAGGATCACCCCGCCTAGAAGAAGCATCATCAGGCCGCGCCGGCGCAGCGCGAAGGCGACGACGCCGTTCATGGGCTTCAGGTCCCCTTAGAGGCGCGGTCGATGAAGAGGGCGCCTGACGTCACCACCCGATCACCAGGCGCCAGACCGGAGATGACCTCCACCATCCCATCGTGGGTCAGGCCGGTTTTGATTTGGCGCAACTCCAGCAGATGGTCCGCCTTGGCCACCCAGACCCGAGCTGCGTCACCCTCATAGATCACCGCATCGGCGGGGACGCCCACGGCCTGATGAGGCGGGGCCGTGACAAGATCGAAATCAGCATACATCTGCGGTAGGAGTTCGCCGGCGGGATTAGGAACCTCCGCCCTGACCATGACCCGGCGGGTGGCGGGGTCGACCATGGGCGAGACGAACTTCAGCCTCGCATGGAAGACCCTCCCGGGCAGGGCCGCGATGCGGACCTCCACGGGATCGCCAACCTTGGCGGCAGGCGCATCAGCCTCGCGCAATTGGCCCACCAGCCAGACCACCGACAGGTCGCTCACCTGAAAGAGGGGCGCGCCGCCGCCGCCATTGTTGGCGAGACTCGCGAGATTTTGGCCCACCCCCACCGTCCGCTGCGTGACGATACCCGAGATCGGGGATACGACCACCGTGTCAGCGGTGATGCCATGACTGGCGGCGCCGGCCTCCGTCGCGGCAACCTTCGCCGTTGAATAGCCGAGGACTTTCAGGCGATTTCGGGCCGCTTCCAAAGCCGCCTTCGCGGTGGCGAAATCTGTCTCCGCCTGCTGGACATCCTTGGTCGCCGCGCCGTCGCTCTTCACCAGATTTTGCTGGCGCGTCAGGGCCGCCTGCGTCTGGCGAATCTGAGCCGCGGCGGTCAGGAGGTCGCTCTGGGCCTGAACGACCTCGCCGGCGTCGAGGGCGAAGAGCGCGGCGCCCGCCCTCACATGGTCACCAACCTTGGCGAAGACCCGCGTCACACGGCCGGTGAATGGCGAAAAGACCGCCGTGGTGCGCGTATCATCGACGGCGATATTACCCTCGGTGTCGGCGCCGGGGGCGAAGTTCTGGGTCTGGATCGTCGTGAAGCTCAAAGTGGCCCACTGCTGTGGCGTGGCCTGGAATGTTCCGGGGGGCGGCGCGGCGGCGGGCGGCGCGGGTTTGGGCGCGAACAGGCGCGCCACCACAGGCGCGATCAGGAAAAGCGCGACGGCGACCGCGGCGATGACGGCCAGGATCAACCATTGGCGGCGCGGCTGGAGGCGCGGAGGCGGCGCGGCGGGGTGCTCGATCCTCGTCGTCACATCAATTATCCCGCCCGTTCGCGCGACTTACGAGCGCGCATATAGCCTGCCACGCCGTTAAACGGCCAACCCGTGACGTTTCAATGACCTGTTCCGCCAGGAGCGCGTTTTTGCCGACTCGCATCCCTCAGAAGTGCACAATGATGTCGCCCGAGGCGACCACCTGCGTTTTCCGGTCCGGAGCGATGCCGAGATCTGAGTTCCCGTTAAAGGCGGGCGCGTCGGCCGAATGGTACCAGGCGACTTCTGGGCGCAGTTCGATCTGTGGGGAGAGCCAGTGCTGCCAACCCACCGCTGTTTCGTAATATGTCGTCGCCACGCCCGTACGCTGGCCGACAATATCGTCATAGACTTCGCCGCGCAGGGAAAAATTGTTCATCGCGTCAGGACTGTAGTTTAGATAGAACACCGCGGACTGTTCTGGGGCGTTGCAAGTCAACACATTTGGATTGCGGCACTGAGCAGCATTGGGCGCGTTATAGGGCACATATTGCGGTGAGAAGGGCTCGCCGCCGCCAGCGATTATCGCTTGGACTGTGGGGTTGACCGCATTCGGGACGCCGTTTTCCTGCATATGGTAGGCTTCGAAGGCGATGTGCCAGTGATCGTTAAACTTGTGATAATAGGTAACGCCGAGCCACTGTAGGTTATTGTAACCATATTCGCCGTGATTGATTGCGTCCGCACAGAAATATATATTGTCACGCGCACTGTTAGATTGCAATCGCGCGCAGGCCGTATAGGACGCCTTTGCGCCAGGATCTTTCTGAAAGGTCTTGCCCGGATATAACGGGTCCGGATTGCCCGCCAGGACATAAAGGTTGCTCAGACGCGCACCGGTATTACCAAGCGCCGTGTCGCTCCCAACACTAACGCCAAATTGCAGGAAGATATTCTTGGACGCGGCCAGCGTCGCCTGAACGCCTGTATTCGTATAGTTATCCAACGTGTAGGTAAGGGAATGGGAGTACATATAGTTATTGGGCGCTAATTGCGCCTCAATATCGGGCAAGGCGATGTACCTGCCAAAGCGGATCAGGAGGCCATCCGCGACCTTCGGTATATAGACTTCGCCGTAAAGCATCGGAAAATCATAACCGTAGGCGCGGTTGTCTTTCAGCAGTTGGTAGCTCGCGAGGCCATAGGATGTGGTGTAGCGATAGTCGGTTCCATAGATCGCCGAGAGACGAAAGCCCCAATCCACGTGGTCGGTCTGCACCGTGTCTGGGGTGCGCTCCACATAGATCACCGCCTGATCCATCTGGATACGATTAGGGTCATAGTCATAGGCGCCAGGGGAATTTCCGCCCCGCACGCTGCTGCTGCTGATGTTTCCGCCCACATCCACCCAACCATAGGCCTGGATGTGCGACTCACTCATGGCCTTGCCGAGCCAGGTGTCGGCGATGGCCACCATGAAGGGGCTGTCCACGGAGGCCGCCCGGTTCGTCCCGATGTCCGTGGCGCCGCCATAGGGCCATTCGGTGAAGGGCATGGGCGGCGTGGACACCGGCGAGACGCCCCAAGGCGCTGCGCGGCGCGGCGGCGGCGCATTGGGGTCGTCAGGCGGGCCGGATTTGCCAAGCTCCCAGGCCTGATACTCAAAGAAGCGGGCGATGATGCTTTCGCTCAATTTCGGAGGCCGAGCGGTCACAGGGGTCACAGCGGCCACGGGCATGCCCGCGGGCGCGGGCGTAGCGGGCGTGGTCGTTTGGGCTCTAGCGCCAGGCGCGGCGCCTATGCAAAGGGTTCCCACCCCGAACATGGCGAGCATCCACCCTCCCGCAGCGGAGGCGCGACGAGACCATGGCGCCCACAGGCCAACAGGCCCGCGGGCATGGGCGTGGGCCTCGTCCGACGGGCGGCGATCACTCATTGAAACAATACCCCTAGGCGAACAGAACGTCAGCCGAGCCAAACCCTCCCGTGGCCGGTTCGCACACCGCCAGCCATTGGAACGCGCGGGCTTCGAAAAGGGCCATAAAGGGGCCATGCTTATATGAAGCAAAGGCCATAAAGGGACCGTAAAGATCGAAAGTAAACCGCGCGGGGCCGACCGTGCCGGCCGAACCCCGCGACGGCGCGAAGGACTTAGACTCTCCCTAGAATTTGTAGGTTAGATCGACACCGCCTGTGAGCGGTTGGTTCGTGATAACGCGATTGAAGGCGGCGCTGCCCAGGTTTTCCGGATACAGGCTCTCAAGCTGAGCGTGCTTGTTGAAGACGTTGTCGACGAAGAGAGTCGCGGTCCATACATCGCGGAATTTCACCCCCGCCCTGATATTGGTCAGATCATAGGCCGCCATCGGCACGTACTGTCCGTAGGGCGTATTGGGCTCGGGAAAGGCCAAGGAATAGCGCCGGCCCGTGAAGGTATTTTCCAGTTTCGCCGTGAATGTGAAGTCACTGGTGAGGGGCTTGGAATAGTTGAGAATCGCGGTGCCACTCTCCGGCGCGACCTCGGGCAGAACATTGAGCGGCGTGATGTCCCAGTGCGGCCCTCCGTCCAACTGGGTGTGGACATAGCCACCGGACACCGACGCATCAAAACCGGCTCCTAGGATGGCCGCGATTTCAAGCTCAGCGCCATAGATGTCCGCATGGTTGCCGTTGATATTCAGCGCCCAGTCGTCGGGATAAGCTTCGAGCTGAATATTTCGCCAATGCTCATAATAGACGCTGGCGTTGACCGTGAGCCGGCGATCAAAGAATCGTGACTTCTCTCCCACCTCATAGCTGATCACCGTATCCGGCGCGTAGGTGCTCGGGAACTTGTTGCCCGTGTAGTTCATCTCGGCGAAAGCCGCGCCCCACACGAGACCTGTGGTCGGATAGAGCGCATTGCCGCCGCCGGGGCGGAAACCCGTCGCCACTGTGCCGTAGGCCATGTGATCGCGGTCGAATTCATATGAAACCGTAATTTTCGGCGTGAAGCTGGTGCTGTGCAGCTTGATCAGGCCGGTGCAGGACGGTGTCGCGGCGCCCTGCGCCGATCCCCAGCCGGTGATGCACGAGGTAAAGCGGTATTCGTCGTGGGTGACACGACCGCCGAGCTCAAGCTTCAGCTTATCGGTTACGTTATAGTTCACATCACCGAAGGCCGCCTCCTGGGTTTGGGTGGAGGGCTCATCGGCGTCGAACCAGTCAGGCGTGGTGGCTGGAGCGGGTGTCTGCCCCGGCAGAAGAGTCCCGAGGTCGGTATAAGACGCATAGTTCGCCGTCCGACTTTGGAACGACCAGGTGGACTGGTAGCGCGTATAATAGAGGCCGCCGACCCAGGTCAGAGGGCCCGCCCCCTTGGACGCCAGTCTCAGCTCCTCGCTGAACTGATGAGAGGTATCCCTCTCATCGCCGTATTCGGGGCCGGATCCATTGGGGCCGTAATAGCCTTCTCCACTGCTGTTGACGCCGTTCGCAGAGTTCGTAACGCCGGTGTCGGGGTTGTTGAAGGCCTCGCTGGCCTCCTCCACCTGTGTGGACTCCCGCGTCCAATAGGCGGTGCTCGAGGTCAGGTCAGCCCAAGGGAGCTCGTAGTGAATGCCGAAGCTATAGGCGGCAAAGCGATCTGTCAGGGGTTCGGCGATATCAAAGGGCTGGTAGTGCGCCAGACCCGCGCCAGGAGCTTGGTTCGTAGCGCTGACGCTGTCATAGGCGCTGACGCCGTTCTGCCGGCTGCTTTCATAGAAAAACGACGGCGTGATCGTCAGATTTGGCGTCACCTGCCAAAGCAAAGTGGCCCGCGCCGCATAGAGTTGGTACGCGTTCGAGCCTGGATATTGGGTCTCGAGAGGGGCGGCCGCCACATTGCCGCGAACCGTGCCGCCATCTGTGACTCGAGGAAAATCACCAGCGACGATTCTGTCTATCCAGCCGCTGGTGTAATTCTCCGTTCCCACGATCCTCAAGGCAAGCTTGTCCTGGACCAGGGGCAGATTCACCATGACATTGTTATCGTGATTGAAACCTCCGCCGTCGGTCCCCGACAGGATGCTCTCGGCCGAGGCGTGGTAGGTTGTCGGATCAGGCAGGTTGGTGATCAGTCTCACCGTGCCGCCCAT
>PLFA01000033.1:0-21330 GCA_003136615.1 Caulobacteraceae bacterium | reverse complement strand
TCATCGAGATAAAAGCCGACCGTCGCGGAGTTCCCGCCACTTGACGTCATGCCGCGCATTTCGATTTCGGTCTGGCTTGGCCCTTCGCTCTTTAGCGAAACGCCGGGCATTCCTTGCGCCANNGTATTGTATTTCATCGCCGTGACGACGACTTCGGTCACGGTGTTCGCCGCATCCGCCGACGGCGCGGTGTCAGCCCGCGCATTGAGGGATAAAGCGAGAGCGCTGCCGCAAAGGAGCGCGGCCACAGTCACCTTTGAATACTGAGTCATAAAATCCCCTTGCCCACCCCGGGCGTGACTTCGAATCGGGCGGCCCGCCGTCTAAGTCAGGGCCTTGATCGATAGGGGCTGAGGTATCGAAAAGGCGCATAAAGGCGCCATCTGTATCGGAAACCCGGGCCATAAAACGGGCGTAAAGAAACCGTGGACTGAGCGTATTTGACTAGGCGCGCTCCCGCTCGGACCGAGCGGCGCCGTTCATGTAGCCAAGCTCCGCCGATCTCCGGTCATTTTGCCCCCCGCTCGCGCTCTCGCGGTCATTTGCGCAGGTTTTTCCATTTTGAGGCAGACGGTCGGCGGCTCTCGGCGGAACCTCCGCCGCTATGAGGTGCCTACTGATCGAGAACGACAAGGATGCCGCCAGGTACATCAGCACCGGGCTTCGGGAGTCCGGCTATGCGGTAAGGGTGTGCGCCGACAGCGTGGATGGACTGCATCACGCCGTGAACGAAAGCTGGGACGTGGCGATCATCGACAGGCTGCTTCCCGGTGGCGTGGATGGTCTCTCTATCGTCGGGAAATTGCGCGATCTGGGTAAAACGACGCCGGTTCTGATTCTCAGCGCTCTCTCCAGCACCGACGAGCGGGTGCGCGGACTTCGCAGCGGTGGCGATGACTATCTGTCCAAGCCCTTCGCCTTCTCGGAGCTGCTGGCGCGAGTCGAGGCTCTGCTGCGTCGCGCCAATGGGATGCAGGAAACCACCCAGCTTCAGGTGGCCGACCTGGTCCTGGATACCCGTAAGCTCCGGGTCACGCGCGGCGACATCCCCATTCCGCTTCAGCCGCGGGAGCAGCGTCTGCTGGCCTATCTCATGCGCAACCGCGGGCATCTGGTGACGCGGACGATGTTGCTTGAGGCGGTCTGGGACTGCCACTTCGACACTCAGACCAACGTCATCGACGTGCAGATCAGTCGATTGCGCAGCAAAATTGATCGCGGATTTTCAAAACCGCTGATCCATACCATTCGCGGCGTCGGCTACCTTATGGGCGAGCGTGCCGAGGCTTGATTTCATAAGGTCGATCACCACCCAGCTGGCCATCGCCAACACAGCGATGCTCGGGGCGACGATCCTGGTCATGTCCGCAGTCTTCTATTTCGGCACGCTGGGGGTGCTTGATCGCGGCCTCGATCGGAAAATCGTCGCAACGTCGGATCGGCTGATCAACATCTATGGGACGCGTTCCGTTTCAGATCTCGTCCAGGAAGTCGAGCGGGACATGAGGGATGACCTGGACAGGAATTTCGAAGTCTTCCTGGTGACCTCCGGCGAGGGGCGGCCCCTCGCCGGCAACATATCCAAAGGGCCCGACGCGGCGACGCCGCATGAACGTCTGGTCAAACGCCGGATCATCCGCGGCGGGAAATTGACGTCATCCCGCCTGATTGTTCGCGAACTCCCGTCCGGCGGCCTTCTTTATGTCGGCCGCGATCTCAGCGAGGAGCAGCCCATTCGGCTCCTGGTTTGGCGTGCGCTGAGAGCGGCGGTGCTTATCGCCCTGGTTCTGGCAATGGTTGTCGCCCTCGTGTTCCGCCGCCACATCGCGGCGCGCATCGGCGAGATCCGGAGCACCGCCCGCAAAATCGAGGCGGGTGATCTGATGTCGCGAATATCAATATCCGGCGACGATGAGTTCGCCCGCCTGAGCGTCGACATCAATCGCATGCTGGATCGCATCGAGACACTTGTGGACGGCGTGCGGCACGTCTCCAACGCCATAGCGCACGATCTACGCACACCCCTCGCGCACATACGCGGTCGTCTTGACGAGGCGCTTCGCCGCGAGCCGACGGTCGAAGCGCTCAGCGTCGCCGCCGGGGCGGCCATAGAAGGCATTGATGAGCTTGTCGTCGTCTTCCAACAGTTGCTTCAGATCGCCGAGGCGGAGGCCGGGCTCAAGGCGGAGTCGTTCGAAACGCTAGACCTTAGCCGAATCATTCAGGACATGGCTGAGCTCTATGATGCAGTCGCCGAGGCGGAACGCGTCAAGCTGGACGTCGGCAGCCGCAATCCGGTGTGGGCGAAGGGTGATCCCAACCTTCTCAAGAGCGCCGTCGCGAGCCTGATTGACAACGCGATCAAATATGCCGGGCCGGGCTCTCGGGTAGTGCTCTTCACCTATTGTGCGCCAGACGGGGCGATTATCGTCGTGCAGGACAATGGTCCGGGCGTGCCCGCGCCCGAGATCTCAAGGCTGTCGGAACGCTTCTACCGGGTTGATCGCGCTCGCAGCCTGCCAGGAAACGGCCTGGGGCTCGGCATCGTCTCGGCGATCGCCACCCTGCACGGCGGGAAACTCTCGCTGGCGAACCTGCGGCCGGGTTTCCAAGTCTCGATCATTCTGCCCACCCTGGTCGCGGAAAGCTCCGCCCCGACGTTAGTCCAGGCTGTCTGAACCGCCTTCGCAACCGCGCTTCGGGAGGCGTCTGGGTCGCGTCCGTGCGGCGTCGAGCCGGCGCCCGAACCTTTCCAAACGGTAATCCCCAGTTCACGATCCGCTCACCTCGGCCCCCATAACGTCACCCTACAACTAATAAAGGTTAACATGGCTGGGGGATAAGCTGTGATAAATCAAAGTGTTAATCGGAATGCTTCACCCGTCGCCATTCTGATGCGGGGGTTTCCCCAATCCTATCGGGCGACTTCCGGGGGCCTCCTGGCGGCCCTTCTCGGGACGACCGCATTGCTCTCCGCCGCCCAGGCCCAGGCCGCCGCGGACACGGCGGCTGATAGCTCTGGCACGGTCGCCGAGGTTATTGTAACCGCGCAGAAACGCACCTCCACGGTTCAGGCGACTGCGGCCAGCATTACCGCCACGACGGGCGATGACCTCAAGGCGCGCGGCATCACCTCGGTGGCCGATCTGGCGCAGTCAACGCCCGGCGTCTCGCTCAAGAGCGAAGGCCCCAGCCAGACCGAGATCGAAATGCGCGGCATGACCTCAAGCGGCGGCGACACCGCGACCGTCGGCTTTTACCTCGATGACGTCCCATTGACCGGACCGGCCGGCGCTCAGAACGGCCACGTGGTTATTGATCCCTCGCTCTATGACTTAAGTCGCGTGGAGATTCTGCGTGGGCCGCAGGGCACCCTCTATGGCGGCAGTTCGATGGGCGGCACGGTGAAGCTCGTCACCAACCCCCCCGTTCTCGACACCTACCAGGCGTCCGGGGAGAGCATCCTATCCGGCACGGAAGGCGGGGGCTTCAATCACGACAATAACTTCATGATCAACATCCCGGTCATGAAGGATCAACTCGCGTTCCGTCTCGTGGGAACGGAGAACTATACAAGCGGCTGGATCGACCGGATCGTCGCCTATCCGTTTCCCGTCGTCAATTACAACGCGGCGACCAATACGTCCTCGCGGGGGGATGTACAGAGCGCGCCTGTTGAGGCCCAATATCCCGGATCGAACGCCTATCAAATCTACAGCGTGCGGGCGAGCCTGCTATGGGAGCCGACGCCGAATCTGACGGTCACGCCGGCTTTCTTCTTCGAGACCAGCAAGCAAGACGGCGTCAGCGCCTATGACAGCGTGCCGGGCGTAACCAATGCGCACTATCAGCCCTTTGACATCGCCGAACCGCTGACCGACCGGATGACGATTATCAGCCTGACCGTGAATTATAGCTTTGATAATTTTGATGTCACCTCGAGCACGGCCCAGTGGTGGCGATTGTCAACCCAGGTCCAGGACGCGAGCGAGGAATTCAACAATCCAACCTCTGGCGCCACCTACGCCTCCAACAACGGGCTCCCGCCGCCTGGCTATTACGGTCCGGGAGGAACGGGCGAGGAATACGGCTTCGAAAGGGATCCCTCGCAACAGTTCAGCGAAGAACTGCGCTTTACTTCCAAGGGCGATAGCAAGTTGAAGTGGGTCGGCGGCCTCTTCTTCAGCAATTTCTACTCTCTTTGGACGTTTGCCGGGACGACGCCGAACTACGGGACCTACATGGACCTGGGCACTTTCGCGCCAGCCACCACGCCCAATTGGTTCGACGCGGATGAACCGACTTCTATGATCCAATATGCGTTGTTCGGCGACGCGACCTACGATCTGACGAGTCAGCTCAAGGCCGAGGTGGGCTTACGCTACAACTATTACGACTATAAATTCTCGGCGTGCATCAGCGGCTGGGGGTCAGGAAATGGGGCGGCCGAGCCGTCGTGTTCGGGCCTCATAAAACTCTACGAACAGAGTCTGAACCCGAAGTTCGATCTCTCCTATACTTTCAGTCCGGACATGTTAGTCTATGGAACAGTGTCGAACGGCTCCCGCCCTGGCGGCGGGGACGCGGTTTATCCGACGACCGGCGCCATCTGGGGGCCCGCCTTCGCCGCCTATAACTTTTCCAGCGGCAAATGGCCGTCGACTTATAAACCCGACTATGTGTGGAGCTTCGAAGTCGGGGAAAAGGCCCGGCTCTTTGACCGTCGCCTGACGCTCAACGCCAGCGTATTCTATGAAGATTGGCAACATATTCAGCTTGAGGCTTATCCCAACGTCTGGGCGCTGAACATCAATGGCAACAAGGCGACGATCTATGGCGGTGAAATCGCCGCGGACGCGATTCTCGGCGCCGGTTTCAACTTCAGGGCGTCCTACGGCTATCTGCAAGAGAACCTCGACCCGGGGCCGCACTGGCAGATCCAGCCCACGAACGTTCTGCCGGATGTGACGCCTGTGACCGCTGACGGGATCTTCAGCTATTCGAAATCCCTCGGCGACACCTTGACCATCAAGGCGCAAGTTGAGGCCTCATATACGGGCCATCACTATAGCTTGGCTTTTGGCAACGGGTACCAGATCAACGGCGAATATATCGAGCTGCCGAGCTACGTGTTGGTGAATCTTCGCGCCACGCTGACATCAACGCACGGGTGGAGCGCGGCGGTTTTCGTTAACAACGTGACGAATGAACATGCGCAACTGGAGAGCCTGTTCCAGCTGAATGAGGCGACCACCGCGTTCAACCGTATCGCGACCAATCAGCCACTAACGGCAGGCGTCGATTTGACCTACCACTTCAACTAGGGGGCACGTCCAACACCTCGAAGGCCAGGGCATACTTCACAGCGCGGGGTGGTGTCGCTGAGGGACTCGGGGCGAATGATCATTTGGGACTGGCGAGCGCCTCCGCCACCCGGGTCAAACCCTCGCGGGTCATGGCGGGATCACCCGCGAGGCCGATGCGCATGTAATCGGGCCGGCCGAAGAAACGCCCGGGCCCGACGCAGGTCTCGAAGTCTTGCGTCAGCCGCCGGGCGAACGCGTCGCCGTCCCGGCCGATCAGCCGGGGGAACACCGTGGTGCCGTGATTGAACAGGACCTGATCCAGGGCGGGATGGGCGCCCAGGATCTCATGATAGGCCGCGCGATTGGCATCGATCAGAGTGTCGGCGCGCGCGCGCAGCTTCGGCAGTTGGTCGAAGGCGACCACGGACAGGCGTTCGGCGATGTGGGGCGGCAGGACGCCGAAGAGGTCGTTCAGGCGACGCATCTTCTGGGCAAGGGTCTTGGGGGCCAGGATCCAGCCGCAACGCAGGCCCGAAAGGCCGTAGGTCTTGGTCAGACTGCTCGTGACGATCACCCGTCCGCCCGGATCAAAGGCGGTCTTTGCGTGGCCGTCAGGGTACGCCAGCTCAAGATAAATCTCGTCCACCAGCACCCAGGCCCCGAAGCGATCCGCGTCGCGGCCAATCTTGGCGAAGTCGGCGGGGGAGGCCATGGAGCCTGTTGGGTTGTGAAGATTGGTGAGCACCACAAGGCTCGTGCGCCCGTCGATCCGGGCCGCCACATCGCCCGCATCGAGTCGCCACTTATCTTCAGGGCGGCGTAGGAATTTCCGGGGTCGGGCCGACAGGGCCCCCAGCGTCGCCAGGAGGAGTTCGTAGGTCGGGTCCTCTATGAGAACTTCGGCGCCGGGCTCGAGAACCGCGGCCATGGCCAGGTGATTGGCGAAGGAACAGCCCCCGCCTGGGATAACAACGCACTCTTCCGGCACGCCGAATCGGGCGGCAATGCGCTCCGCCAAGGGTGGGTAGCCATAGGCATTGGGGCCATGAAGGGCGAGATCATCCAGGCTCACCTCAAGATCGCTGAGCGCGCAGTCCGCGACGCCGCTGGTGGCCAGATTGAAGCGCGCGCCGGTCTCCAGCTTGGCGTAGCGCATATAGTCGGATTTGAGGGTGCGGGCGGGAGCGAGCATGGGGGCCTTTTAAGGTAGGTTTGGGCTTTCAGTTCGCTTTGGGCCGGTTCGCGCGACGCCAATAGAAGTACGGGGGGAGCCCAAGAAGCAGGAGCGCGTAGCCGATCAGACTGTTAATGGGAAAGGCCCAGAAGGTGCTTGCGATCACCAGAATGCAGGCCAGCATGAAGGCGCCCGTGGTCCAGGGATGGCCGGGCACGCGGAAGCCGCCCTCCTGGCCGCCAAAGCCGCCGCGCCGCTGCCGCGCCCGGAGGGTGAACACGCAGGAGGCGCTGATCAGGAAAAACAGGAAGTTCATGGCGATCACGTAGCTGAGGATCTGCTCATAGCTTCCCGAAAGGGCGAGCACCGCCGTCCAGGCCGCCTGCACCACGATGGCGACCACCGGGGCCCGGGCGCCCGAAAGATCGCCGACGCCGCGAAAGAACAGACCATCCTGGGCCATCGCGAAATAGACACGCGGCGCGGTGAGCATGGACTGGCTGAGATATCCGAGGGCCGAAATCCCCACGGCGATCGCCGCGAGCCGGGCCCCGACGCTCCCCAGAGCCATCCGAAGAACGTCCGAAGCGGGGGTTAAAGTCGCGCCCAGGGCGTCAATCCCGAGCGCCCGCACGCAGGCCAGGGTCACCAGCATATAGAGCGTGATCACGATCAGCACGCCGGCCACCAGGGCCCTGGCGAGGTTTCGGCGCGCGTCCTTCATTTCGCCGGCCACGAAATTCGCCGTCTGGTAACCGCCATAGCTGAAGACTACGGGGATCATGGCCGCGCCGAAGGCCTTAAGCGAGGCCACGGGTCCGGCGGAGGCGGATACGGCCCTAAGGCCCGGAAGGCGCGACGCATGGGGCGCGAGCATCAGGCCGGTCACAACCAGGGCCGTGATCATCAGCACCTTGATAAAGCCCAGCAGCGTCTGGACGCCATTGCCCGACCCGACGCCCAGCGCATTGACGCCCGCCAGGGCCGCGAGCGTCGCCACGACGATCACGGGCTCCGAAAGGCTCCCGCCAGCGAGAAGGTTCAGGTTCTTGGCGAAAACGATGACCACGGCCGCCATGCCGCCCGTCTGGACCAC
The DNA here is from genome assembly GCA_003136615.1 of Caulobacteraceae bacterium. Classification (GTDB taxonomy): domain Bacteria; phylum Pseudomonadota; class Alphaproteobacteria; order Caulobacterales; family Caulobacteraceae; genus Acaudatibacter. The sequence goes on along the minus strand of PLFA01000033.1, from coordinate 13,754 downwards.
CAAGAGCAGTGTCCAGCCCACCAGAAAGGCCGGCAGGGGACCATAGGTGTCGCGAAGATAGGCGTAATCGCCGCCGGTGTCGGGGTTTCGCGCGGCCAGCTCCGCATAGACGAAGGCGCCGAGCAGCGCGACCAGGCCGCCTAGGCCCCAGGCCGCGAGAACCAGGCCCGGCGAATGAAGGCTTCGCGCCACGATGGCGGGATTGACGAACACCCCCACCCCGACGATGCCGCCGACCACCAGCATGACGGCGCTGGGCAGCCCGATGGCGACTTTCAGGCCGCGCGCGTCAATCTCATCCCGCCCCATGATGGAGCTTTAGCCCATATGGGCCAGGGGCTGCACGCCGCATTTTGCCAGCCCGTCAGGCCGGCTTCGGCGTCCCATAGCGTCCAGGAGTAACCCCGAACTGACGGCGGAACGCGGCGATGAAGGCGCCGAGGCTTTGGTAGCCGCAGTCCAGGGCCGCGTCGGTGACGCTGGCTCCGGCCGAGAGGCGGGCCGCGGCATGAATCAGCCGCGCTCTCTGGCGCCAGGCCTCCAGGGTCAGACCTGTCTCGCGGGGGAAGAGCCTTTGAAGCGTCCGCGGGCTGGCGCCGGCTTCCCGGGCGAGACGGGCGAGGTCATGACCGCTTTCGGGATGGACCTGCACATACTCGGCCAGATGTCGCGCCCGGAGGTCACGCGGCAGAGGCAGAAACAGGGGTTCCGGAGGCGCGGAGGCGAGCAGGTCGATGAGAAGGCCGGCCAGGCGGTCATGCTCGGGCCGGGCCGGCGCCAGCATCCCGAGTTTAAGAATATGCAGAATAAGCTCGCGAAGAAGCGGTGAGACTTCAAGGGCTGAGGCGCCTCGGCTGAGAGCGGCGCCCCGGGTCAGGGCCAGGTAAAGGGTTCGCATGGCGACCTCGCCGCGCATGGATATCCCGTGCGCGAGGCCGGCGGGCAGCCAGATGGCCCGGGTGGCGGGAACCAGCCACGCCGCATCATCCGTGGTCACACGCATCACGCCGTGCTTGGCGAAGACCAGCTGACCCCAAGAGTGCTCATGGCGCCCGATCTCCGCGCCATGGCGGAATGTCACCGCCAGGGAACGCACATCGAAGCCATCAATGATCGCGCTCAATCAGACGAGCCTCCGAGGACGCCGGGCTCGTACTGCATGGCCCCGACCAGATTGCCTTCGGTATCCTCGAAATAGATTAGCTCCCCCACCCCCTCGATCTTGTAGGGTTGCATAATGATCTTGCCGCCGGCCGCCTCCACGGCGGCGATGGTGGCCTTCAGGTCCTCGACCCCGGCGGTCACCTCATAGCCCGCCATGCGCACGCCGGGCGCCAGCTCACGGCGCCCTTGGAGCGCGCCTAGAAGTCCGTGCCCCGCATTCTTCACTTGATAGAAATCGGGGGGTCCCCACGGGTCGAAGGTCCAACCGAACACGCCCTCATAGAAAGACTTGGCGCGCCCGACATCGTCGGCGTTGATGGCGAAGTGACAGACCTTTGCAGGCATTTTTCGGCTCCCCTCACAGGTTGGAGCCCTAAGTTAGCGGGATGGAGCCTGTCGTGCTCACGAAATCATGACGACTTATGACTCTTACGCGCCAACTCGCCCGCGCTATTCGGGGACCTTGGCCCCAGCGGCCATGCGGGTCAGAAGCCCAGGGTTCATGGCGTCGACCATGGCGGTTGGGATCAGGATCGTGGCGCCGCGCTCCTTGGTCGTCTCATAGATGATGTTCATGGCGCGAAGCTGCAGGGCCGCGGGGCTGCGGGCATAAATCTCGGCGGCCTCCACGAACTTGATGGCGACCTCCTGCTCGGCCTGTCCCAACAACACGCGCGCCAGGCGCTCTCGCTCAGCCTGGGCCTGACGGCTCATGGCGTCCTGGAGAGCCGGCGGCACGCTGATGTCGCGGATTTCCACCGAGATGACCGAGACGCCCCAATCGGCGGTCTTGGCCCCGATTTCCGCCCGAAGGCGCTCGTCGCCAAGCTTTCGGTCCGAAAGCAAGGTGTGCAGCTCGGACGAGCCGACCATTTCCCGCAAGGAAGTCTGGGCCACCCGCTCGATGGCCTGACGATAGTCAGTGATCTCCAAGGCGGCGCGCTGGGCGTCGTGGATCTGCCAGAACACCACGGCGTCCACATTCACCGGCACGGTATCCTTTGAGAGCGCCTCCTCGGCGTTGAACTGGGTCGTCTGAATGCGTTGGTCGAGCCAGGCGGCGATATTGTCGATGAAGGGAATGATCCAAAAGAGGCCTGGACCGCGAATGGCCTGAAGCTTTCCCGCCCGCAGAACCACCGCCCTCTCCCACTCATTGGCCATCATGAGGGACTGCGGGATGAGCAGGGCGATCACAACCAGAACAGCGCCGAGGCTGAACCAGACAGCCGCAGCACCGGAGACAGCGCCCTGCCAGAAGGCCAAGGCGGCCACGGCGATGATGAGGAATGAGATCAGACCGGCGATGCGGTTGGCGGGGCCGGAACGTGAGCTGTTCATGGCGAAGTCTCCTGTGACGTGATGAGGCCCGCGATGCGCGTGGCCAGGATGAGAGGATCGACCCCGGCGTCCATCGCCTGGGCGATGACGCGACGCGCGAGATCTTCGAGATGCTGATCGCCCGCAGTGGGTGGCGGCGCGGGCGCGCCGGTGACGAAACTGCCGTGCCCTCGGCGCAGGGTGATGACCCCCTCGCGCTGGAGGTCCTCATAGGCGTGACGGACGGTGTTGAGATCCACCTTCAGCGCGACAGCCACCTGCCGCATGGTGGGCATCCGCGCCTCCGGGGCGAGGGAGCCGCCGGCGATGGCGCGCAGGAATTGCTCGCGGATCTGGACATAGATCGGCACCCCATCGCGTCGGAGGACAAGTCCCTCAAGTACGGATTTTTCGATTGTATGCATATTTTCATACAATATGACGCCTTCGGTTTGTGGTCAAGCTCTGCGCCCTTGGTTGTTAAGGCATTTGTCTGGCCGCGCGCTTGGTCCCATGATGAGCGAATGCCAGCTCTCACCCGCCGTCTCGCGCTAATCCTGGCCGCCAGCCTCGGCGCCGCGGTCTCGCGCGCGCAGTCGACAAACGCCGCGCCCCCCACGCCCACGGTGGCGCCGGTGGAGGTCTCGGGCGCCGCGGCGCCGAGGCTTGTGTCGAGCTATCCAGCGGAAGGCGCCACGGTGGCCGCAGGCGTGACCGCCCTGACCCTGAAGTTCGATCGGCCACTTTCGGATAAGCCTAGCCTTCTCAGCCTGTCTCCAACCTCAGGCGCTTCCGCGCCGCCGTGTCTGGCCGCGCCACGCGAGATTGATGACGGCAAGACCTTGGTGGTCCTCTGCTCCACCCGGCCTGGCAAAGTCTATGAGATCGCGTTGGGCCCAGGCTCCGGCCTCGTTGGGGCGGGCGATAGACCTATCCAGACGGCTGATCTGCATTTCACCACCGACGAGACCATCCTCGACAATATCCCCGACGCGCTGGAGGCCGCTGGCCTTCCCGTCGATGCTGATCCCGTGATGGGCTGGCGGGAAGTCGGGGGTCCGGACACGAACTCGCCGGGCGCGTCTCTGCCGACCAATCCCACGGCTTTGCCCGCGACCAAGGCTGGCTCGCATGACTGACGCCATGACAGCTCTCGTGGCCAGCTTCGTTTTGAGCATCGCGGCTTCGGCCATGGCGGGTGAGACATCGCCACCGGCCTGCACCCTGACCACCAGCGCCTGCACGGAGTTTGTCAGTCTGGGCGCCGGCCCCGCGCGCGCGATGATATATCGGACCTATGCCCTGACAGAGCGCAACCCTCATATCCGCCGCGCTCTGATCATGGTTCATGGGACCCTGCGCAACGCCGACCACTATTTCGCCACGGCCACCGGGGCGGCGTTTTTCGCGAAGGCGCTGGACGACACCTTGATTATCGCGCCGGCTTTCCACTCCGCCGATCCTCGCTGTGGGGACAAGCTCGCGCCCCAGGAGGTGAGTTGGAGTTGCACGGGAGATAGCTGGCGCTCGGGCGGCGCGGCCTTGAGTGATCCGGGGCTCGCCAGCTTTGATTTCGCCGACGCCATCCTAAAGCGCCTGGCGGATCGCCAAGTCTTTCCAAACCTGAAGGTCATCGTCGTGGCCGGCCACTCGGCGGGCGGCCAGTTCGTGAACCGCTATGAGATGTCGAGCAAGGTCGCCGATGGCCTGGGCGTACCGGTCCAGTTCGTGGTGGCCAATCCCTCAAGCTATGCTTGGCCCGTCGCCGTGCGTCTGGTTCCGGGGGGCGTGGGCTCGCGCGAGGCGGCGGTTGTGGCCTGGAAGGACGAGACGCCCCACAGGGGGTTCGCGTTTCGCCCGTTCGACAAGGCCAAGGCCCCCGACTATGACCTCTGGCCCTATGGCCTGGAAAAACGCCTTGGCGGCTATACGGCGTCCTTAAGCGACGAGACCCTGCGCCATAACCTCGTCACCCGCCACGTCACCTACCTCTTGAGCCAGATCGACACCCTGCCCCTCGGCGGCTTCGACGGCTCGCCCGGCGCCATGGCCCAAGGCGCGACTCGCCGTCAGAGGGGCGAGGCTGTGGTGGACTATCTCCACACGGTGATGGGCGCGAAGAGCGCGGTGATCATCGTCCCTGAATGTGGGCACAATGACCGCTGCGTCTATACAACCGACGAGGTGGCGCCAGTGATCTTCCCTGACGTCGGACCCTAAACCGTCCGGGCTGCCAAATAGCGATCAATGAGCTGAGGCAGCACATCCAGCGGCACGGCCCCAGAGGTCAGACCGGCGTCGTGGAAGGCGCGGATATCGAAGTGGGGCCCAAGCGCAGCCTGGGCGCGTCCGCGCTGTTTCAGCCAGGCAAGCTTGCCCAGCATGTAGCCGCAGGCCTGACCCGGCCAGACGCAATAGCGCTCCACCTCCGTCGTGGCCGAGGCGTCCTGGTCGCCGATCTGGGCGACATAGTAGGCGATGGCCTTCTCCCGGCTCCAGCGTTTGGCGTGAAGACCTGAGTCCACCACCAGACGCACCGCGCGGAAGAGGGCGTCATGCAGATAGCCGATACGCCCCATGGGATCGTCCTTATACATCCCCATCTCGTCGGCGAGTTGCTCGGCATAGAGCGCCCAACCTTCGATATAGGCCGAGAAAAACGACAGCTTACGGATCATCGGCAGGGGCGCCTCATTGGCGATCGACCCCTGCAGGTGATGGCCCGGAATGGACTCGTGGTAGGTGAGGGTCGGCAGGGTCCAGCTGGGCACCTCGGCGGTGTCGCGCAGGTTGATGTAGTAGGCGCCCGGACGCGAGCCATCCAGCGACCCCTCCTCGTAGTAGCCGCCCGGCGCGCCGGCCTCCGTGTAGGGCGGGATGCGGCGGATCTCGACCTTGGCCTTGGGCAGGACGCCGAAGTATTGCGGCAGGCGGGCCTGGACGGCCATCACCTTGAGATTGAGATCGGCCAGCAATCTGGCCTTGCCGGCGTCGTCGTTGGGGTAGTGGTAGCGCGGGTCGTCGTACATGGCGCGGAAGCGCTGGCCGACGGTTCCCTGGGTCAGGCCCTGGGCCTTCATCTTCTCGTCCACGGCGGCGGAGAGCTGGGCCACAAGATCAAGACCGGTCTTGTGGATTTCATCGCCCGAGAGGCTTGTGGTGGTCCAGAATTCCACCGAGGCGCGGTAATAGGCGTCGCCATCGGGAAGGCGCCAGACCCCCGCGTCGTGGGTGGCGCCGGCGCGCAGATCGCGCACGAGTTCGGCCTGGCGCGCCAGGGCGGGAACGACGCCATCCACATAGATCTTGGTGGCCCGCGCCTCCCAGTCACCAGCGATCGCCTTGTCCTTCGTGCGACGGACCAGGGATTGAACCAGGGTCGCCTTGACGGCCGGCGTGTCCCGAAGGCCGGTGATCTGGGTCAGGGTCGCATCGAGAATGAAGTCGGGCGCGACGTCGCCCAGCGAGCGGTCGAGGCGGGCCTCCTCGCCATCCTGGTCCAGGGCCTTGGGGAAAGCCGCGAGGCGCGAGAGATAGGCCTCGGCGTCGTCCTTGGTCTCGATGCCGTGCTGGGAGTCCAGAAAGTCCGGGATGTCATGATAGGCCGATCCGCCCATCTGGTTGAGCACATAGGGCGCGCCGGCCGACCCGCCCGCATATTTAAATTGATGAAACGCCGACGCTTGCTGGCGCATGCCGTAGAGCACAATTTCGCGGTTAAGAGCATCCAAGCCCGTCAGCCCGCTCGCGTCGAAGGCCTCCAGCCGCGCCAATTGGCTCTCATTGAGGTGCTGCGCCCTGAGACCGGCGGCGGGCGAGCGATCACCCAACTGCGCCTTCTGATAGGCCCGTGGTCCCTTATCGAGGCCCAGCGACGTGACGCCCTCGGGAGAGAGGTCGAATTCCTCATTCACGAACACGTCGAAGAGGGCGTTGAGATCCTTGGGCGAACCCGGCGCGGCCATGGCGCAGGGCGCGATCCCCGCCGCCGCGAGGGCCGTGGTCAGGGTCAGCACATCGCGTCTGTTCATGATCTTACGCCCTCCCCGGCGCGTTTTGTCTTGCGATGCGCAGGCATAGACGCCGCGTGAGGCCCGCGCGAGTTAAGGTTTTGTCAGGCTTGGCGCATGGTGAACCCTCGCTAGCGCGCGGGCGCAACACGGCGCCCATCCGCACGTTGTCGCCACAAAGCGGCTGTAATCGCCCGGCCCCGCCGAACGGGAAGTGAAGAGATGAGTCTCGCATCGCGGGTGAACGCGCTTTTGGTTGGTCTCGCCCTGGCGCTCGCCGGGGCGAACTCCGCCATGGCCGCCAAGGCGCCCTTCGACCTGGCCGGACCGACCCTCCAAGTCAGCATAATGCGCGGCGCCGCCACCCTGCCCATCGCCCGCGCGCCGGATCTCGCGCCAGGGGACGTTGTCAGCCTCAAGGCCGAGCTACCCCCCGGCCAGGCGGCCCGCTATATCCTGGTGGTCGCGTTTCTGCGCGGCGCCACCAACCCGCCGCCGAAGGGCTGGTTCTTCGCCTTGAAGACCTGGGAGCATGGCGGCCAAGGCGAACTGAAGGTGAGCGTCCCCCAAGGGGCCCAGCAAGCCCTTATCTTCCTGGCGCCCCATACGACGGCGGATTTCGACACCCTGCGCGACGCGGTGCGTGGGAAGCCCGGCGCCTTCGTGCGCGCCTCCCAGGATTTGAACCAGCTTGGGCTCGATCGCGGACGTCTCAATACCTACCTGGAGGCAGTGTGGCGGACCGAGCGGGACGACCCCGCCGGGCTTCAGGCGGTTACCACCGATCTCGCCCGCACCCTCGGCATCAAGCTCGACACCAGCTGCTTCCAGAAGAGCGCGGATCTTCAGGCCGCCTGTCTGATGCAGGATCAGGACTCCCTGGTGCTGGACGACGGCCAGAGCAATTCCATCGTCAGATCCCTCAGCACGGGGGCATCGGCCGACCTGATGACCCAATTGGGCGCCGCGCCGCAGATGGGCGGGGGCGCCTATAGCCCCTATGTTGGCGCCGTGCTCGACATCGCGCGCCTCCTGGGCTCCATGAGCGTGGCGCACTTCCAATATGTGCCAGCCCTCGCCGCGCCAAAGGGCGAAAACCTGCAGCTGCGGCTCAACACGGCCCCCTCCTTCGGCGACGTGAAGTCCGTTCTCGTCGCCGCGCTTCCGCCGGTCGAGGCCGTTCAGACACCCCCGCTGCACGCCACCAATCCCAAGACCGACTATTGCCTCGCGGCCTCCGACACCGTGTTGAAGGTGGATGGCGCGCCACTGGTCTTCTCCACAGACTACGCCCAGGCCATGACGCTTAGGCTGAAGGGCAAGTCGGGCGAAATCTTTGATATCCCCGTCACGTCCGACGCCGAGCACGGCGGGTTCACGGCCAATACCAGCGGGCTTGATCCCACCGCCTTTGGCCCCACGCTCGATGGCGAGCTTCATGGGGAGTGGGGATTTTCCGCCTTTGAGGGGCCGAGCTTTGCCTTTGAGAATGGCGCGGCGGGACTGTGGCGTCTGGCCGAGGCCGACCGGACGGCCCTGGTGGTGGGCCATGACGACGCCGTGCGGCTAACCGGAGGCGCGGGCGCCTGCGTTAAGGCCATTGAGGTGAGCGCCGGATCGGAATCGCCGAAGGCCGCGTCCTTCAAGGTCCAGGGACCCAGCGAAATTCTGCTGACCGCGCCACTGGCCCACGCCTCACCCGGATCCGTGACGATCAGGGTGCGCTCTTTTGGCCGCCAGGGCGCCGATCAGTTCACCGTCCAGGCCTTCGCCCCCGCCAGCCGTGTCGCACGCTTCGAGATCCACGCGGGCGACGACACAGGCGAATTGACCGGTGCTGGCCTTGGCGCTGTGGCCCACCTTAGCCTCGGGGCCGTGCGCTTCGCGCCGGCGACCGCGGACACCCCCGCGAGCGAGGATAGCATCACCTTATCGAGCCCCGACCAGGTCGCCTTGGCGGCCTTGCGGGCCGGACAAGACCTCACCGCTAAGGTGGCCCTGCGCGATGGCCGCGACTTGAGCCTGCCGGTGACGATCATGCCGCCCCGCCCGACCGTGACATTATTGGCTGAAAGCGCGCGCCCTCCGCCAGGCCCGCCGCCGGCCATGTCCATCACCCTGGAGGGAGGTCACGACGTCGCGCGCGGCTCGGTTCTGACCTTCTCGATCGAGGCGCAGGCCCCTGACACCATGGCGGCCCGGGAAAAGGTGGAAATAGAAACCGCCGACGGCGCCTTCAAGACGACACTCTCGCCTGGGGCCGGCCTGATCCGCGAGGATTCCCGAGTCGCTGTGGCCACCCTGGATACGGCCGCCGCCTTTGGCCCCTCGACCTTCGGGCCTCTGCGATTCCGGCTCACCGATCCTCGCGGGGCAAGTGACTGGCAGGATCTGGCGGGCCTGGTGCGTATCCCCACCCTCTTCGCATTGATCTGCTCGTCCGCGAAAGAGGACCCATGTCAACTCACCGGCGGCAACCTGTTTCTGCTGCAGGCCGTGGCGAGCGGGCCGTCATTTGATGATGCGGTGACGGTGCCCGAGGGTTTTCCGGGCGACCAGCTTCAGGTTCCCCGACCCCGCAATGGCAGGCTCTATTTGCGCCTGCATGATGACCCGGCGATTACGGCCGTGGTTGCGGTCTCCCCGCGGCGGCGCAAGCCCGTGGCGGTTCCGCCGCCGGCCCCGCCCCGCCTTCGCTGACAGGTCCAGCGGACTCACCTAAACCTTAGCGATAAGGTCGCGGTGCTCAGGGTGGCGCTGCAGCCACGCGGCGGCGTAGCCGCATAGGGGTAGGATCTGGTCACCATCGGCGCGGACCTTGGCGGCAAGAGCCTCCATGAAATCGCCCGCCGCTCCGGTTCCCCGCAGGGCGGTCGGCGCCTCCACATAATCGATCACGAGACATGCCGGGCGGCGACGATACGCGGCGAAGACCACCTGGCCCTCGAACGCCATTTCAAGACGCCCGGTCGAAGGCCGGTCAGTTAACGGAACCATGGGTTTCTCCGGAAGTTTCCTCATGAAAGCGCCGTCAAATCATTCGTTTCCAGCTTGAAATAAATACGTGCTGATGGCATCCAAGTGATGGTAAGTTTCGTGACTATGGATGAGGGAGCCCCTTGCGCAAGGCGCTATTCACGACCCTGACCTTGGCTACGGGCGCGAGCCTCGCCGGCTGCGACGCGCCCGCGCAACTCAGCGTCGTCCATACCGCGTCCGATCCCTGGCCAACCCGAAAAGCGGGCCTTTGGGCCCAGACCTTTATCCGCGACGGCCATGCGCTGCGCACACACGCGACACTGGTCTGCCTGGACGGGGGCCCAATCACCGACGTCGGCGCCATGGGGCGCCGTCTTGGCGCTCGCGAGTGCGACCGTCATGTGATCCACGCGGCCGATGGCGCCTATCACTTCACATCCACGTGCCGACTGCCCGCCGGCGCGACGCTCACGACCCGGGGAATCGCCAGCGGGGATTTCGCCTCTCAATATAGAATTGACGCCGATGTCGAGATCAGCGGCGCCCCGATCACAGCCCTGGATGGGCGGCGGCAAATGACCCTGATGGGCGCCTATCGCGGCCCATGTCCGGCCGGAGCCACCCCCGGCCATCTGGTCCAGATGGATCGTCAGAAGCCAAGGATGACTGAGCGCGCCGCCCTTTAACTGAGCGAGCCGCTTCAGAGCCGCTCGACCGCCATGGCTACGGCTTCGCCCCCGCCGATGCAAAGCGACGCAAGGCCTCGCTTTGGGCCGCGCGCCTGCAGCGCGCTCAGAAGTGTGGCGAGGATGCGCGCGCCAGAGGCTCCGATGGGGTGGCCGAGCGCACAGGCGCCGCCATTCACATTGATCTTTTCGTGCGGGATGGCGAGCTCACGCATGGCGATCATGGGCACCACCGCGAAGGCTTCATTCACCTCGAACAGATCGACCTCGTCCGTCCGCCAGCCGGCGCGCGCCATGGCCTGACGCATGGCGGGAACGGGAGCCGTGGTGAAAAGGCCCGGCGCATGGGCGTGGGCGCCATGGCCGGCGAGTCGGGCTACGGGTGTGAGGCCCAGCGCCTTGGCGGTCGATTCCCGCATGAGAACCAGGGCCGCCGCGCCGTCCGAGATGGAGGAGGCGTTGGCCGCGGTTATGGCCCCATCCTTGGCGAAGGCCGGACGCAGGCTGGGAATCTTGGCGGGGTCGGCGGTGAGGGGCTGCTCGTCCTGGCTCACGGTTGTGACGCCCTTGCGGGTCTTCACCTCGACGGGAACGATTTCGACGGCAAAGGCTCCGCCTTCTACAGCCCGGCGCGCGCGCATCAGGCTCTCGGTCGCATAGGCGTCCATGTCGGCCCTGGTGAACTGATAGGCCGCCGCGGTTTCCTCGGCGAAGGCCCCCATGAGTTTGCCCGGCTCATAGGCGTCTTCCAGGCCATCCAGATACATGGAGTCCAGAATCCGATCATGGCCGATCCGGGCCCCGGCCCGGTGCTTGGCCAAGAGGTACGGGGCGTTGGACATGCTCTCCATGCCCCCCGCGACGACGATCTCGGCCGATCCCGCCGCCAGGGCGTCGTGGGCGAGGATAGCCGCCTGCATCCCTGACCCGCACATCTTGTTGACGGTGGTCGCCTTCACCCCCTCCGGCAACCCCGCCCCCAGCCCCGCCTGACGCGCCGGGGCCTGACCAAGGCCTGCGGGCAGAACGCAACCCATGAGGATCTGATCGATCCGGTCCGCTGGAACGCCAGACCGCTCTACCGCCGCCTTCACAGCCGCCGCACCCAACGCCGTGGCGCTCGCCCCCGCGAGGGCGCCCTGGAATCCGCCCATGGGGGTGCGGGCGTAGGAGACGATGACGATCGGATCAGTGGTCATGGGATGGCTTTTCCCGCGATGAAACCCCCGCCGAGAACCCGGCTCGGCTCGGCGGCGTCATAAAGCACGCAGGCTTGTCCTGGCGCGACCGCTTCTTCAGGAAGGTCGAAAGCAACCTCGACCGCGCCTTCGGGGCTCAGGCGCAGGCGCGCGGCGGCGGGCTCGCGGGTTGAGCGGACACGTGCGAGGACGGCTTTTCCCGATACGGCGGCGGCTTCAAGACTATCCTCGTCCCCCAGCCAATTGGTTTCCTTCAAGGTGAGGGCGTCGGCCAGGAGGGCCTCGCGCGGGCCCACCACGACCTCGCGACGGGCGGCGTCCAGGCGCACCACGAACAGGGGATCGCCAACCGCGATGTTAAGACCCCGCCTCTGGCCCACTGTGTAGCGGCTGACGCCCGCGTGGCGGCCGAGCACCCGACCATCGACATGGATGATCTCACCCCCCTGCGCCGCGCCGGGCCGCAGGCGATCAATCACCGTCACATAGCGGCCCTCGGGCACGAAACAGATGTCCTGGCTATCGGGCTTATCGGCCACGGCGAGCTTGAGCGCGCCGGCCGCCTCGCGCACCTGGGTCTTTTCCAGACACCCCAAAGGGAAGCGCAGAAAGTCGAGTTGGGCGCGGGTCGTGGCGAAAAGGAAGTAGCTCTGATCGCGGCTGGCGTCCCGGGCGCGATGGAGTTGTGGGCCGCTGGCGCCAATCACCCGCCGGACATAGTGGCCGGTCGCCAGAGCCTCCGCGCCCAGATCCCGCGCGACCTCCAAAAGATCGCGAAACTTGACCGTCTGATTGCAGCGTACGCAGGGAATGGGCGTCTCGCCCCGCCCATAGGCGTCGGCGAAATCCTCGATCACCGCCTCGCGAAACTTCGCTTCATAGTCGAGGACGTAATGGGGAATGTTCAAGGTCTCGGCCGCCGCGCGGGCGTCGAGAATGTCCTGTCCCGCGCAACACGCGCCCTTTCGTCCTGACGCGGCGCCTTGGTCATAGAGCTGAAGCGTAACGCCGACCACCTCATAGCCAGAGCGGGCCAGTAGGGCCGCTGTCACTGTGGAATCCACGCCGCCGGACATCGCCGCCACCACACGCGCACCCGGCGCCAGACCCATGGCTTCGCCTGCCGCGTCGGGCGGATCGTCCAGGGTTAAGAGGGTGTCTTCGGGATGATGGGGCATGGCGATAAGCGAGCGTATGTAATCGTCGCCGCCGGTCATGGCGAGGGCGCCCTCCCTGACGCCCATCGCGACATTGCAGCGAGACGCGCGCGCTGATAGCCGTGGGTCTTGGCGATGTGGGATTGATCATCAAAAAATGTCGGCGACGAATTCGATCAAGGAAGAGACCCAGCCAAGCGCCCCCCGCGGCCCTCTCTGGGCCCTGTTGAGCTTCGAGCGGCTCATCACGGGTCCTGTCATTCACCTCGTCTATTGGGCGGGCCTGGGCGTGATCATCATCGCCGCCTTCTCGGTTATCGGCGCGTCTATTGGCGTCGCCTGGCGCGAGGGCGGGTGGGCCATCCTGCTGGCGATTCCGGTCCTGGTGCTGGGCCTGCTGATTGTCTTCGCGGCCGGCCTATTGTGGCGCGCATTCTGTGAATTCTATGTCGCCATCTTCCGTATCGGCGATGATCTGGCCGCCCTGCGGCGGGTCGCCGAGCGTGCGCCTCCGCCTCGCTGAAGGGCGCCTTGCCGGTTCATAAAAGAGTCATCCCGCGAGCCGATGGCGTTTGACGGCAAATCACCCTAGGCGAGTCATTGTTCGTTAACCATTTCACTCTCTAGATTCGAAAGGTTAACGGGGCCTGCATCTAAGTCTTCAGACATCATATCGCCCCATGCCACGGCGGAGATAGACACCATGCGCGTGCTGATGATTGAGGATGACGCCACGGTCGCCCGGGGTGTGGAGCTGATTCTCAAGACGGAGGGCTTCAATGTCTTCACCACAGATATGGGTGAGGAGGGTGTCGATCTCGGCAAGCTCTATGATTACGACCTGATCCTCCTGGATCTGAACTTGCCGGATATGAGCGGACTCGATGTCCTTCGCGCCCTGCGCAACAGCCGAATCGGCACGCCGGTCATGATTCTCTCCGGTAGCGCTGAGATTGACAGCAAGGTGAAGACCCTGGGCGGCGGGGCGGATGATTATCTGACCAAGCCCTTTCACCGTGAGGAACTGGTGGCGCGCATCCATGCGGTGGTCCGCCGGTCCAAGGGCCATAGCCAGTCGACGATCCGCACGGGCGACATCGTGGTCAATCTCGACGGCAAGACCGTGGAGGTTAACGGCGAGCGCGTGCACCTCACCGGCAAGGAATATCAGATGCTGGAGCTCCTCTCCCTGCGCAAGGGCACGACCCTGACTAAGGAAATGTTCCTCAACCACCTCTA
>PLFA01000061.1 GCA_003136615.1 Caulobacteraceae bacterium | reverse complement strand
CGCGAACGCTCGCGCAACATGGCCCTGGTGCTGGAAGCCATCCAATCGGCCGAGCGCGACACGCCCGACTATCTGGAGGTGGACGCCAAGGCCATGTCCGCCAAGTTTATCCGCCTGCCGGATCTGGCCGAAGTGCCCTATCCGGTGAAGATGGAACCGAACTTGGTCGTGGAATTCTACGCGTCCTGATGGTTCTACCACGGCGGGATGCCCCGCCGTGCATGGGCAATTTGCGGCCGGTCATCCCAATGTCGGACGCAAGATGACGCTGTATCGCGCGGGGGCGCTGGCGGGGGTACTCATCGCCTCTATCCTTGCGGCGAACGCCTCAAGCGCGGAGCCGTCCATTTGGCAGCCTTCGCCAGGTCATACGCAGATTCTCATCTGGCCCGGAGAAGCGCCCGATGAGTCGCCGGTTCCGGGGCCGGAAACCATTTCACAGGGTGGCGTCACCAACGTCACGCGCCCCACGATCACTATCTATGCGCCGAGAGGGGCGAACATCGGCGCCGCGGTCGTCGTCATTCCCGGCGGCGGCTTCCAGATGCTGGCGATTGATCTCGAAGGCACGGAAGTCTGCGATTGGCTGACCTCCAGAGGCGTTACGTGTGTCCTTCTGAAATATCGCGTGCCGAGCGCGCCCTATGTTTGGCGGTGCGATTGCCGTCCCCACAACCAATCAATATCGACACCGTCCTTACAGGACGCCCAGCGAGCCTTGAGACTTGTGCGGGCCCATGCCGCGGCGTGGCGCATCGATCCTCATAAGATTGGAGTCCTTGGGTTTTCGGCGGGCGGGTATCTGGTCGCGGAGGTGAGTACGTACTTCAAGGCGCGCCTTTACGCTCCTGTCGACGCGGCGGACCAAGAAAGCAGCCGGCCAGATTTCGCCATTGCCATCTATCCGGGACATTTGGCTCTGGCCGAGAACGGGATCGCCCTAAACCCCATTATCAAGAGTCACATCACCGCTCAGACGCCACCGACATTCCTCCTTCAGAATGAAGACGATCATGTGGACCGGATCGAGGACGCCCTAAGCTATTACATGGGACTGAAGGCAGCCGGCGTGCCCGTGGAGTTGCACACCTATGCGCAGGGCGGTCATGCGTTCGGCCTCAGGCGGTCAAACCTACCCGTGACTGATTGGCCTCAACTGGTGGAGAGATGGATGAAGACGATTGGGATGATTTCGGAGTGACTAAAGGCTCAAAACTCAGAATCTGTCAGGCCGCGAGGACGCCCTGGTCCCCCAGAAGCGTCTTCAACTCTCCCGATTGGTACATCTCGCGGACGATATCGCAGCCGCCAATAAACTCGCCCTTCACATAGAGCTGGGGGATGGTGGGCCAATCGGAATAGGCCTTGATCCCCTGGCGCAGCGCGTCGCTTTGCAGTACGTTAACGGCCCCGAAATCCACGCCCAGGTGGTCGAGGATCTGCACCACGGTCGCCGAGAAGCCGCAGCCGGGCTTATCAGGCACGCCCTTCATGAAGAGGACGACCGGATTTTCGCTCACTGTCTTGTCGAGGAAAGCGCGGACTTCGGTGTCGAGAGTGTCGGTCATGGTCGGATCTTTCGTTTCGCGGCGCGTGCGCAACCCCTGAGCTAGGCGCCCACATCCCCGGGGTCAAGACGCGGGCCGATCAGGGCGTGGCGATCGTCTCTAAGGCAAGGGCGTGGAGTTCGCCCCCCATGGCGCCCCCAAGGGCCTCATAGACGAGCTTGTGCTGGCGAACCCGCGGGAGGCCCGCGAAGGCGGCGGAGCTGATGCGCACTTTATAGTGATCTCCATCCCCGGCCAGGTCATCAACAACAATCATGGCGCCTGGAAAGGCGCGCTTCAGACGGGTTTCAATCTCATCGGCGGCCATGGGCATGGGCGTGATCGACCTCGTTCAAGCGGCGGAAGCGCCGCCCTCCATATAGCGCGGAAGCCAGCCTTCATGCGTGGCCCTTAAGCGCGACAGCGGTATTGAGAAAAGGCCCTCGGCCGCGAACGTCTCGCCCCCCGCACGGCCAACGACACGACAGGCGACGCCGGCCGCCGCGGCAGCGGCGAAGACCCGGGCCGGGTCGGCGGCGGCGATGAGATACCTGGCTTGGTCTTCGCCAAAAAGAGCGCCGTGCGCGTCCGTTCCGGGCGTGTGCAGCGTCAACCCCACATCCGAGGCGAGGGCCATCTCCGCCGCCGCAACGGCGAGACCGCCATCGGCCAGATCATGGACGCACGGCGCCTGGCCCTCGGCGATCAGGGCGCGAACGAGGTCGCCGGTCTTGCGCTCCAGGGCGAGGTCCACCGGCGGCGGAGCGCCATCCTCGCGACCCAGGCATTCGCGCAGGTAAAGACTGGCGCCCAGCTCTCCCTGGCCGTCACCCACGAGCGCCAGGACGTCGCCCGCCTTGAGGTGCGCGAAACCGGCCCGGTGGTCGTAATCGGCGATCAGGCCCACCGCCCCCACAACCGGTGTCGGGGGAATGGCTTCGCCATCAGTCTCATTATACAGACTGACGTTGCCACTCACGACGGGGAAGTCGAGCGCGCGGCACGCCAGGGCCATGCCCTCAATGGCCCGTACGATCTGGCCCATGATCAGGGGCTTTTCAGGATTTCCGAAATTGAGGTTGTCGGTGATGGCGATGGGCGTCGCCCCCACGGCGGTCAGATTACGCCAGGCCTCCGCCACCGCCTGTTTGCCGCCCTCGAAAGGATCGGCGAGCACGTAGCGGGGCGTGCAGTCGCAGGTAAGGGCCAGAGCCTTGCGGGTTCCGTGAATACGCACCACGCCGGCGTCGGCCCCGGTGGCGGACTCTTCCAGGCTATCGGCCATGACATGGCGATCATACTGCTCCCAGATCCAGCGCCGTGAGGCCAGGTCCGGACAGCCGATCAGGGTGAGAATCGCCTGGGCCCAATCGGTCGGGGCAGGAACATCTCCCGGGGAAAGACGTGGTTGAGCCGGCGAGCTCGCGAACGGCCGGTCATAGAGCGGGGCGTCCTCGGTGAGGGGCGCCAAGGGCAGGTCACAGACCACCTGGTCGTGGTGAACCAGCAGGATGCGGCCCGTGTCATTGGTGGCGCCAATTACCGCCGCGTCCAGACCCCAGCGGGCGAAGATCGCATGGGCCTGCGCCTCGCGCCCAGGCTTCAGGATCGCAAGCATCCGCTCCTGGCTTTCGGAGAGCATCATCTCATAGGCGGTCATGCCTTCCTCGCGCTGAGGCACCTTGTCTAGATCAAGCGCGATGCCAACCCCGCCTTTGCCCGCCATCTCCACGCAGGACGAGGTGAGACCGGCCGCGCCCATGTCCTGGATCGCCGCCACCGCGCCGGAGGCCATGAGTTCCAGGGTCGCTTCGATAAGCAGCTTCTCGGCGAACGGATCTCCCACCTGAACAGTGGGGCGCTTCGCCTCGGAATCGGCGTCGAACTCAGCCGAGGCCATGGTGGCGCCATGGATGCCGTCTCGGCCGGTCTTGGAGCCAAAATAGACCACCGGCAGGCCGGGGCCGGGAGCGGCGGAATAGAAGATCTTGTCGGCGTCGGCCAGACCCACGCACATGGCGTTGACCAGGATGTTGCCATTATAGCCGCGGTGAAAATTCGTCTCGCCGCCCACCGTGGGCACGCC
>PLFA01000050.1 GCA_003136615.1 Caulobacteraceae bacterium | reverse complement strand
CCTTAAGTTCAAGAGGAGCGAGGCAGAACGCCTCGCGGTCCCATGATGAGGCAAACTTTGCCTCTGGGCGTTGTCTGGGCTATGTGCCTGCGCTCTTGAACCTAGGCGCACCCATGACTGACAGGTGGACGCCGGCCTCCTGGAGAGCGCGGCCGGCCAAACATATTCCCGCCGACTATCCCGATCCCGACGCCTTGGCGCGGGTGGAGGGGGAACTGCGTCGCATGCCGCCGCTGGTGTTCGCGGGCGAGGCGCGCCGCCTCAAGACCCTTCTGGCGGACGTCGCCGCGGGTAAGGCCTTCCTGCTGCAGGGCGGCGACTGCGCCGAAAGCTTCAAGGAATTTTCCGCCGACAACATCCGCGACACCTTCCGCCTGATCCTGCAGATGGCCGTGGTTCTGACCTTCGCCGGCGGCAAGCCGGTGGTGAAGGTGGGCCGCATGGCCGGCCAATTCGCCAAACCCCGTTCGGCTCCCGTCGAGACGGTGGACGGCGTGACACTGCCCTCCTATCGGGGCGATAATATCAACGGCATGGAGTTCGACCCCGTTGCCCGCGCGCCAGACCCGGAGCGCCTGCTCAAGGCCTATAGCCAGTCCGCCGCTACCCTTAATCTGCTCCGCGCCTTCGCTGGAGGGGGCTATGCGGACCTCTACAACATCCACCGCTGGACCCTCGGTTTCGTCAATGACAGCCCGCAGGGCGCGCGATTCCGCGAGCTGAGCGACAAGATCACCGAGTCCCTGGCGTTCATGGAGGCCATCGGCGTCGCCCCGCGCACCCATCCCGAGCTCGCTCGGGTGGAGTTCTTCACCAGCCACGAGGCTCTCCTTCTGGGCTTCGAAGAGGCCCTCACCCGCGTCGATTCCACCTCCGGCGACTGGTACGACGTTTCCGCCCATCTCTTGTGGATCGGCGAGCGGACCCGCCAGCTCGACGGGGCGCATGTGGAGTTCATGCGCGGCATTCGAAATCCCGTGGGTCTCAAGGTCGGCCCGACCCTGGAGCCGGACGAACTGCTTCGGCTCATTGACGTCCTTAATCCCGAGGGCGAGCCGGGCCGCCTGACCCTCTATGGCCGCTTCGGCGCCGACAAGATCGCCGCGCGCCTACCGCGCCTGATGGAGGCCACCCACCGGGATGGCCGCCAAGTCGTCTGGGCGACCGATCCCATGCACGGCAACACGCTCATGGCCAATAATGGATACAAGACCCGGCCCTTCGACAGGATCCTTGCGGAGGTCCGTAGCTTCGTTGAGATCGCTCAGGCCGAGGGCGTCCATCCCGGCGGGGTGCATCTGGAAATGACCGGCCAAAACGTCACCGAATGCGTGGGCGGCGCACGCGCTCTGGGCGAGGGCGAGCTGGCCATGCGCTATGACACCCATTGCGATCCGCGCCTCAACGGCGAGCAGGCCCTGGAATTGGCGTTCCTGGTCTCGGAGAAGCTCAAGTCGCAGCGCGCCGAGGCGTCACTGCAGGCGGCCGAGTAGGCTTTAAGCTCCCAGGTCCTTAGGCTCCCAGGATCCAGCCTTCCTCGGTCTGGGCGTCGTGGACCACCTCCGGCGGGATCGCCTTGTCAGGGCCAAAGAGGGCGCCGAGCTTTCCCTGCTCGTCGAGCCTGCCCAGATGCTCGGCCATGGCGCGAACCTGGGTCAGATCCTTGACCTCCCCGGCGACGGGCGCGGGCTTGATGAGGGAGGGCCAGACTTCCGCCATCACGACCTCGACGTCCTCGAGATCGCGCTCGGTGAGCGCCTTCCAGCCGGTTTCAAAGGGCCAGATCTTCACCCGGTCGCCCCGGGCCTGGGCTAGGCGCCGCGCCACGGGGATCCCGAGGATCGTCTGCCCCCCGACCGAGCCGTTGTAATACATCTTCCAGACCGAGGCCGCGCCCTTGGCCGCCTCTTCGGCATGGCGCAATTCGGGCAGATCGCCAGGGCCATGGGCGCGGGGTCGTTTGGGCTGCAGCGTGGTCAGGGCGTCGCGCGGTGGGCAGCCCCAGAAGGGGAAGGGCCCGCCCGTCAGGCGGCGGTTGATCTCTGACGCCACGCCGAAACGGTTATTGGTATTGTCGGTCTTGTCGGTGACCATCTTGTCGATCTGGGTCCACATCGCCCGCCAGGGCTCGTCCCCGGGCAGGTTCAGGCCGGCGGCGAGACCGCGCGGAAAACCAAAGGCGAAATCGAAGCCCAGCAGGGTGCGCTCGCGATGCTTGGCCCGGTCATCCAGGATCTGGCTGATCAGGGCCTCGGCCTGTTTGCGGGTCGAGGGATTATGCGATTCAAAGGCGAAACGGAAACGCACGTCGCGCTTGAGCACCCCGATCCAGATGGAGTCAGCCCCGGTGGCGGGCTTTGCCGCCGCGCTCCAGTCGACCATGACATAGGCATTGAACAGGCGGGCCACGGGCGCTCCGAAGGGACTCTTGAACGGGAAAGGCTCTCTTTAGGACGCAAGGCGCCGCGCGGCCAGAGCGCACGGCTTAACCCGTCGCGGCCTTTTGACTATTTTCCGATCCCGTGATGGGTGGGGTCTGGACGGGGTTTATGCGGATGAGATCGGCCTGTCTCGCTCTGGCTGCGGCGGTGCTCGTGGTTTTCAGTTTCTTGAATCCTGAGGCTGTCTCCGCGAGACCTGAGAACGGCGCGGCGCCGATCCCAACGGCCGCCGAGGCCCGGGCTCGCGTGATCGCCCTTATCAACCAGCCCGTCACCCATTTGCCCCGCACCGGCGACCCGGAGATGTTTTCGCCAGGTTGGTTCCACGCCGGCGCGACCAAGCCTGACTTTGCGACCGTGGACATACGCCTCACCCAGGAGTTTCCGTATCAGAACGCGACCTATGTGACCTCCGACCTCAATCCGAATGAGATGTTCCTTGGCAAGGAACTCGAGTTCAACGCGATGACGAAATACTTCTACGTCGATCGCAGCCTCCCAAAGAAACGCCTATCGGAGGCGGAGATGATTGAAATCAACAGCTTGTACCGGATCATTGGGGAGGACGAGGCGCGCAACGCCTATAATCGCATGGTTTGGACGGGCTTGGGTGTGGTTCTGGCGCTCATCGCTTTGACCACGCTTATTATGTGGCGGCGCTGGCGATAGGCCGACAGCCGTTTCTGATGGGCTTCCGGACATGCTAGCGGCGGGGTTATGAGTCATCTCTTGCGCGCCGGCGTGATCGGCGCTGGCGTTTTTGGCGGCCACCACGCCGGCAAATATGCGGGCCTGGTCGGCGTCGATCTCACCGCCGTCCTTGATCCTGACGCGGAACGAGCGGCGGCCCTGGCCGCGCGCCACGGGGCCGAGTCCTTTACGGAAGCCGCGGACTTCCTGGCCGCGGTGGAGGTGGTCTCCATAACCTCTCCGGCTGACAGTCACGTGCACTGGGCGCTCGCCGCCCTCAAGGCCGGCAAAAGCGTCTATGTGGAAAAGCCCCTGGCCACGGATCTGGCGGGCGCCGACGCCATTGTCGCGCAAGCCGCCCGCCGGGGACTCATCGTCGCCTGCGGATTTCTGGAGCGCGCGGCCTTGCGGGCGAGCGGGCTGACCAGTGTGCCGGAGAGGCCGCTTCGCCTGGAGGCTGTTCGCAGGGGCGTGGCCTCCTCCCGCAATCTCGATGTTTCGGTCGTGCTCGATCTGATGATCCACGATCTCGACCTTGCCCTGGCTCTGGCGCCGGGCGCACCCTTCGCCGTGGAGGCTGAAGGCTGTTGCGTGCATAACGCGCTCACCGATGAGGTCCAGGCTGAGGTCACATTTGACGACGGCTTTACGGCGCGCTTTTCGGCCTCCCGTGTGGCCGACGCGCCCGAGCGGCGCCTCACCGTGGTCTATCCCTCGGGCGAGGTGACCATGGATTTGCTGGCCGGAACCCTGACCGCCCCCGCGTCCTTCGCTCTCGACGCGCGGTTTGGCGAGACCGCCGCCGGACGTGATCGCCTGGGCGCAAGCCTTGAGGCTTTCCTCGCCGCCGTGAGAGGCGACGGTGGCCCCCTGGCGGACGCGCGGGACGGTGTGCGCGCCCTCGATCTGGCGCTTGCCGTGGAGCAGGCCTTGAACGCTTAGGTCTGATGTCTCACGCTTAAACCTCCCCCAGCTGGAGCCGACCATGACCACCGCCCACGATTTTACCTTTACCGCCCTGGATGGTGCGTCACTGCCGCTGTCGGACTTCGCGGGCAAGAGCGTGCTGGTGGTGAACACCGCCTCGCGCTGCGGCCTGACCCCGCAATATGAGGGCCTGGAGTCGCTATATACTCAATATAAGGACAGAGGGCTGGTGGTCTTGGGCGTCCCCTGCAACCAGTTCGCCGGCCAGGAGCCGAGTACGGAGGCGGAGATCGCCGACTTCTGCGCCACGCGCTTTCAGGTGGATTTCCCCCTCACCGCCAAGACCGAGGTCAAGGACGCCGGGCGCCATCCCTTTTATGCCTGGGCCGAAGGGGTTCTGGGCGAAGCCGCCGTGCCGGTCTGGAACTTTCACAAGATTCTGATCGGGCCGGCGGGTGAAGCCGTGGCAGCCTTCGGGCCCCGCACCGAGCCGCTCGATCCTGCCGTCACGACGGCAGTGGAAGCCTCGCTTTAGCCCCCGTCCGCCAGCCGGAGGAGATAGCGCCCATAGTCCGAGGCGGCGAAGCGCTGGCCCCGGGCGCGGAGCTGGTCGCGATCAATGAAGCCGGCGTGAAAGGCGATCTCTTCCAGGCTGGCGATGCGCACGCCCTGGCGCTTTTGCAGGGTGCGGACGAATTCCGAGGCCTCCAGCAGACTGTCATGGGTTCCGGTGTCCAGCCACGCGAAGCCCCGCGACATGACTTCCACGTAGAGCGCGCCCCGATCCAGATAGAGGCGGTTCAGATCGGTGATCTCCAGCTCCCCTCGGCTTGAGGGGCGGATGGTCTTGGCCAGCGCCACCACCTGCGCGTCATAGACATAAAGCCCCGTGACGGCGAAGTTCGAGCGTGGCTCCGCGGGCTTCTCCTCGATGGTGAGGGCCATGCCCTCCGCGTTCAGCTCCACCACGCCATAGGCGCCGGGATTTTCCACTTGATAGGCGAAGATCGTCGCCCCGCTTGGCCGGGCGACGGCCTGGGCAAGAAGGGCGCTCAGACCCGCGCCGAAAAACAGATTGTCCCCCAGCACCAGGGCCGCCGGGCCGCCATTCACAAAGTCTTCTGCGATCAGAAAGGCCTGGGCCAGACCCTCCGGGCGCGGCTGGATCGCGTAGGCGATCGCGAGGCCGAGCTCCGACCCGTCGCCAAATAGCCGGCGATAAGCTTCGATGGATTCGGGCGACGAGATGATCAGGATTTCCCGGATCCCCGCCGTCATCAGCACCGACATGGGATAATAGATCATCGGCTTGTCATAGATGGGCAGAAGCTGCTTGTTCACCGCAAGGGTCGCCGGATAGAGACGCGTCCCCGCGCCGCCGGCCAGAATGATCCCTTTCATTGCGCCGCCATCCCCAGGCGATGGCCAGCATATCGCTCGGCGAGGAGGGGCGCCCACCAGGCCTCGTGGGCCAGATACCAATCCACGGTGAGGGCCAGGCCCGCGTCGAAGTCCACGTCCGGCCGCCAGCCCAGATCCCTTTCGATCTTGGCGCAGTCAATGGCGTAGCGATGGTCGTGGCCAGGGCGGTCGGGCACAAAGCTGATCTGGCTGACATAAGAGTCGCCGTCGGGGCGTGGGCGGACGGCGTCGAGCCGGAGGCAGAGGGCCTTCACCACCTCCAGATTGGTGCGTTCGGCCCGGCCGCCGATCAGATAGGTCTCACCGGGAACGCCAGCCTCGAAGACCCGCGTCAGGGCGCGGGCGTGGTCCTCCACGAACAGCCAGTCACGCACATTGACCCCCTCGCCGTAGATGGGCAGAGGCTCGCCCGCCAGGGCCTTGATGATCATCAACGGGATCAGCTTCTCCGGAAACTGATGGGGTCCGAAATTGTTGGAGCAATTGGTGACGATCACGGGCAGGCCATAGGTGTGGCGCCAGGCGCGGACCAGATGGTCCGACGCGGCCTTGGAGGCCGAATAGGGCGAGCGGGGGTCATAGGGCGAGGCCTCGGTGAAGGCGCCAGAGGCGGGCAGGGACCCGAACACCTCGTCGGTGGAGATATGATGGAAACGGAACGCCGCGCGCTTGGCCTCCCCGAGGCCTCGCCAATAGCTAAGGACCTCCGTCAGTAGCACGAACGTCCCGACAATATTGCTCTCCACGAAGGCTCCCGGACCATCGATGGAGCGATCCACATGAGTTTCCGCGGCCAGGTGGGTGACGATGTCCGGTTGGAAGTCGGCCAGGGCTCCGCGCATTGCGGCCGCGTCGCCGATATCAGCGCGCAGAAACCGGTGACGCGGGTCATCCTCCACCACGGCCAGGGACGCCAGATTGCCGGCATAGCTGAGCTTATCCACCGTCAGCACGTCATGTGGCGTATTCGCGATNNGGGTTGAGTTCAGGCTCAAGGAATCAGGGGCTCGGCGGGAAGGGGCGATAGGGGCTGACCATCATAGGCGAAGGCGCTCACGAAGTCCGCCAAAGGCGCGAGCCGCGCATCCTTCTCCGAAATCAGGGGCGATCCGCCGTCCAGCGGCCAGGTCACGGCGAGGGTTGTATCGTTCCAGATGATCCCGCCCTCGCACCCCGGCGCATAGTGATCGCTGACTTTGTAGGCCAACTCCGTGTGCGCCTCGAGGGCGATGAAGCCGTGGGCGAAACCTATGGGGATGAACAACTGCCAGCCGTTCTCGGCGCTCAGTTCGACACCGACCCATTCGCCAAAGGTGGGAGAGCCCTGCCGCACGTCCACGGCCACATCCCAGGCGCGGCCCTTTTGGCAACGCACCAGCTTGGCCTGGGCATGGGGCGGTGTCTGGAAATGCAGCCCCCGCAAAACGCCGCGGCTCTGGGAATGAGACAGGTTGTCCTGAACGAACCGCGTGTGGATCCCCAGGGCCGCCAGAGACCGCTCGTTGTGGGTTTCGCTGAACCAGCCCCGGCTGTCCACGTGTCGCCGCGGGCAAATCAACTTCACCGGACCCATACGCTCTCCCGCCCGCCGACCGACTCACACGTGTTGCGAAGGCCGGGTCAATAAGGCCATAGGCCGGGGCGCAAGGAGATTTGTCCATATGCCACCGCCCCGGCGGAAGCCCCGCCGCCTTGGAACCATTGTTCGCGAGGCGTTGCTGATGCGGCGCCACCGTGACCACGCCTGCGCCACGCGCTTTGATTATGACTGGTCGGCCCTCCCCTATAACCGCATCTCTTTGGTCAATCTTCTCCTCGCCGAGCGGCCCGACGGCGACTATCTGGAGATCGGCTGCGCGGGCGACGATCTCTTTCATTCCGTCCTGGCGGCGCGAAAGATCGGCGTGGACCCCGTGCGCGGCGGCACGCATCGCCAGACCAGCGATGACTTTTTCGCCACTTGGGACGGCGGCAAGTTCGACGTCATCTTCATTGATGGGCTGCACATCTATGATCAGGTCCGCCGAGATCTGGTCAATGCCCTGGCCTGGCTGAAGCCTGGGGGCTGGATCGCCATGCACGATATGCTGCCCCGCGACTGGCTGGAGGAGCATGTGCCCCAGATCCGCTCCGCCGGCTGGACAGGGGATGGCTGGAAGTGCGCCTTCGAGATCGCCGCGACGCAGGGTCTCGATTTCCGCCTCATCGCCATTGACCACGGCGTCGCCGTCGTGCGGCCCTCGTCCCCCGATGTGAAGCTTGCCGACCTCCGGGCGAGCCTGGCCGAGGCGCGCTTTACCTATCTGGCGGAGAATATCGAGCGGTTGCCGCTTGTAGACTATGCCGACGGCCGGGCCTGGATCCGCGCCCAGATGACGTTTGTTCCGAAGTCTTAAGGGCCATGAACCCCTGATGAACCCGGCGTTCCCGGCCCGTTCAACCGCGTCTTCTTAAGAACAGGGCAGCTTCGGTCGATCCCGACCCTTAGCTGAAGAACGAAGGAAGACCGACATGAACTCCAAGACCCTCCTCATCGCGGCCAGCGGATTGCTGCTGACCCTGGGCGGCGTTTCCGCGGCTTCGGCCCAGGATTTTGCCCAGACCCATCCCCGCCGCGCCGAGGTCAATCAGCGCCTCGATCATCAGGATGCGCGGATCAAGGCTGCTGAAGTCCGCGGCGCCATCACCCCCGCAAAGGCCTCCCGTCTGCACGCCGCCGACCACCGCGTGCGCGTGGCCGAACGTCGCGACGCGGCGAAGCATAATGGCCACATCACCCGCGCCGAACAGGCTCGGCTGAACCACAAGGAAAACCGCATCAGCCACCGTGTCTGATCATATCATGGCGACTCTCCTCCCGGCTAAACCCGGGAGGAGGGCTGGCCGGCCCAAGCGATTCAGGCGATAGCGGCGGCGTCCAGACCTTGAGGAATCCCCGCCCGCCATGACCCTCATTCAAGCCGTGGTGATGGCCGTCCTCCAGGGCGTCACCGAGCTATTCCCCATCTCCAGCCTCGGTCACGCGGTCATCGTCCCGGCGCTTCTGGGCTGGCGGAACGTGGATGAGAACGCCCCGGGGTTTCTGCCCTTCCTGGCGGTCATGCATCTGGGCACCGCCATCGCGCTCCTCTGTTATTTCTGGCGGGATTGGTGGGATTTCGCTGTCTCCATCCTCAGGTTTCGAGACCCGGCCGGCGCGGCTGATCGTCGACTCTTCTTGCGCGTGGTCGTCGCCACCATCCCCGCGGTCGTCATCGGCTTTCTCTTCGAAAGAGCGCTGCGACATGGCTTCGCTGCGCCGCGTCTGGCGGCGCTTTTCCTGATGCTGAACGGATTTCTGCTTCTCGTCGCCGATCGCGCGCGCCGCGCCGACGCCCGGCCCCTGGCCGCCCTGACCTGGCGCGATGCGGTGGTCATCGGCCTCTGCCAGTGCTTGGCCTTGATCCCCGGCCTCTCGCGCTCCGGCGCCACCATGGCCGGCGGCTATCTGCGGGGCCTGGATCACGAAGCCGCCGCGCGCTTTTCCTTCCTGACCGCCACGCCGATCATTCTGGGAGCCGTGGCGCTGGAGGCCCCCAAGCTCCTGCATAATCACGAGAATCTCGGGAGCCTGTCTCTCATCGCCGGCGCCGTGGCGGGTGTCACCGCGCTGATCAGCGTGTGGGCGCTCATGCGTTGGTTCAAGGCCCACGAGGCGCGGGGGTTCACGCCGTTCGCCATCTATTGCCTTGTGGCCGGGGCGGGGTCGCTTGTCATGTTGTTCCGCGCCTAGGTCTGCGCTCTGGCGCGAGGCGTCGAAGTCGCCTAGCGTTGCCCCCCATGCCCCAACATATGCCCCTCCTGAAGCCGGCCCCGATCCTGGATCTGAAGCCAACCCAGATCACCGTCGGCCTCCACGAGGTAGACGAGAAGCGCAAGCGCATTCGCGCCATGAAGGCGGAGTCGGAAGACTCCTTCCTCGGCCACCACATGATCCCCACGGTGCTCGGCCCCAAGGGCCGCCACTACGTCATCGATAATCATCATCTGGCCCTCGCCCTGCACAAGGAAGGCGTGGAGGCGGTGCTGGTGACCGTGGTCAGTGACCTCAGCGCCCTCTCCAAGGACTCCTTCTGGCGCTTTCTCGATAACCGGACCTGGTGCCATCCCTACGACGCCGAAGGCGAGCGGGTGGCCTTCGCAGAGATTCCAGGGGCCATCACCGGCCTCAAGGATGATCCCTATCGCAGCCTGGCGGGCGATCTTCGCCATGCCGGCGGCTACGCCAAGGATCTGACCCCTTTCAGCGAATTTTTGTGGGCGGATTTCCTGCGCGACAAGGTCAAACCCAAGGCCATCGACAAGAACTATGACAAGGCCCTCGCCGCCGCCCTGGCCCACGCCAAGTCGGCGGACGCCCAGTTTCTACCCGGCTGGTGTGGCGCGGACCCGATTGCTTAGGGATCGTCAATCGCGGGCCCATCATCGCGGTGCGGTTACGTGAATTGTTGCGGAACCAAGGCGATCGTGCTTGAGCAATTGAGGCTAGCTGGAGGGCTTCATGCCGGAAGACGGTCATCTGGTCGCCCTGCGCCCAGCCCCTGAGTCACAAGAGGCTCGGTCAGAGAGTCGGGATCTGCGTCGCATCGGCGCGCACCCGGACCATTGGTATCCGGTCGCTTGGTCCAATGAGCTGAAGACCGGCAAGGCCCTGGCCCGCCGCTTTGCCGCCGAGCCCATCGTCATCTATCGCGGCGCTGGCGGCGAGGTGTTCGCCCTGGAGGATCGCTGCGCCCACCGCCAGGTGCCGCTGTCCCTGGGCGTGGTGAAGGA
>PLFA01000130.1 GCA_003136615.1 Caulobacteraceae bacterium | reverse complement strand
TCGCGAGACGCGCGTCGCAGCGGCGGTAGAGCTCTTCGCGGGACGGCTCCACGATAATTCCCCGCCAAGACTCACCCAATGGCGAGGTCGCCGCCGCCTCCTGCCACTGACTGAGCGCCTTTCCCGTGGCGGCGTGGACCTCGAACGCTCGGGTCAGGCGCTGGCGGTCGCCGCCTGCGATCCGCGCCGCCGCCGCCGGANNTCGTCCAGGCTCTCGCCCTCGGCTAGCCGCGCCCGGAACGCCGCCTCCCCTTCGCGCGCGAACGTGGCGTCCGCTTCACCGCGGATCGCCGGCGGCACGGGCGGAACTTCGGACAGTCCCTCGGTCAGGGCGCGCAGATAGAGGCCGGTCCCGCCCACGACGATGGCGCTCCGCCCGCGCACGGCGATCCCCGCCAAAACGGCCCGCGCCGCCCTAAGCCAGCGGCCCACGGACCAGTTTTCCGCCCCATCGGCGACGCCAAAAAGGTGATGAGGCCCCGAGGCCGCATCTTTCCCGCTCGGCCGGGCGGTGAGGATGCTCAGGTCGGCATAGATTTGCATGGAATCGGCGTTGACGATCTCCCCGCCGCAGGCACGCGCAAGGTCCAGCGCCAAGGTCGATTTGCCGCTGGCGGTGGCCCCGCCGATCAGCAGAATCTTGGGATGTGGCTGGACGGGTGAGGTCACGGCGTGGATCTCTTCCTCGTGCGTACATGTTTGGGTTCAACCCGCGCCCGGCGCAAGTCCGCCCGCGCGGCCTGAGCCGCCAATTCGGGCGCCCGATGGCCTCGCTCCGCCGTATAAAGACAATTCCATGGCTTTATCGCGTCATGACTCTGCCCACATGTTGCCAAGGCGCGGAATTGCGAGACTTCATCCGCTGACGTGAACGGCTGAACGGGTGGGAGTAAGGCTGATGACGCGCATCTTCGCCTTACCGGGAGAGACCCACGGACTGCTCGCCGACGCCCAGGCCTTGGGATTCGACAAGCTATACTACTCCCTGGACGCCTTGGATGGAGACATCGACCCGCCGCTTGAGGCGGCGTCCTGGGGTGTTTCCGGGGAGTTCTGGGAGCGCTATCTCGACGGAATTCGCCAGGATTCCCTGCGCCGTATGACGGCGCGTGGCGAGATCGTTGTCGCAAACACGCCTATCTGCTTCGAGAATGATGGCGCAAGCCTTTCGATCGCGCGTCAACGCCGCCTCTCGGTCGGCGACGCGCGCCATCTGCGTTGGTTCCTATCGCTCGGCCATGCCACCGGGGTGAGCTTCCGGATCCGGGTGGGTCCAGGGCGTCATGCCTCGCTCAACTTTTTCAGCCCTCAGCGCTTCGACACGCAGGACCTAGCGTTTGCCATGCGTGGCCTTTTCCTGGTGGGGCATCAGGTTCACGCCATTCTTGAGCCCCGTTTGGTCAAGCCATCTTCCGGTCTGCTGTCGGTCCGTGAGGCCGAGTGCCTTCAGTGGATTGCCTCGGGTAAGAGCAACCGGGAAATCGCCGAGCTTCTCGGGCTCTCAGTGGATACCGTGAAAGAGTACATTCAAAGTCTCTTTCGCAAGCTGCAGGTCAGCGACCGCGCCCAGGCTGTCTCGCGCGGTCACCTGCTCGCTTATCTCGGCTGATCCCCCCGACCGGGGGGATGGCGCGAACTGAGCCTATCAGGGACCAATGATGCTCACGCGGTTGTCCTTCGGACGGGCGCGCGGGGGCGTGATCGGCTGCCGCAGAGCCGGCCGTGGCGACCTCGATACGATCATGGCGGCGCGCCGTTTACCGCGCCTGATTACGGGGACTGACACGATGACCTATAAGTTTTCTCGCGCGGCCTGGCTCACGAGCGCGGCGGCGGTGACGCTGATATTCGCCAGCGTTGCGCTTCCCGCCGCGGGCTTCGCCCAGTCTGCTGGAGACGCGAAGACTGACGATAAAGCGCAACCCAAACAGGTCGCAGAGATCATCGTCACCGGTTCGCGCATTCCCGTGGCTGGCTTTGACACGCTGCAACCGGCGCAAACGGTCAGCGCCGATAGCATCGTCAGCCAAGGCTATTCCAACGTGGGTCAGGCCCTCGATACGCTCCCTGGGTTCGGCGTCGCGGGTAACAACAATACCGGCCAGCAGTCCGCCGCCCAGGTCGGCGAGCAGTTCGTTAATCTCTACAACCTCGGCGCCCAGCGAACCCTGGTTCTGGTTGACGGCAGACGTTACGTATCCGGCAACGCGCCGGTGCCGGTGGGCACTTTTGGCGGCGCCGCGCCGGGCCAAGAGGTCGACCTGAACGATATCCCGGTGGCGCTGATCGACCACGTTGAAGTGGTCTCGGTGGGCGGCGCGCCGATCTATGGCGCGGACGCCATAGCGGGGACCGTGAACATCATCCTCAAGAAGAACTATCAGGGCGTAAGCCTTGAGACCCAGTACGGGCAGACGCGGTATAATGACGGTAAAACCTATACTGGGCGCTTCCTGGCCGGCACGAACTTCGCCGATGGAAAGGGCAACATCACCCTGGCGGTGGAATATAACCAACAGGACGGCCTGACCCTCGCCAATCGTCCCGACACTTTGCCTTACGAGACGCAGCAGGCGCCGCTGCCTGGGTCGCCGGGCTGCGGCTATAATGAATGTCTTGTGTCCCACGCCACGGTAGCGAGCATTTTCCCCGGCGGCATTCCCGATACAGGCCCTGGCGTCGCCAATAGTGGCTCGCCGACCTATCCCACCGCGATCCACAACGCTGCCGGTCAGGTGGTGGCGTTTGCGCCGAACGGGACTCTTGTCCCTGTGAACCTCGGCATACAGAATAACGGCGTCGTGTTCGCCCAGGGCGGCGATGGCGATAACCTTGCCTACCAAAATTCATTCATCGCGCCCTACAAGCGCTACAATACCGCCTCGACCATGCACTATGACTTCACCGACCATATCGAGGGTTATATCGAGGCTGAGTTCAGTCACAACCAAGGCACCCAGATTGCGGCCCAGCCGTCATATCAGTCCGCCTTTTTTGCCTCCGACAACGGCGAGGGACCCATCAAATTTTCCCTCACCAACCCCTATCTGACCTCCCAGGCTTTAGGCATCCTGGAAGCAAATCCAACGGTGGCCCAAAGCGGGTCCTTCTACCTGTCACGCGCGGACCTTGATCTCGCGCCACAGTCAGTGAGCGACGTGACCAATGTCTATCGCGTTGTCGCGGGCTTCAAAGGCGACTTCGACGTCCTTGGCCGCAACTGGAAGTGGGACGCCAACTTCAACTATGGCTCGACGGCGGAGAGCGAGCGCTACTACCAGATCAATGAGGCGAATTTCCTCAATGCGATCGACGTCGTAAAGAACCCCGCGACAGGTCAGATCGAATGCGCCGTGACCGCCAATCCCCCGCCGGTTCCTTCAACCGGCATTCAACCGACATCGGTGACCGGGTGCCAGCCGCTGGACCTTTTTGGGCAAGGCGCGCCCAGCGCCGCGGCGGCCAATTTCGTGACCGCTCAGGATCTTGCCCTCGCCGGCCTGACCGAGCGTGACGCCCAGATCAACCTCACCGGGTCGCCCTTTGACGATTGGGCAGGAAAGGTCGAATTCGCCACGGGCTTTGAGTTCCGCCAGGAAAGCGGCAGTTACAACGTCGACGCCTTCGCCAATTCAGGTCTCGGTCGTAACCCGCCTGTCAGCGACGTGGCGGGGGGTTATAACACTAAGGAATTCTACGCGGAATCCACGATCCCTGTCATATCGGCGAAGAACAATATCCCCTTCGTCACGGATCTCGAGTTCAACGGGGCCTATCGCTATATAGATAACAGCTATGCGGGCGGCGCCAACGTTTACACTCTCGGCGGGAAGTTCAAGCCGATCGGCGACATCGAGTTCCGCGGCAATTTCACCCATTCCGTGCGGGCGCCGTCCATCGAAGAACTCTTCCTGCCGACCACGAGTACCAACTCGTTCGCGGACGATCCTTGCGATCCAAACTTTATTACGAGTGGTTCGGCGCCGGCCAACCGGGCGGCCAACTGCGCCAAGGCTTTTGCGGCGCTGCCCGGCGCGCCTGCTTTGGCGGTCTTCAAATCCAACGTGGTGAACGCCTCGGTGCTGGGCACCACCGGCGGCAATCCCAACCTCCAGAATGAGGTCGCCAATTCCTGGACCGCGGGCGTCGTTCTGCGGCCCCACTGGGTTCCCCATTTTCAACTGGCCGTGGACTGGATCAATATCTCTCTGGAAAACGCCATTACAGCACTCAGCCTGACCAATGTGATGGACGCCTGCTACGACGCGCCGGGCTCCAGTTTCCCCAACCAGTTCTGCAGTCTTTTCACCCGTAACGCACAAGGCCAAGTGTCGAGCTATTCGACGCCATTGGAAAACATCCAGGGCTCGACATTCGCCGGCCTGCAGGTCCAGTCGACTTACTTCATGGACGTAAATGACCTTCCCCTCATTCATAAACTTCCCTTCTTTAAGGGGGACAAGGATCGTGGCCACTTGAGCTTCAACTGGGGCGGTTTCTTTACCGAGACGCAGGCGAATACGATCCTCGGCATCTCCACCCCGACCGTCGGAAACATTGGCGATCCGGTCTGGAAGATGAACGGCTCAGTAACCTGGGCCTACCAGAAATGGTCTGTCTTCCTGCAGGGCGACTATGTCGGGCCTGGATTTCAGAATGTGACGCTGCAGCGGTCGGCCGAGCAGTTTGAACATACCGGCGCCTACTGGGAGTGGAACACGGCGATAAGCTACGACATCACCCAAAATCTGAAGGCGACGCTCACGATTGACAATCTGTTTAACCAAAACCCGCCGCCGAACTCTTATCTTCTTGGGGGCCAAGCGGCTCTAGCAACCTACGACTACCTAGGGCAGCGCTTCTACGTCACCCTTCGTGCGAAGTTCTAAGGCTTGCGACTCTGGGCCGGTCGCGAGCCGGCCCAGCAATCCTGTGGCTTAAAGACGAAAAGATGGGGAGACGAGCGCTCGTGAATCGCCAACTGCCCACCTACGCGGCGCTCGCGGTCAATCTCGCCACCACAGTCTTGGCGCAACTTACCCTGAGGCGAGGTTTGGCGCCGTGCGTGTGGAGATATTCGCCTTACCGCCCTGACCAGACGGAACCGTGAGTATGCGCGGACTCTGGCTTGGCTTTGCCGCCGTGATCATGGCTCTTGCCTCAAACGCCTGGGCGGAGGGGACCACCGGCATGTTCGTGATCAAGGAATTCAAACTCGAGAGCGGCGCGGTGCTGCCTGAGGCGCGGGTGCGTTATGCCACCTGGGGTAAATTGAACGCGGCCGGCGATAACGCGATCCTTCTGCCCTCGCACTACATGGCGGATAGTCAGGGCTATAACTGGCTCATCGGACCTGACAAGGCGCTCGATCCCGCCAAATATTTTCTCGTCGCCACCGAACTGTTCGGGAACGGCAAGTCGTCCTCACCCAGCAATACGCCCGCGCCCTTTGATGGCCCGCGGTTTCCGACGCCTACGATCCGCGACAATGTGGAGGCGACCCGGCGACTTCTGGTGGAGGCGCTCGGTGTAAAGCATCTTCACGCCGTGGTCGGATTTTCCATGGGCGGGCAGCAGGCCTTCCAATGGGCGGTGAATCATCCGGACTTCGTGGGTCGCGTGGTGGTCACATCAGCGACGGCCCGCACCTGGCCGCACGGGATCGTGCGCCTGGAGGGTCAGATCGCGGCGATCACGGCCGACCCCGACTTCGCCGACGGAGATTATAAAAGCGAGCCTAAGCGTGGCCTTTCGGCGTTTGGCATGGTTTGGGCGGGTTGGCTCTATTCCCAGGAATGGTGGCGTGATGGGCTGTGGCGGGTCAATGCGCCCAACGCAACCTTCGAATCCGTGGTGGCGCGGTTTCGCGAGAACTTCATCCCAGGGGCTGACGCCAACAACCTGATTCTTCAGATGCGCACCTGGGAGCTGCACGATGTGGGAACGACTCCAGGGTTCGACGGCGACACCGCTCGCGCCTTAGCCGCGATAATGATCCCCGTTCTCTACATGCCCTCGGAGACAGACCTCTATTTTCCAATTGGGGACGCCCGCTACGAGGCGAGCTTTATACCCCACGTGACCTTCACCCCCATCCCCTCACTCTGGGGCCATACCGCGGGGGCGGCGAGCAATCCCGCCGACGCCAAGTTCCTCAATGATCACATCGGCGCCTTTATCGCTGCCCCGCCGTGACGCCCATAAGGTCAAGGAGTTTCCCGTGAAGATCTTGGCTCTCGTTCTTTCCTTCGCCCTCTCTGTGGGAGCCACCACCCCCGTGCTCGCCTATGATCCTACCGAGAAATCGATCGCGGCTCTGGAAGCCGATCTCGCGGCCGGTCGCACGACCTCGGTGGAGCTGACCAAGGCCTATTTGGGCCGAATCGAGGCGCTTAATCCCAAGCTTCACGCCGTTATCATGATCAATCCCGAGGCTCTGGACGCCGCTCGGGCGGCCGACGCGGCGCGGGCGGCGGGTAAAGCGATGGGCCCCTTGGCCGGCATTCCAATCCTGATCAAGGACAATATCGAGACCGCCGACCCCATGCCCACTACCGCCGGGTCTCTGGCGCTGAAGGATAATCTGAGCGGCCGTGACGCCCCCCTCGTGGCGCGCCTGCGGGCGGCAGGCGCGATCATCCTTGGTAAGACGAACCTATCAGAATGGGCCAATATCCGTTCGACGCGCTCCATAAGCGGGTGGAGTGGGGTAGGTGGCCAGACCCGCAATCCCTATGCCTTGGACCGCTCGCCTTGCGGCTCAAGTTCAGGTTCCGGGTCCGCCGCCGCTGCCAGCCTCGCCGCCGCCACCGTGGGCACCGAGACGGATGGTTCGGTGACCTGTCCCTCAGCTATTTCTGGACTTGTGGGCCTCAAGCCGACCGTCGGGTTGATCTCGCGCACCCACATCGTGCCGATCAGCCATACCCAGGATACAGCTGGGCCCATGACACGGACAGTGGCCGACGCCGCGGCGATGCTGAACGCCATGGCCGGCTCTGATCCGGCCGACCCCGCGACGGCCGAGGCTGACACTCATAAGAGCGACTATCTCGCCGCCCTGACGCCGGGCGCGCTCAAGGGCGCGCGAATTGGCGTGTTGCGCTTCGCCTCCACCTTTCACCCCGAGACGGAGGCGGTGTTCAACCGCGCCCTCGACAGCCTCAAAGCTGCCGGGGCCGTGTTGGTTGACGTTCCCGAACCCACGGGAATTAAGGGCGTCGGCAAGCTCGAACACACGATCCTGATGACGGAGCTCAAGGCCGACCTGAACGCCTACCTGGCGACCACGTCGCTGGACCGTGTGCCCTCGCGCACCCTGGCCGATCTCATTGTCTTTAACCGCGCGCACGTGGCGGCCGAAATGGCGGTATTTGGTCAAGAGAGTTTTGAAGCGGCCGAGGCGACCAAGGGATTGGGTGATCCTGACTATCTGAAAGCAAAAGCGGACGCGCATCGGCTGGCCGGTCCTGATGGCATCGACGCCATGCTAGCCGCCAACGAGGTTAGTGCGCTGGTCGCGCCGACGACGGGCCCAAGCTGGCTGATTGATCCCGTGTTGCGCGACAGGGGCGGAGGCGGCGGCGCGGGGTATCTCGCCGCTATCGCCGGCTATCCCCATCTTACCGTTCCCATGGGTCAGGTGGACGGCCTTCCGGTCGGCCTCTCTTTCATCGGACCGGCCTGGAGCGAAGCGCGCCTCCTCAGCCTCGGCTATGCCTTCGAGAAACAGGCGGATGCGCGCAAGCCCCCACTTTATCGGGCCTCAGCCCAGCCCGACGATCCCTCGGCCTGGATCGCATCGGGTCTCTTGCCCACGCCTTAGGCGCGCATAAGCAGATCCGGCCGGCATCGCTCCCAGCCAACCAGCCGGCGCGGGCGCTTTCGCCTGACGCCACAGCCAGACTCCCCCAAGCGCAAAACCTGCTATAGGCGCCTTCGTTGTCCACGGGAGAGCGGCCCTTCTTCCTCGTCTAGATCCATGCTGACACCCCAACCCACGCTCGCGATACGGGGACCCCGGACTCTGCTCCGGCAGATTCGTGAATCCATGGGCGCCGCGGGACCAACCCAGGCGAAGCTCGGCGCGGTGGTGCGGATCATCGCCGCCTCCATGGTCGCCGAAGTGTGTTCTATCTATCTGCGCCGGGCCAGCGGCGAGATGGAGCTGTTCGCCACCGAGGGTCTCGACCCAGAGGCGGTTCACGTCACCCAGCTCAAGCCCGGCGAAGGCCTCGTGGGCGAGATCATGCGGATCGGCCGCCCGCTCAACCTGCTCGACGCCGCCAGCCATCCGGCCTTCTCTTATCGCCCGGAGACGGGGGAGGATCCCTTCCATGCCTTTCTGGGCGTACCGCTCCTGCGCGGCGGCAGGGCGATCGGCGTGCTGGTGGTCCAGAACCGCGCGAGCCGGATCTATGCCGAGGATGATGTCGAGGACCTGCAGATCATCGCCATGGTCCTGGCCGAAATGGTCGCCGCGGGCGATCTGCTCTCCCGCGATGAGCTCAAGGACATTGAGATCGCGCCGCACCGATCGGAGCGGCTGAAGGGTGCGAAATTCGCCGATGGCCTGGCCTTCGGCGTCGCCGTCCTGCACGAGGCGCCGGTGGCGGCTGGCCGTTTGCTGGCCGACGATGTGAACGCCGAAGAGACGCGGCTCACAGAAGCCGTGGACAGTCTGAGGGCCCAGATCGACGGCATGATCGAGGGGCATGAGGGCCTGGTCGGGCCCTCGTACGACGTGCTCGAAGCCTACCGAATGCTGGCCCACAGCCGCACCTGGAACCGCTCGCTTCAGGATGCGGTGCATTCCGGGCTCACCGCCGAAGCGGCGGTGGAGCGGGTGCGGTCTGAACACCGCGCCGGAATCGGCAAAGCCCGCGATCCCTATCTGCGCGAGCGGCTGCATGATCTGGAAGATCTCAATGACCGGCTTTTGCGCCACCTGTCAGGAGACGGCGCCAAGGCCAGGCGGCTGCCCGACAACGCCATTCTGGTCGCCCGAAATCTCGGACCCGCCGACCTGCTGGAATATGATCGCGCCAAGCTGAAGGGTCTGCTCTTGGAGGAGGGCTCGCCCGCCAGCCACGCCGCCATTGTGGCCCGGGCCATGGATATCCCCTGCGTCGGCCGTCTCGAGGGCCTGCGTGATCGGGTGAGCGAGGGCGACCCGGTGATCGTCGACGGTGAATCCGCCGAGGCCTATCTACGCCCGAGGCCCGATGTGGTCCGCTCGATCAATGCGCGGATCGAGGTGCGCGCCCAGCGCCGGGCGGTTTTCGCCAAGCTCCGCGATGTCCCGGCGATTACCCGCGATGGGGCGAACATCAGCCTGCTGATGAACGCCGGCCTGGCGGTGGATCTTGACATCTTGCCCGAGACCGGCGCCCAGGGCATCGGTCTCTTTCGTACCGAGTTTCAGTTCATGGTCTCCGACGCCCTGCCGAAGTTCTCGGCTCAGCGCGATCTCTATGACCATGTGCTGTCGGGCGCGGGGCCGTTGGGAGTGACGTTCCGCACGCTCGATCTCGGGGGCGACAAGGTGCTGCCCTACACCCAGACAGAGCGGGAGGAGAACCCGGCGCTCGGCTGGCGCGCCGTGCGGATGGGCCTGGATCGACCCGCCCTGCTGCGACTTCAGCTGAGGGCCCTAATCGCCGCCGCCCGCGGCCGGCCGCTGCGCATCATGTTTCCCCTGGTCGCGGCAGTGGATGAGTTTCGCGCCGCTAGGGCGCTGGTGGATCGCGAGGTGGCCTGGGCTGTCCGGCGCGGCAGGCCGCCACCCGCGAGGCTGGAGGTGGGCGCCATGATCGAAGCGCCCGCCCTGGTGTGGCATTTGGACGCGCTGCTGCCCCTCACTGACTTCGTGTCGGTTGGGACCAATGATCTGCTGCAATATCTGTTCGCCGCGGACCGGGGAAATCCCCGCGTCGCCGACCGATATGACACCCTCTCGCCGCCGTTCCTGAGGGTGCTGAGGGAGATCCGCGACGCCTGCGCGGCCGGCGGGACGTCGGTGTCTGTCTGTGGTGAAATGGCGGGCCGCCCTCTGGAGGCCTTCGCCCTGATCGCCCTGGGCTATGACCGCCTCTCCATGCCGCCCACCGGCATCGGGCCGGTCAAGCAGATGATCCTTTCCACCGATCGCGAGGCCGCCCGGCGTGGCCTGACAGGCCTCCTTGCCAGCGGTTCGAGCACTGTGCGGGGCGAGATCGAGGCATTGGCGCGAAAGATAGCCGTTGATCTCTAGACGCGTTGAATTCCGCAACGGCGCCTGCTAGGACCCTTTCGCGCCTCGGGGGCGTTAACGATCTTATTAATAAACATCTTTTCGACGCGGGGCGGCGTCGGGAGAGGCAAGCCTAATGCCGCTGGACACCGGCGATCTGGCCTTCGAAACGAAGCTCCTTCACGGCGCTGACGATCTTGCGTCCGCGCGTTCTGCCCCACTCGTGCTCGACTCCGACTTGGGTCTTGGCGAGGCTCTTGCCGCCGCCCGTCGATCACGGGGCCTTCGGGTCGAGGATATCACCCGGATCACCCGCATCCGCGGCCCCTATGTCGCGGCGATTGAAGCCTTCGATCTGGCGGCCTTGCCCTCTCGCCCCTTTGTCATCGGTTTCATACGCGCCTACGGGCGAGCGCTTGGCCTGGACGCCGAAAGCGTTGTGGCGCGTTTCCGCGCCGAGGCGCCTGATCCCCAGGCTTGTCTGCAAGCGCCCGTTAAGGTTGACCATCAGAATTCCTGGGCCTCGCGCCTCGTGGTTCTGGCCGCCAGCGTGATTGTCGTCTCCGTGGTGGGTTGGAACCTCTGGCGCCACGCCCATGCCGAGGGCCCGCGTTCCTTCGCTTCGGCGCCGCTGGCTCCAGCCTCTTCCAATGGCCTGAATTCTGTGACGCTCGGCGCGCCCCTCCCCACGCCGCCCGAGGCCTCGGCGCCTCCGGCTTATCAGACCCCGGGTCTTTCCCCCGACACCGCTGCCGAAGCGAGTCAGGGCGCGGAGGCTACGGAAAACTCCGGCAAAGGCACAACGCCGGGCCCGCTTACCGAAGGCGCCCGTTTTCAGCCCCAGGGCGCGGTCTATGGCGCGACCTCCTCCGGCGCCGGCGTGATCCTTCAGGCCCGTGCGCCCACAGCTCTCATCGTTCGCGGTCCTGACGGCGCGGTGATCTTCGCCCGCGAAATGGCCAAGGGCGAGGCCTACCGCGCGCCGGCCACGGTCGGCGTCACGGCCAATGTGGATTCCCCTTCCGCGATGGAGGTTTTTGTGGGTGGCGTGGCCCATGGCGTGCTGACGGACGCGCGGACGTCGTTGGCGCATATCGCGGACTAGCCAAGAGCATTTTTCACCTCCCGCTCTTGGGCTCGCGGGCGTTCCGCCTTATCCTATCGTCGTCATGACAGATCGCGATCACACCCATCTGCGCCCCTGGCGCACTATCGAGCGGCGCAAATCGCGTCAGATTCATGTGGGCAAGGTGCCAGTCGGGGGCGATGCGCCCATCACCGTGCAGTCCATGACCAATACGATCACCGGCGACGCCGTCGCTACGATCAATCAGATCCGCCAATTGGAAGAGGCCGGCGCCGACATCGTCCGCGTTTCCTGCCCGGACGAAGACGCCACGGCGGCCTTCAAGACCATCGCCCGGGAAGCCAAGGTCCCCTTGGTGGCGGACATTCATTTTCACTACAAACGCGGCATCGAGGCGGCCAAGGCTGGCGCGGCATGCCTGCGGATCAATCCCGGCAATATCGGCTCGCCTGCCCGCGTACGCGACGTGATCCAGGCGGCCCGCGACTACGGTTGCTCCATGCGGATCGGGGTGAACGCTGGGTCGCTGGAGAAGGATCTCCTNNTTCAAGATCAGCGTGAAGGCCTCGGACGTCTTCATGACGGTCGCCGCCTATCAGATGCTGGCCGAGGCCATTGATTGCCCCCTGCACCTGGGCGTCACCGAAGCCGGGGCCCTGCGTAACGGCACGATCAAGTCCTCAATCGGCCTGGGCTCGCTCCTCTGGGCGGGAATCGGCGACACCATCCGTGTTTCTCTCGCCGCCGATCCGGTGGAGGAGATCAAGGTCGGTTTTGATATCCTCAAGTCCTTGGGCCTGCGCCACCGGGGCGTGAACATCATCGCCTGTCCCTCCTGCGCGCGGCAGGGCTTCAACGTNNATGACCGATCTCGGGTTCACCGGCGGGGGCAAGGGCTCGGGGATGGTCTATATGGCCGGCAAGCCCGATCATAAGCAGGATAATGAGGGGATGGTGGACCACATCGTGAACCTCGTGGAGGCCCGCGCCGCCGAGCTCGACGCCGCCGAGGCGGCTCAGGCCGCTAAGGTCGGCGCATTGCAGGCGGCGGAATAGATCATTTCCGCGACTCTGGTTTCGGCCTGGACCGAGGCCCGGCGACGTCTGCAAG
Source organism: Caulobacteraceae bacterium (assembly GCA_003136615.1). Classification (GTDB taxonomy): domain Bacteria; phylum Pseudomonadota; class Alphaproteobacteria; order Caulobacterales; family Caulobacteraceae; genus Acaudatibacter. The sequence continues at coordinate 4,914 of PLFA01000130.1, read as the reverse complement.
CCGCTGGCATCGACAGTCCCGCGATTGACGCCCGCCTCCTTCTGGAGGCCGCCTCGGGCGCCACGCGCGCCGACATCCTCACCGATCCCCACCGGGTGTTGAGCGACGAGCAGGCCGCAGAGCTTGAGCGGCTCCTGGCGCGTCGCGAGCGTCGCGAACCGGTGAGCCAGATACTCGGCGTGAAGGGTTTCTGGAAGATCATGCTGCGCGTGACCCCGGAGGTTCTGACCCCCCGTCCGGAAACCGAGAGCCTTCTCGACGTCATGCTGCCGAAGATGCCGACCGATCGACGGATCAGGGTGCTGGATCTGGGCGTCGGTTCGGGCGCTCTGCTGCTTGCTATGCTGGGTGAGCGTCCGAACGCGGTGGGGCTTGGTGTCGACGCCTCCGAGGAGGCCCTGGCCGTGGCGCGCGAGAACGCCGCCAATCTGGGTCTCGCCGGCCGCGCGGCTTTACTACGGGGCGACTGGACGACGGGTTTGGCGGCCGAGAGCTTCGATATCGTGGTCTCCAATCCGCCCTATATCGCCAGCGGCGATATCGCTGGCCTGGCGCCCGAGGTGCGTGACCATGAGCCGCGCCTGGCTCTCGACGGCGGACCCGACGGCCTCACCGCCTATCGCCGCCTGGCGCCCGAGATCATGGGCGTTCTGGTCCCCGGCGGGCTTTTCGCCGTCGAAGTCGGCCTCGGCCAGGCGACCGCCGTCCGTGATCTGTTCGCCCAGGCCGGCGCCGCGGCCTTATCCATCCACCGCGACCTCTCCGACCGCGACCGCATTGTGGCGGGGGAAAAGCCGCTTTAAGTCGCCAAATTCCGTCTTGTTTGGAATTCGGATGGGCGCACGAGGGCGAAGGTTTCCAAGCCGACGAACCTGCGAACCACACAGTCACCAGCCGATTAGACGTATCCATGCAGGACTTGCGTTGCGTCGATGCAATCCCGACTCTCTGGGGGAGCGCGGAAAGCTGCGCCGGCCGGTGGGCGAGGAGGAAGGATCATGATCCGCTTGGATCCGTCGCCCATTCTGGCGCGATCGATGCAGGTTCCCGCCAAACATATCGCGCCGTTCGCGGGGCTGGCCCAGAGGGGCGGCCAGGGGGATCCCAGGATCGATGACATCCTTCGTTGCGCCCGCGCGACGAGCCCAAATGATGGCGTCTCTCTCAGCGACTACTGGCGCCTGCTTAAGGCGCTGACCCTGTCCGCTGGAGAGGAGACCTTCAGGTTGTCCGCCAGGCCGTTGATGACAGGATCGGCGGACTTCGTTTTCCACGCCGCCGCGCAGACGGGGACTCTCGGCGAGGCGATCCGCGAGATCGCCAGGGCCTACAACCTGCTGCATGGGCACGAATACAACCGGGTCGAGACCCGCGGCCGCCTGGTTGTGTATGTGCTCGATGACGAGGCTTTCCCCTATACGCACCCCAGGGACGACTTCCTCGACTTTACGCTGGAATCCACGCTGATCTTTCTGCATGGCGCGGTTTGCGAACTCGCGGACGCCGACCTGACGCCGTGCGCTCGCCAGATATTCACCCGCCGCCCGAGGCCCGCCGCGACCGGCGGGGCCGCGTTGGCCTTCTGGGATGCCCCGGTGAGCTATGGCGAGCAGGTCTATGGCCTCGCCTATGATGCCGAAATCTGCGCACTGCCGGTCCGCAGGCGCCAGCGCCACATGCCGCTGCACCTCGCCATCCACAATCGGATTTTGGCCCTGGTCGAGCAGCGGGAAGGCGGCGCGGCCCCCCGCGACGCCGTCGACATCGCCGTGGTTCGCGCGCTGCACGACGGGCTGCAAGATCAAGCCGATGTCGCCGCCCGGTTGGGCCTCAGCGTCGCGACCCTGCGGCGCAGACTGGCGCGATCCGGGGCGAGTTTCCGGGAGCTGCGCCAGGGCGTGTTGCGTCAGGCGGCATGCCTGTGCCTCAAGGAAACGGGCAGCGTCGCCGACACCGCGGAGGCCCTCGGCTTCTCCGACCCCCGCAGCTTTTCGCGGGCGTTCAAGGCTTTGATGGCCGAAACCCCCAGCGCCTTCGTCGGCCGTGTCAGGAGCGCGTGACCACTGATGAGGGTCAGAACGCCGCCTTCAGCACCATGCCCACGGTCCTCGGCTGCGACAGTTCAACCGGCACGGGAGCATCGGCAATGAAGACGTTGTTCAGGGTCGAGGCCGAAACCTGCCCTTGGGTGTCGAGAATGTTCTTCAGGTAGAGGTCGACCTCCGCGTGATGCGGGAGGTACAGCGCCACGCTCAGATTGATCGTGTTGTAAGCCGGCAGGACGTAGAGCGGACTCCCGGCGCTGCCGTAATAGCCTGAGGTTCGATCGCCAACCCACACGTCACTGACGTCCACAGAGGCGTCGTACGCGCCGAGTATCGAGAACCGGTAATTGGCGTCGACCGCGAAATTGTACCTTGGCGAGAGTGGCAGTCGCGAGCCGGTGTAGCCAACCCCCAGCACGGGCGAGGTCGAGGTCAGGCGCGCGTCTGTATAGGCGGCCGATCCGCCGAACGTGAGGGCGGGCAGAACGCGATAGCGGAACGACGTCTCCACACCCTGGATGCGGGCATTGCCGGCGTTGACCAGCTGGTTGATGCCTTCGACATTCTCGGTCGCCTGCAGCGATGTCCATTCAATGTCGTAGACGTCGGCGTCGAGGGTCGCCTTGCCGCCCAGCAAGGTCGCCTTCTCGCCCAGCTCATAGTTCCACAGCTTGTCCGGCTGGAAGGTCGGCGGAAGCGTGCCGCCTGGCAGGACGAAGTTGGGCCCGCCAGGGCGGAAGCCGCTGGAGACGCGCCCATAGACCATCAGGTCGTCGGTGATGTGATAGCGCGGGTTGATCAGGAAGGTCTCCACCCCCTGATTGGACGTCGATTCGTAGTGATAGATGGTCGCGGGCGTCGGCGCGTAAGGCGTGGGCACCAGCACGCTGGAGATGTTTGACTGGTAGTCCTGATGCTGGTTGCTGTAGCGGACTCCCAGAGTCAGGTCGAACTTGGGCGTGAAGAAATAGGTCGCGTCGCCGAACACCGCCAACTCGCGATAGGTGCTGGGCAGGTAGCCGTAGAACGGCAGGGCCCCGGCTCCTGTGTAGCCGGTGGGGATCACCGGGGCTGAGGTTCCATAGTCCTCCAGGTCGACCAATTCGTCGGTAATCTCGTGGTCGAAATAGCCGCCGACCACCCATTCAAAGTGCTTGTTGTCGGGTGAGGCGAGGCGGATCTCTTGCGTCACCTTGCGGGTGCTGGTGTCGACATAGAGGCCATAGGGATTGACGGCGTCGTCGTGGACGCCGAAGGCGCCGAAGTAGTAGTTATAGACCCCGAAAGCCGTGTCGTAGAACACGCTGTCGTCACTCTGATAAATGCCGACATTGCGCTGATATGAAGAGATTGATGTCAGCTTGGCCCAGTGAAGATCCCAGTTGATGACCGCCGAATAGACCGACACCGAGTTGTAAGACGGTTGGTCGAGGGCGAAGGACTGATTGTAGTTGCCGGCGACAGCCTGGTGCGTGATGGGATCGCGGAAGCTGACGTCGGCGCCGTCGCCGTGGATCTTCTGCGAAAAGGCGGTCAGCCGGACGTCCAGGTCCGGCGTCGCTTGCCATAGAAGCGCGACACGACCGCCCAAGGTGCGTCCGGAACCGAGGTCGTTGCGACCGTGTGTAGGATCCTGGGTGTAGCCAGAATCATATTGCTGAAGGCCGTCCAGACGCAGGGCGATCGTCTGACCGATGGGAATGTTCACCATCGCCCTAAGGCCGTCGTTGTATGAGCCGTGGTCGGTGCTCGAGCCCTCGACCTCAGCCCGTCCCGCATAGACCCCCAGCTCCGGCTTCTCGGTGATGTAACGCAGGGCCCCGCCGAGAGAGTTGGCGCCATAGAGGGTGCCCTGAGGACCGTTCAGCACCTCCACGCGGTCTAGATCGAAGACATTGACGTTGAAACCCTGGAATCCCAGGCCGAACTGGGTGCTGGCGCCCAGAGGAACGTCATCAAGATAGAGGCCGACGCCGCTACCGAGCTGGGAGCCGCCGGTGGTCACGCCGCGGATGGCGATGAGGTTGTTCGTCGGGCCGCCGGAGGCGAAGCTGAGGCCAGGCACGAAGTTGGCGAAGTCCGCGAAGCTATTGGCGTGCTGCGCCTCCAGGTCCTTGGAGCTGAGGGCCGTCACCTCGCCGGCGACATTCTGAACGGTTTCCGACCTCCGCGAGGCCGTGACCACGATGCTCTCGACGGTCGTGGCTTCTGGCGCTGCGGTCGCTGTGGCCGGCGGCGGAAGAGACGGCGATGGGGCCGCCGTCTGTGCGAGCGCAGGCGCGCCGACGAGGAGGGTGGCCGCGCAGGACAGCAGGGCAAGTTTGAACGATTGACGCATACGAAATCCTCCCTTTCGGCTCGCCCTTCTTTGGTCACCAGGGGGGCTGCCGTTTGTTGGCCGGGGCTTTTGGCGAGGAACTCGCCCTATGCCTAGGACGGGAGTGCGCGCACGCCAGGGAACAGTTTCGCTCAGGACAATTCCGCCCACGACGAGAAACCCTTGGACAAGCGGCGCCCGGGCGGCTAATCCGGCATCGTCTCCTCCACTCAAAGAAGTCTTGCGACTTTGACGCCGGTTCGTCCGGCCGGGCCCGTCCCACGGGTGGAGATGAAAACGACGCAGACAACGGTTTGCCGTCACATCCAGGGAAACGCCGCGCCGTTGACCGGCGGGCGCGCCAAGACAGGTCAAAGTCATGAGAGATTTCAAAGGTATGAAGCGGCAGCGCAGCCGTAATCGCAATGGCGGGGGCAATGGCGGCGGCGGCGGCGGAAAGCCGCAGCAGAACGCCAATCGCGCCTTCGATTCCAACGGGCCCGAAGGCGTCAAGGTGCGGGGCGCGGCCCAGCACGTCTATGAGAAGTATCA
>PLFA01000098.1 GCA_003136615.1 Caulobacteraceae bacterium | reverse complement strand
GTGGCGTAGGCGAAGAAGCCGAAGGTCGCCCCCATGAGGGTCGCGGTCGTCCAGCGCCCGCTCTTGAGGCCCGGGCGGACGGCGATGATCACCGTGCCCGTCAGGTACACGATATAGAAAAGCACAGCCGGGACGGGCCGCACGCCATTGAGCAGAATGGGCGCGAGGATCGGCCGGTAAAGGGTGGCGTTGGTGCTGATCAGCCAGATGGCGTCCAGGCCCGCGAAGGCGCCGGCCGCGGCGACCCAGGCGACGATATAGGTCCAGATCCCGCGCACGGCTCTAGGCCGGGGCCACGGGGCGGAGGCGATAGTGACTGACGCCCCAGACATCGCCGCCGCTGTCGCCGAAGAGGCCCGCCACGGCCAGGAAGAACAGCCGCCAGCGCCGCTTCCACAGCCCCGCGTCGGCGCCATAGACCCGCTTGAAGAGGGCGCCGATATCGGCCGCCTCGAGGTCAAAATTGGCCAGCCAGTCCATGGCCGTGCGGCGATAGTGCTCGCCACTCCAGCGCCACTCTTCCTCGACGTCCACAAGATCGGGAAATTGCCGGATCAGGGTGTGGCTGGGCATTATGCCGCCGGTGAAGAAATGCTGAGCGATGAAGTCATCGGGATCCGACGACTCGAACCGATAGGCCCGGTCACGGTGGGTGAAGACGTGGAGGAACAGGCGCCCGTCCGGTTCCAGGGCCGGGAGCAAGCGCGTCAGAAGGGCGCGCCAATTGGCCATATGCTCGAACATCTCCACCGAGACGATCCTGTCATATGTGCTGGGCGGGGTGAACTCATTCATGTCGCGGGTGATGACGCACAGATTGGTCAGGCCCCGAGCCTTGGCCTTGGCCTGGATGAACTCACGCTGGGACTTCGCGTTCGAGACCGCCGTGATGCTGGAGAGCGGATAATGCTCCGCCATCCAGAGGCTTAAAGACCCCCAGCCGCAGCCCAGCTCCAGAATTCTTTGGCCGTCGGCGAGATCGGCGTGGGCGCAGGTCTGGGCGAGGGCGGCCTCCTCCGCCTGGGCGAGGGTCGAGGTCGGGGTCTCGTAGAAACAGCTGGAATATTTCAGGCGCGGCCCAAGAGCGCGTCGGAAAAAGTCCGCGGGCACTTCATAGTGCTGAGCATTGGCCTCGGCCGTGTTCTCGGCGACGGGCCGGAGCGCCATGGCGGCGGCGAAGGCGGCGTCCCCGTCGGCGGGGCCCAGGGCAAGCTGGCGACGGGCGCGGGCGACGAGATAGCCGACGCCCATCAGGGTGAGAGCATCCGGCAGGGGCGTGCGCTCGACGGCCCGGGTCGCGACGGATGTCAGACTCATGAGGCGTAGGCTCCGTCCGATGGGGCTCTGGGGGATGGCGCGCGGGACGCCTCTTTGGCGGGCGCCTTGGCGGCGGCAATGTCCATGAAATCGAGCATCTGGTCCAGCACCGGCGCCTTGCCCCTAAAGAGAGGGGAGATGGCGAGCAGGACGCCCACATGGCCGACATCGGGATACAGGTGGCTGTCGACCTGTCCGCCCTTGGCCGCGACGGCGGCGGCGAGGCGGGTGGTGTTGCCGGGATCCACGACCTTGTCGCCGGTTCCGGCGGCCACAAACAGGGGCGGGGCGTCGCCGGAGGCATAGGCGATGGGCTGGGTGGCGGGGCGCGTTTCCGGGGGCCCGAAGATGATCTTAAGGGTCTTATCCCGCAGGGGCAGAAAATCGTAGGGGCCGGAGAGACCGATCACCCCGGCCAGATCCTGCTTGGGATCCATGCCCACGGCGGCCAGCCAGCGCTTGTCGAGGGCCAGCATGGCGACATCATAGGCGCCGGCGGAATGACCGATGAGATAGAACCTGGCCGGGTCCGCGCCCCACGCCGCGGCATGCTGCTTCACAAAGGCGGCGGCCTCCGCATTGTCTTGCAGGAATTGCGGGTAAACAGCCTGAGGATAGACGCGATAGTCGGCCACCACGGTGACGATCCCGCGCGCCGCCAGGGCCCGCCCGACAAAGGCGTACATGGCCTTTTCGCCGGACTGCCAGCTGCCTCCATAGATGAAAAGGGCGACGGGCCGACGCGCGGCGGGGCGGCGCGGAATATAGACGTCGAGCTGGCCGCGCTCATGGGGCGCGTAGGTAAGGTTGCGCTCAACCCGGGCGGGGCTTGGGGAGGCCAGGGCGAGGATCGCCGTGCCCAAAGCGGTGAGAAAATTCATGACACCCCGAGAAGCGGAAACACAAGGCGGCCAACCCAGTCAGACGGCACAAGGGGGGCCTCCGTGGCCATGAGGCACACGCAGTCCTCGTCGGTCGCCTGGGGCGCATGGGTCATGTCGCCATCATGTTCAGTGAAATCGCCAGGGCCATAAACGATCCCGCCGTCGATGAAAGAGCCCTTCAGCACGCAGGTCAGTTCGTAACCCGCATGGGTGTGGCGCGCCACGCCCCGGCCCGGCGCCATGCCAATCAGATAGGTGCGGGCGCGGCCCGGTCCCTTTGTCACCGGCGAGATCCAGGCGCCGAAGGCGCTGCGCCGGCCGCGGGCGCGTAAGGAAGCCAGCACCTCAGCCGGAACCTTGATCCAGTCCTGAGGCAGGCCGGCTGACGTCGCGGGCGGCGACTCCGGACGCTCGATACGGGCCAGGGCCAGGTCCAGGGCGTCAGGCCTCATCTCGGCCGGCGGCAGATCCGACAGCACGACGCCGCCGACGGCCTCGGCGAGCGCGAGGCCGCGGGCGCAGTGGGGGCAGGCATTGAGGTGGCTGGCGACCACCAGCCTCGGACCGGTCGTCAAGGCGCCGGCGGCATAGTCCACCAGCAGGGCGTCGGAGGGATGGTGGCGAGGAGTCATGGGCGATCATCCAGAAGCGCGCGCAGGCGGGCCATGGCCAGACGCAAGCGCGATTTGACGGTGCCGAGCGGCAGGCCCAGATCGCGCGCAATCTCCGAATGGGGTTTGTCGGCGAAGAAGGCGAGGCGGATCACCTTCGCCTGATCATCGGGAAGCGTCGCCATGGCGCGGCGAATGCGCGCCTCATCCTGGACGGCGATCAGCGCCGCGTCTGGCGTCGCGTGGTCAGACGCCGCGACTGGGGCGAGGTCTTCAAGAGGATCCTGGACCTGTATGGCCCTCGCGGCGCGGCGGGCCAGATCGATCCGGAGGTTGCGCGCGATAGTGAAAATCCAGGTGGAGGCGGCCGCGACGGCGGGGTTGTAGGCGCCCGCTCGCCGCCAGACGGTGAGCAGACTCTCCTGCGCCAGTTCCTCGGCCATTTCCGGCGGCGCGCCCAGACGCAGAAGATAACTCTTCACCCGGGGCGCGAAGTGTTTAAACAGAAGCGCGAAAGCCTCGCGATCCTGCCTTTGGGCGATCGCCACGATCGCCGCCGCCAGGCTGTCTGGACCTGCGATGATTGGGCTTTCCGACAGCGCGTTTTCAGGGGGAGCGGTCATGATTGAACCACGCCGAGACGGCGGACGCTTCGGCCCCTTCGCCGAGCGATGGGGGTCCGTGAAACGGGCCCGGCCTGGGGTGAGCAGTGCGACATGCATATGACTTCTACGCGCGTAACCCGCGACCGGATCATCCAGAAGCGGAGTTCGCCGGCCGTGATCCAGCGGCGCGTCAAGGCCGTAAAGATGAACATGCGGCTTAGGGACCGCGGGGGCGAGCTGTGCCTCTTAAGTCAATTCCGGGAAATCGAAAGTCCGTGATCATTCCCCGCGAGACCCGCCGCCTGAAGATCGCCGTGGTCGGCGCCGGAATTTCCGGAATGTCCGCGGCCTGGCTGCTCAATCAGGGCCATGACGTCACCCTTTACGAAGCNNGAGCTCAATTATCCGAACCTGACCGCCCTTTTCTCGCATCTGAAGGTTCCGACCAAGGTCTCGAATATGGGCTTCGCGGTGAGCCTGGATGACGGGCGGGTGGAATATGGCGGCGATAATCTGCTCACCCTGTTCTCTCAGTTCCGCAATCTGGTGAGCCCCAGGTTCTGGGCCATGCTGCGCGACCTGCTGCGCTTTTATCGCGAGGCGCCCGGCCACGCCTGCGCCCTGGACGCCGAGGCGACAAGCCTTGGCGATTACCTCAAGGCCCAGGGCTATGGGCGCGCCTTCCAGGATGACCACCTGATACCTCAGGCCGCCGCTATCTGGTCCGCCTCGGCGCGGGACATCCGCGATTATCCCGCCGCCGCCTTCATCCGCTTCTGCGAAAATCACGGGCTCCTCAAGATCCTCGACCGGCCTGTGTGGCGCACCGTGGACGGGGGAAGCCGGGCCTATGTGAAGCTGCTCACCGCATCCCTGGCCGGCCGTATCCGACAGGGCGCGCCCGTCGTGGGCGTCGCCCGCACGGGCGAGGGCGTCATGGTGCGCGACGCCAGCGGCGCCGTGGAACGCTATGATCAGGTGGTCATGGCGACCCATGCCGATCAGGGATTGGCGCTGCTGGATGCGCCCACCGCCCGGGAGCGCGGCGTGCTGGGCGCCTTTGGCTATACACGCAACATCGCGGTGCTGCATTCCGACGCGGCCCTGATGCCCCGCCGCCGGGGCGCCTGGTCAGCCTGGAACTATATCGGCCGGGGCGATCAGGCGGGGGACCAGCATCTCTGCGTCACCTATTGGATGAACCGCCTTCAGGACCTTCCGCGCGAGACGCCCCTTTTCGTGACCCTTAATCCCGTGATCGAACCCGATCCGGCCAAGATTATCCGTACAGAGATCTATGAGCATCCCCGCTTCGACGCCGCCGCCATGCGGGCCCAGAACGAGCTCTGGAGCCTGCAAGGCGAGGGCGGCCTCTGGTGGTGCGGGGCCTATTTCGGCTCGGGCTTCCATGAGGATGGCCTGCAGGCGGGCCTGGCCGTGGCCGAGCAATTGGGCGGCCTGCGGCGTCCCTGGACGGTAGCGGGAGAGTCGGACCGCATTCGGCTGGCTCCCGGCGCCACCCAGGAAAGCCTTCTGGAGACCGCCGCGTGACGGTTCCGGAGGGCCTCTATGTCGGTGAGGTCGTGCATGAACGCTTTGCGCCGCGCCGCCATCGCCTGAGCTATCGCATCTTCCAACTGCTGATTGATGTCGACGCGGCGCCGGCCCTGGCGAAGCGCCTCAAGCTGTTTTCGTATAACGGGCCAGGTCTCTTCAGCCTGCATGACAAGGACCATGGCGATGGCGGCGGCCGTCCCTTACGCGTCTTCGCCGAGGAGTCCCTTTCCGCGGCGGGCCTCGCCCTGCCCGGCGGTCAGATCCTGATCCAGTGCATGCCCAGGGTGCTCGGATATGTGTTCAATCCCCTCACCCTTTTCTACTGCCATGACGCCGAGGGGCGGCTGGCCGCCATGATCTATGAGGTGCACAACACGTTTGGGGGCCGGCATAGCTATGTGATCCCGGTGTCTCCGGATAATGCGGAGAAGGTGCGCCAGTCCTGCGGTAAGGCGCTGCATGTCTCGCCCTTCATGGGCATGGATATGAGCTACCACTTCACCATTGGGGCGCCCGGCGAGACCGTCTCCACGGTGATCCAGGGCCTCGGCGCGGACGGACAGCCCCTGATCTTCGCCGGCTTCAAGGGCGCGCGCCGGCCGTTGACNNTTGCTCAAGGGCCTGCGCCTCAAGCCCGCGCCGCCCGCGCCGCCAGGGCCGGTGACGCTGGGGGTCGCGGCGCCTTAGGCCCGGCGTCGGGAGCGCGATGAGACTCGTTACGAACAGCCGCTTCCACGCCAAGAAGTTGTCGTCGGCCAGCCAAGCTGGCAGCGGCGGATTGTGGCCCTTGAACCACGCCTGCTCGATGACCGCAGCCAAAGCGAACAGATTCCAATCACCGTTGCTTTGATCGGCCGTGAGATCCGTGATCGTCGCGACGGCGGCTCAGTCCTCCTCGCTAGCCCGATCAGCCGTTCGGCTCGCGTATCCTCGCGGGGATGTCCCTTTGGACGTGAAGCACGCGCCAGAGGTCAATGTGATCTTCCCGCTCGATATAAAAGATCAGATAGGGATAGCGTTTTAGCGGCCGGCTCCGCAGTCCGGGAATGGCCAAGGCGTTCGCATAGTGCGGTGAGCCCGCGGCGGGTCTTGCGGCGATCAGGCGAAAAACGCTTTCGAGCGTATCAATGAAGCCTAGCGCGACAGCTTCATTCGCCTCGGCGGCATAATAGGCGATGGTGGAGTCTATATCTTCAAGGGCAAGTTGGCGGGGAACGCTGAGCTTGGGGCGCATCCCGCCTCTCTAGCCGTGCGCGCGCGCCCGAAGGGCTTCGAAATAGGCGGCATCCAAAGGGGCAGCCGCCGGCGATGATGCCCCATCCAGAAGCAGTGCGCGAAGACGTTGCCGATCCTGATCGTCGCGGATCAGCTCTCGGACATATTCGCTGCTCGTCCCATAGCCGCCGCCAGACACCCTTTCGTCAACGAAGGACTTCAGCGTTTCGGGCAGAGAGATGTTCATCGTGCTCATGGCAGTCTCGATAGGCTGAATGGCAAATTTTGGCAAGAATTTGAGGCGTTGGCCGGCTGCCCCGCGCCTTCACAAAACCGACAAGCAATCAGCTTACCCCTCGAGGCCTTTCTCCGGGGCTGATTCGATCATGTCGCAGACACCGAGCATCACCCACTATCGGGCGGTCTTCATCTCGGATGTGCATCTGGGAACGCCGGCGTGCCAGGCGGAGATGCTGCTCGATTTCCTCCGCCACACGAGCTGCGAGAATCTGTTCCTCGTGGGCGACATCGTCGACGGATGGCGGATGAAGCGGGGCTGGCACTGGCCGCAATCCCACAATGACGTGGTTCAGAAGCTGCTGCGCTTCGCCCGCAAGGGGGCGCAGGTCACTTATATCCCCGGCAATCACGACGACCGGGTGCGGGACTTTTGCGGCGCGCATTTCGGCGGGGTGCGGGTGGCGCGCGACGCGCTGCACGAGACCGCCGATGGCCGCCGGTTTCTAGTGACCCACGGCGATGAGTTCGACGCCCACACCCGCCGCCCTTTCCTCCGGTCGCTGTTCGGGGCCGGCGCCTATCACGCCCTGGTGGGCGCCAATACGATGATCAATCGCCTGAGGCGGCGCATGGGCTTTGGCTATTGGAGCCTCTCCGCCTACGTCAAAACCTCCGTGGGCCGAGCGCGGCGGTTCATCGAAGCCTTCGAGGAGGGCGCGGCGGCCGAGGCGCGCCGGCGGGGCTTTGACGGGGTGATCTGCGGCCACATTCACCGGGCCCAGATGCGTGAGATCGACGGGGTTCTCTACGTCAATGACGGGGACTGGGTGGAAAGCTGCACCGTCGTCGTGGAGCATCAGAGTGGGGAGCTTGAAATCCTCGACTGGGCCGCGCGGCGTTCCTGGTCCATGATAGAGGACGCCCGTCGCCTGGATCAGGCGGCAATAATAATCACGGAACCCGCCCCCGCCTGATGCGAATTCTACTGGCCACCGACGCCTGGGAGCCCCAAGTCAACGGCGTCGTGCGCACCCTGACCCGGGTTGTCGCCGAACTGCGCGAGATGGGCGAAACCGTGGAGGTGATAAGCCCCGATCAGTTCGCCACCTTCCCCATGCCCACATACCCCGAAATCCGCCTGGCCATGGGCGCCTATGAGAAGGTGCAGGAGCGGTTCAAAGCCTTCGAGCCGGAAGCCATCCATATCGCCACCGANNCCGGAATATGTGTCGGCGCGCCTGCCTTTGCCGCTCGCCGCCGGCTACGCCTATATGCGCTGGTTCCACCGGCCCTCCGGGCGGCTGATGGTGGCCACCCCCACCATGCGCGAGGAGCTGGAGGCCCACGGCTTTCGCAATATCTCGCTGTGGTCCAAGGGGCTGGATACTGTCCTCTTCCGTCCGCGCGGCCACAATGAGCCGGACATTTTCGAGGGGTTAGCGGGCCCCATCTGGCTCTATGTGGGGCGCGTCGCCGTCGAGAAAAATATCGAGGCTTTTGTCGGGCTGGACTTGCCCGGGACCAAGGTGGTGGTGGGCGACGGGCCCCAGCGCGAGGAGCTGGAGGCGAAGTTTCCGGATGTGAAATTCGTGGGCGCCAAGTTTGGGGCCGATCTCGCCTCGCACTACGCCTGCGCCGACGTTTTCGTCTTTCCCTCCCTCACCGACACCTTTGGCCTGGTAATCCTGGAGGCCTGGGGCGCGGGAACCCCCGTGGCCGCCTTCTCCGCGCCTGGCCCCATCGACATCATCCCGGGCACCGGCGCGGGCGTTCTGGCGCCGGGGCGCGAGGGGGGCCTGCGCGAAGCCGCCCTGGAGGCTCTGAAGCTGGACCGCGCCCATGTGCGAAAGGTGGCCGAGCAATATAGCTGGCGCGCCTGCGCCGAGGAGTTCCTGCGCCTCCTCCAGCCCTATCCCGAACCGGAGAAAAGCCGCTTCTGGCGCCGGCTGCGGCGCCTGGCGCGTCTGCGGCGGGGTCCGCCGGCGAAGCAGGGGGCGGCTTAAGGGCTAGTGCTCACAGCACCTTCTGCACGAACGTCAGGTCGAGCCAGCGGTCGAACTTGCGGCCGACTTCCCGGAAATGGGCGACCGGCTCAAAGCCGAGATTGACGTGCATGGCCAGGGAGGCGGCGTTGGCGGCGTCGACGCCACCCAGCATCACGTGCTTGTCCATGGCGCGCGCGCGGGAGATCAAGTCCTCGACAATGGCGCGGCCGACGCCGTGGCGGCGGCTGTCGGCGCGCACGTGGACCGTGTGCTCCACCGTGAAGGCGTAACCCGGCGCGGCCCGCCAATCGCCAAAGGAGCCAAAACCGACCACCTCCCCGCCCTTCGCCGCGACGATTACGGGGTAGCCGGCGGCTATGCGCGCCGCGAACCAGGCCTCACGATTGGCGAGGTCCACCGGCGCGTGGAAATAGATAGCGGTGGAATTGACGACGACCTCGTTGAAGATGGCGAGGATCCGGGGAAGATCCGCGCGTTCGGCGTCTCTCAGATCCATTCCGCTCTCCCCCCAGCCCACACCCTCTCTATCATGGCGCAAGCCTATTGGGCCGCAGCCGGGGCCCGAGTGCGGGCTTCCAGGGCCTCGCGCTGGGCGCGGATATTGTCCAGGGCTTTTTGGGCGGCGGCGATCCGGACCTTGTCGCCCCCCTCCTTCGCCAGCACCCAGGCCTGCGCCGCCTCCATCTCCCGAATAGGCAGGAGGTGATTGTTGTCGGCCGCTCGAAATCCAGCGACCCCAAGCCTCGCCAGATTGATCCGTTGGCGCTGGGCGGCCGGGCTTTCGCCCTGGCCGTAGGTGAGGAAGAACTGGCGAAGCTTTTCCTTCACCGCCGGATCGAGAGTCCGGCGCCAGATGATCGGATCCCCCGGCAGGGGCGGCGAGCGCCAGAGCACCCTGACATCGCGGGCTTCGGGGCGTCCGGCCCCGGCGCCGGTCTGCAACCAAGCGGAATCCTCAGTGGCGAGATCCACATGCCCATGGGCGACGGCCAAGAGGTTGGCGGCGGGGCTGGCGGCGCGCATCTGACGAAAGCAGCGCCTCGGGTCAAGGCCGACCGGCGCGAACACATAGGCCGTGGGCGCGAGGGTTGCGGACACCGAACGCGCATCGCCAAGACTGATCGTCAGGGTCCGGTCGCACTTCAGCACCCTTGGCAAGGTCAGACGGCTCCTGGCGTTCACGATGAGGAGCGAGTGATCACTGTCGCTATTCCCATTCGCGAAGGCGGTGACGAAAACCTCGCCACCCCCCCGCCGCACGGCCTGCAGTCCCGCCGCATTGGAAAACCATCCCGCATCCGTCTTCCCCCGGCGCATGGCCTCCACCTGCTGCGTCTCGCCCACGGCGTAATCGGGCTCGACCTTGAGGCCGGTCCGCGCGGCCATATCGGCCAGCATAGGCGACCAGTCCTGGCTCTTCGCCTTGGCGAGGGGCGTGGAGAAAATGGAAAATCTGATCACGCCCTTGTTTGGCGGCGGGCCGGGCCCGGCGCCCTTTCCGCAGGCGGCGAGGGCGAAGGCCAGAGATCCCAAAATGATCAGGGGTCGGAGGCGTCGGCGGGGCGTCACCTGAGACCTCATGGACACGACGTCCTTGAAAAAGCGGACCACGGAAAGCGACAATCAAAGGGTTCCACGAACGCGGCGTAAAATCGAGGCTTTACATGGGGGCGCATCATCCCTATTTGGCTCGCTCCGGCGGACCCGAAGTCCTCATCAAGCGCTGCTAACGCCGGCCTGGGTTCAACAATCTACAGGGGGTTACGTGAATTGCACACGTACCATTCACCCCTGGACCTGGTCCGTGAGCGGTCGCCGGAACGTCCTGTCGCCTTGGTGCGACCGGGCTCCGTAGCTGTCGCGGCGCGCTGGTTCCAGGAATCCTTCAAGGGTCGGGTGTTCTATGCGGTGAAGGCCAATCCTTCGCCGTGGGTCATCCGTGAGCTCGCCGCCAACGGCGTAACCAGCTTCGACGTGGCGTCGATGCCGGAGATCGAGGTCGTGCGCGCCAATGCGCCCGGCGCGACCCTGGCCTTCATGCACCCGGTGAAAAGCCCAGAGGCCATCGCCCGGGCCTATTTCGATCACGGCGTGCGCACCTTCGCCCTCGATAGCGAAGCGGAGCTGGCCAAGATCCTGACCGCCACCAATGGCGCCAGCGATCTCAATCTGATGGTGCGCCTGGCGGTGGAAGCGCCCGGGGCGGCCTATGCCCTGTCGGGGAAATTCGGCGCCACGGCCTTCGAGGCGCCCGATCTTCTGCTGTCTGCGCGGCGCGCCACCCAGGAGCTGATGGGCGTGGCCTTCCATGTTGGCAGCCAGTGCATGCGTCCGACCGCCTACCAGGCGGCGATGGCCCAGGCCTCGCGCGCCCTCGTTCGCGCCGGCGTCTTTGCTGATGTGGTCGACGTGGGCGGCGGCTTCCCCTCGGTCTATCCAGGCATGGTGCCGCCGGCGCTTGTTGACTACATGCAATCCCTCGATCGCGGCTTCGCCGAAATGATGGTGCACGAGACCACCGAGCTTTGGTGCGAACCCGGCCGGGCGCTGGTGGCGGAGTCCACCTCCATCCTGTGCAAGGTCGAGCTGAAGAAGGGCGACGCCCTCTATCTCAACGATGGCTCCTACGGCAGCCTGTTCGACGCGGCCCACACCAAGTGGCCGTTTCCGGTGAAGCTGCACCGCTCCGGCGGCGAGGCATCGGCCGCGTTGCGTCCGTTCCGCTTCTTCGGTCCCACCTGCGACAGCCAGGACATGATGCCCGGGCCGTTCTGGCTGCCGGAGGATGTCGGCGAGGGCGACTATGTCGAGATCGGCATGCTGGGCGCCTATGGCGTGGCCATGACCACCCGCTTCAACGGCTTCGGCGACGTGGAGACCTGTCAGGTCGAAGACGCGCCGATGATGTCGATGTTCGGCCTGGCCCCACGCACCTTCGCCACCCCCCGCGCCGAGACCGCCGACGTCGTCAAGCTGTCGCGCGCCCGCAGTAAGCGGCGGCGGCGGAAGTAATTCCGTAGAAGCACCGCTCATCCCCGCGCAGGCGGGGATCCATCGATCCGTTGCCGCTCGCGTGGTCGCCAATCCCGGCTGCCGGCGCTATGGGTCCCCGCTTCCGCGGGGATGAGCGGATTTGAAATGTGGAACCCGACCGATGAACGCTCCCGCCAACACCAAGGCCGAACTGCTCTCCAAGACGGTGGAGCACGTCGACATCACCGCCTACGACGCCCGGCCGGTGATCGACGCCATGCGCAAGATGAGCTTCACCTCGCGGGATACCGCGCGGGCAGCCGATATCCTCTCCATGGCGATCGAAGACCCCGCGTGCTCGGTGTGGATCACCCTGGCAGGATCCACCAGCGCCGGCGGCTGCATGCACGTCTATCGCGACATGCTCAGATACGGCATGGCCGATGTGGTCGTGGCCACCGGCGCCTCGATC